>JAGWMJ010000001.1:0-358529 GCA_028871815.1 Armatimonadota bacterium | reverse complement strand
GCGGATTACTGTGAACAGAGACGTTCCAGTTAACACGTGTGCCTCCCACGAATGCATTTCCGAGCAGCAGACTCCCTGCACCAAGCTGGAAAGGAGCGGCGAGGTCGGATTGCGGGTGTATTTCTGCGGAATCCTCACTCTGATGGTCTGGCAGCGCCAAATCGAGGGAATGGTCGGGGCCTACCCTCGCACTTGTTCCTTCCATGTCATGGACCTGAGATGAAGCATCTATGCTTTCATCACCAATTCCATATGAGTGTGGAATGGCAACTAGTGGTTCGGCCGTTGAAGGCGCAATTGGTATGAAAGCCGCGCTAGGAACCGCGTCTGGCATTCCTTCGTGACCAAATAGATAAATGCGGCTCGCGCCATCGAAATCCACCTCCATCGCGCCACCTGACCGCTCAGGGCAGAATATGTACCCGCGGTCCTCAAGAACATCACCCGATACTTCCGCATCCGAACGGTAAAGCCTGTCAATCGCTGTGAGAATGCGTTTATGTCCTTCTTCATTCAGTGAGTGACGACGGGCCTTGTCTGCGTAGAAGCGTAGCGCTCGCGCGAGTTTCTTGCGCCGAATTGCGGCCTGTGTTGGGCTGAGGGTCGGGCTAAAATAGCTCTGCATCCATTGTTGCCGGGTGTGTCCTAATTGTTTCCGGATGTAAGCTCGCAGGGCAGGATCCAATGCTGACCGAAGCAAGCGCCGATACTTGACCTCGATAAACTGAAATTGAAGCAACCCGCGTCGTGAAGTAGAGATGTGTACGAGGTCTGCACGTAGGTGGCCGGGTTGTTCTGCTGACTCATAAAACTCACCTTGTGGAATGCGGCCGTCGCCAAATAGTAGGTCTCGAACATCGTCAAGCGGAACTAGAAACCCACGGAACAATGATGGCCATACCGCTAAGTCGTCGTCTGCCCGGAGACAGTTATCCGCAAAGAGAGCCAGCGAAATCAATTCGCCCCGGTCTGACCCGCGGCTGGAAAACCGCATCGCAAGTCGACCGCTTATGGCCTTAAGTCGATCAAGCAAGAAAGCACAATTGCGCGGACTGCTACTGAGATTCATATCCGCAAGAGCTCGATCCAGGAGCCGCATGACTTCGTCAATCTTGCTTGTGGAAGTGACGAGCTGGATGAAGTCGAGGTCTTGTCTCTCCGGGACGCAATCTATCACGTAGGTCTCATAGATGTCGCCTGCCTCCTTTGGTGCATCGAAGTACTCAATACCCGCGTTCCGGTCCACTGTAACCACCCAGTCGCTCAACTCGTGTAGGCGACGAACTGAATCCGCTTTATCAGCTGATATATGCGTTTTGAGGGTCGGCCAAGAATCAACTCCGCCGCCCAGATTGGCGGCCACAAGACGCAGAATAACGGCGTGAAGACGCAGAAGCCGATCGGTGAGAACTCGGGCGTGCGGGTGCTTTTCACCATCAACATTTGGGGCAACCATCGTGATCCAGGTCGGTGTCGGTCGGAATGAGAAAACCCTGGCGATTCCGGGGACCATCCCGAACGCTTCAAGCGGTCGCGCTTCATGAAGGGACGAAACGGGAACTGTCTCAATGCTTGAGTCAAATGTGTCGAATGCTAACGCGAGGTGTGCAGGTTCGCGGGGCTCTGAGTGATCGCGCCGCGCCCATTTCAATCGTGGCTGCGTGATACCCTCTTTCTCATATGTCTCCAACATCCACCGATCTTCAGCGGGAACCGCACCGGCACCAGCACGTCTTCGCTCAGCGATTTCTGCTAGAAATCGGCCTGATAGGCTCGCATCGCGAGATGCCGCACTCGGGAAGAGATTGAGGCGAAAACCCGGACCGGTCAGACGCCCCGTAGGTACGGCCGCAACACGGGCTTCATTGCTCTCGTCATCGATATCGTCGATCGGTCTGCCAGAAAGTTCATTAGGACGCAGGGTCTGACCAAGTGCCTGAGCCACCATGAAGCCGTCGCCAGGGCGCAGTGCATGAATATGCAGTGGGTCAAATTCATCGTGGAGGTCAGCGTACTTGGTGATCTCGCGCGAAAGAGCTTGTGCCGCCGTCGATCCAACTGACAGGGCAAACTCCTCGCGGGAAGAGGCGAGGCAGCGAGCAAGTAGCGCAATCGTGGCTTGCGGCTCCGGTTCATCATGGAGCGTCATAGCAACCGTGTAGAATCCAAGTGTGTCCCCAAATACGAAAACCTCGCCCATGTTGAGCCCCGGCAAAAAGGCCGGAATGAAGCTGCCGTCCAACTCGTGAAGTGTCTTAACAACTTCTGCTGCTTTCAATTTCTCTTGATATCGCATGTAATAGCCCAATTCATCATATGCCTGATGCCATGCGATTCGAAGTGGATGAGAGGGTAATACGATCAGTCCACGTACCGTGCCGTCCAGTGACTGAACTTCCAACGTGTGAACCAGAGTCAGGTCTTCTCTGCCGGCACTAAGTGCGGCTTCTAAAGCGGTCGCCCACGCATTGACGTAGTCTGTAGTACGCTCACTGTCATGGTGTATCAAACCGAGTAAGCCACCGCGACCTTTCGCGCGTTGCGAAAGCAGACGAGAGGTGTCCTCCATTCTGCGCCACGAACTATCCTGCAGTGCTTGCTGAGACATTTCGACGAATTCTGGTGGTCGTAGTGGTGTCCCGTCTTCTCGCACACGGACACGCCATCGGCCAGCGCGGCCATCGCGAGCGTACCACTCTTCCTCAATGGCTCTTAACATTGGTGGTCGAAAGACGCGCGCGCTTCGCCCTGCTATACGGTAGCCGATGCAGCTTTGTCGGTCTTCTGTGATTGACGTCGTGCACGCAAGAGCGAATTCGTCTTGGTTGAGTTTAACTGCTTCCTCGACCAGCGCACGGACTCTTCGCCCAAGTCCAACTGCCGCGTGAGGATCATCCGAATGACCAAATTGCAGAATAAACTCCTCGCTCTCTTTCCACCGCAATGAATCGCGTTCATCGAATGGGCTGGGTTCCGACTCACCGACGGGATGGACAACGATTTTCACCTCCCATTTTCCGTCGGTATCCAGGTCGGCAAAGTCCGCTCCGGAAAAAACGCATTGCTGAGTTTCCTTGCCGGTGTGGCTAACCTCACGTGAAGCAAGTTCGCTTCGTTGTCCTGTCACAACTGCAATTTTGTAAGTGATCGCGCCAGCGTCCAAACCGGGAGGGGCCACCTTCCATCGTACAGTTAGGCGACATTGCTCGCTTTCTCGTTCGTCCACGCTTAGAATGAACTGAAGTACGCCTTCCGGCCCACACCGTAATCCGGACCACTTGAGAGGGTCAGCATCGGGTCTTGAACGCCAGCTTACTATTTCTATTGATTTCAATTGCTGGCTGTCAAATCCAGGATTGATCGCGTTAAGCCAAACTGCTGGATGGTATCGTGCTCGCAAAATCGCATCGGTCCATCTGAGCCCGTCTGTGTCACGGAGAAACTTCTCCAACTCTACTGCCCTAACCCTGTCCTCAGCGGGTAAGAGAAGCGTGTCAACACGCGCCCGAGCTGTGAGTGTAGCGCTAGAGGAAAGTAGGAGACGTTCCACAATGACTGCGGAGCGTTCGAGGTCCTCACTCTTGCTACCACCTTCTCTATTGGCAATTGGCCACAGGCCGAGTCGTGAGACCTCGGCTCCAATTGAAGATGGGTTACCTGCACATGACGCATAAAAATCGAATTCTCGCCAGGGCGAGATGGCGTTGAGCCGGCCCAGCCTGCGACCACGACGGCAGGCCTCCTCAGCGAAGGACCGGTCAGTTCGTGAAAGGAGCTTCTTAGTTGCGGCGATGGCAGCCGTAAACAAGTCTCGCTCTCCGATTTCACGAACAGCGCTATAGATGCCATATATTCCGGCACCCGCGGAGTGA
The DNA here is from genome assembly GCA_028871815.1 of Armatimonadota bacterium. NCBI lineage: Bacteria > Bacillati > Armatimonadota > Armatimonadota bacterium. The sequence goes on along the minus strand of JAGWMJ010000001.1, from coordinate 354,657 downwards.
ATATCTACTAGTAGCAGAATGCTATCGCGTTTAGCCTCGCGCAAGTCTATTGCCTGATCGGCGGTAATCTGCCGAGCGCCTGTTACATCTTCGCCAACGACGCCATAAACCTCCCATCCCGGTATCTCAAGTGGGGTTATGGCGGTCAGAGCCGCGACTGTTTCGGGCGATAGGCATCGCGCGAAAGCCATCGTTCCTTCAGACGGGGATCCGAGGAGCGAGCAAAAAGCTTCGCGCAGTGACCGAGTGTGCACTTCAGACAACATGCCTTCTGAGGTTATTTCAGACATCGTCGGTGCCCTCGATGTCAAACCTCGCACGAAGGCGTTTCATCGCTTCAGCATCATTCACACCCACAAACAATCCGAGATCCCGTAGCCGACGCTCAAATAGTGCGCGGTTTCTGTTAAGAAGGTCAGAGGAAACTGACAGTCCGGGTGGGGATTCGTCGACATAAAAGCCGTATCGCTGACGTAGAATAGACAGGAAGTCGTGCATGGACAGGTTTCGAGGGCGCGTCCCCTTGTTCGCACCACGTAGGTGCCTGTGAACGAGAAAGTCCAACACCGTGTTAGACAAGACGACTGAACGTCGTTCAGCCCGACGGCCTTGGACTGTACTCGTCCGCTTGCGACCAAGGCCGTTTGGGTTATCTACATGCATTGACGCGTCCAAGCACTTCCTAAACTGACCCAATTGCACTGAGCTACCCATCATGATTACCAAACCCTCAGCCAGGCGCCATGCCCAGCCAGGCGCCATGCCGGCTTCTGGTTGTCGTCATCGAGTAGGTCGACCGCGGGGCTATCCTCGCCCGAATCCTTTAACGCGTCCGAGAGTTTGAAACAGGTCCGTCGAATGTCTTTTTCAATATCTCTACTGGCTTCAAGGCGATCGAAGAGCAAATCTCCTAAGTAGTTCACTCTGTTTGTTGGGTCGGGTGTGGGCTCCGGTAAACCATCGAGACGCTCCTGGCGGGCGCGTTGATCCAGTATACGGAGACACATCATGCAAACAGGCAAACGTCCCAAGCGTTGAACAAGGTCATCCATGCTTTCTTCGGATGCTCGCCGCAAATCGTAGTCCATCGACATCGAACAATCGACAAACACGGACCAGGAGCTCTCGTCGGCCTTAGGGGGAAGTGTGCCCGACTCCGCCCACTGAAGTAGCATTCTAAGCGTGGAAAAGAGAATGTTTGTGAGACCAAGAGCTAGGTACGATTCGAGAATTGGCAATAAAGCCTGTCGCGGAATCGTTGTCCCATACGCGCGAAGGAAGACGTTTAGATCGTCGTAGAAGGTCTCGGTGGCGCGCAAGGAGACTGGCTGTTGATTGATGATGTCGGGGCTCTCATCGCGCATCTTAGTAGGAGCACCGTGCAATGACTGCGCAAGTCGGATTGTCAATAGCTGATCTAGTCCCACATCTGCGGATTCATCGAAGCGGTCGGAGCTGAGGTTGTCGGGCTGCCCTTCGATATAGGCACCAGTGCCGAAGATCCTAAGCAGGAGGTTACTGTCAAAATCCCGGCCGACTGCAAAATGTCCCCGATGGCTGCGTTCTAGCACCGGGCCGTGTAATTGCCGGGCAAGAGTGGTTGTTACGAGTTCTGGGACGCCTCGCAAATGCGCGACTCTTGGAGGCAAATCTACCCAACTTGCGAAGTAGTGAGTTGGAAAAACGCGCTGTACCTGTTCCTCTCTTCCAGTACAGTGTCGGCGGTTCTCAAGACAGTACGCCAGTAATAAGTCTCCAAGAATGGCCTGCCCGGCATCGTTGTCGAACCCTTTGAACCACTCGAATCGACTCGATAGTCCGTTCGAAACATCTAAGATCGCAGCCTTCTTCCCCGCCACTCCTGGCCTGTCGTAAACCTCCTCGAAATTGCCTTTGCCTCTGCGTTGACCCCAGCGCATCATATAGAGGACTGCAGGGAGTACACCGCCAAGAGTAAATTCCTGGGGTGTCAGCGGGAATGCCGGGCGATAGCCGGTTGCCCAAAGTTCACCGGCTTCACGGCGGCCTAGAACCTCCTCCACAATCCTCCTGCCCATTAGTCTCGTTCCTCAACTTGAAGCTTGATAGGCGCCAGAATGATCTTTTGATTCCCGTCGCACCTGTCAATTCTCACGCTGAAAACCTGATGTCCCTGTTGAGGATTAGATGCGAAGAGACCGCGATCTCCTTCCTGCGTTAGTCGCTGCTTGAAAATCATGAGGTTGGCAAATATGTCGTCCGATTGGGCGTCAGTCAACTGGTAGCCTTCTTTCAATTCCAAGAGCAAGTGGAAAAGCTCGCCACCAATAATCAGCTCCTCCTTGTGGCCGTTTTCGAATTCATACGAAAGTACGAGATGCGTCGGAAGTGAATCGATCCCCGGAACGGCGCGCGATGCCCGCGGGTAGAGCTTAAAGCGCTCACGCCGTTTATTTATCCAAAAAGTCGTCTCGGTCGGGGTGCGCGGTGTGATCTTGAGTGGGACGAACTTCAGGTCAAATTGGGCCTCCCGTGCCGGCAGAGCCTCAAGGTGGGCAATGCCCGAACAAAGGTCGATGCATATTTCCGCCCGTTCCGCATCCGTTCCAGCGGCCGCGCGCAGGAACGTGGCAAGATGTCTCCCCCTTGCGAGCGTGAGCGCTGACTCGTCTCCCCCCACTTGCTGAATACGTTCGGTGGGCCATTCGAAATAGGCTCGGCGACGTAGTGAACGGAGCGGCAACCCATTGCCTTCCTCCATTCCCTCCCGCAATAGCTCCCTATCAATAGGTGGCTGAGTATCAAGGGCGGGGTCAAGTACGCGGAGTTCAGAAAGAAGCTCGCCCTGTCGGTGAAGTACGTTTGGGTCGAATGCTCGATCGTAGTACGCTGGAGGTTGCAAAGCGGGATCAGTGTGAAGGTCTCCGCAGTCATGTATGCCGAAAAAGATGTAGGTAAGTGCCGCGCGCAGCTCACGAGCAGTTATGTGGATTTCACCTCGCTGATGAACAGCCTGAAGAGCTCGCGTTAGTCGTTCGCGAATGAGAAGACCAACTTCTGGGTCTTGGAGCAACAGAACGGAGTGCCGCGCCGAGCATCGGGATTGCGCTGAACAAGTCTCACATGCCTTCCATGTTTCAACTTCGCCAAGCATTCGACTCATCAGTGTGCCTAAGAACTCGGTGCGAGGGGCACCGCTAAAGGATGATCCGTCTCCAACCAGCGAGCGAGCGTTGAGGTCCACGAACCGAATACGCGAATCTAGCCCTTCACCCGACTCAGCCTGCAAACCTGCTTCAAGTTGGTCGGTCAGGTAACTCCGTTCGGCTTCAATCAACCATGCGAGCAAAGGGCCGTCGTTAATGGCCACCAGGTGTGTTCTGGCGACCGGAAAATCTGGAGTTGTAAATGGAGCAAACAGTTCATTGAGTAGGCTATTGGCTGATCGACCCTGATACGCAGCGGAACCATCGAGGTTGGCATAGAGCTGAAGTCCATCAGGGAGAACCTCATTCCATATGCGTTGCGCCGAGGCGACCGGTGGAAGTCTGAGGTTTGCCGCTAAATTCTGAAGGAATGCAGTTTTGCCGTCTCCTGCGTTACCGCAGAGAATTACCAAGCTAATCTTACGCGACCTGATTTCGTCAGCTATCATCTTGTCGAGCGCTGTTTCTACGTACGTCGCACGAGCGAACTCGCTGTCCAGTCCGCGTGTTTCAACATTTCCATGAAGCGGAGAGCCGGGGTATCCTTGCAGCAGTTGACCGAGCCATGGAACATGTTGTTCGGTCCACACTTGAGTCGGATCGGCGGTTGTGGGAATGTGCGGATTTCTGGATGTAGGAACTGTTAGTGCTCGCAGGAAAGCGAGCGCGTCCCTTGCGTCTGAGAAGCGATGCGCGGGGTCGGGATCAGTCGCGCGGTCGAAAAAGTTGGAAAGACGGGGCCAGTCGTCGCGGACGATGCCTTCCCAGTTCAATCCTCTTCCCTTCTGGGATACTCCATCGTAATCAAATGGTCTCCGGTCGAAGAGCGCGTGAAACAGCGAGGCGGTAAGAGCGAAGAGATCGTCGGAGAGAGTTAGGGACACGCGAGTTTCAACGTTTGGGGCACAATAGGCGGCGGTCCCACCGAGCGGACGGCTACCACTCTCCGCCACAAGATCATAGTCAGTGAGCGTAACACTGCCTCCATTGACAATTATGTTCCGTGGGCTCACATCGCCGTGAGCCAAACCTGCTTGATGTAAGCGCGAAAGCCCTTCGCAGAGATCACATGCCCAACGAAGCACACTCTCCTCAACCGAGCTCTCCCCTAAGTCTTCAAGGTGGATTGGAAGTACGCCAATTAGATCGTGAAGTGACTCGCCGTGTACCCAATGGAGAAGGGCTGAGATCGCGTCTGGTTTCCAGTTCGGCGCAACCTCTAGAACTCCCGCAAGTGCCGGATCGTCCGTGTTGGCACGGACGCGGTTATACGCTCGGATAGCTGCATCACTGAGCGCCGGATTCGTGAAGACCTTTGCCACATAGGGACCTGCTTTCTCTTCAGTGCCAGTGCGGTCGGTTTCAACTACCTTAAATGTAGTCCCCACGCCTCCGGAACCAAGACGAGTTATGATGCGATAGTAGCGTCCGTGAAGCGGACGAACAGTGTCCTCATCCCAATAGGCAACGCTAATACTAGGAGGCTCGAGCTGATTTTCAGCAGGAGCCTCGTCTGACACCTCATTCGTAAGTGATTTAATGGTCTCCAACATATCACGCAAGGAATGGAGCGTGCATCTAGCGTCCGGAGCCTCTACCAAACCGTTCTGGAGCGTGGCACAGACCTGCGGCGCAAGCGGGTCATCGAGACTTTCGAATACTACCAAAAGGGTTGCACAAAGGGCGTAAACATCCGAGGCTGTGGACGCGGCCCCAAGTCCTGCTTCTCGGATTTCAGGCGCCGTAAAAAAAATGTGCTCCGACATCTGTGTGGCAAACGCGGGCCCAACCGTCACAGCACCAGGTATTCGGGCAGATTGAAGCTGCGTAAAGAGTGGCTCTCCGTTTGAACGAACACGAACGCTATCCGGATTTAGGTTCCGATGAAGAAATGGAGCATCTGTCGCAATACCGTCTGGTTCATGAAGGCTCAATAGAGCATCCACACACCGCAAGGCTGAGTGCAGGCGACCAGAAAAGTCCCATGCCGTGTCTGTTGCCCGCTCACGTAGGCTCGCCGCTTCGGTATCCAAATAGGAAAAGAAGGCAATCTCACCAGGATATGCCGGCGCATATTGGAATGAGTCGAGGATGCTAGGAAGCCACGGCGACTTTTGAAGTCTCTGCATAGCCTCGAACTCGCGCCTAGCAAGCGCAGGAGCGTTGCGGTCCGGGCTCGCCGACAGGTCGAAAAGGTGTAGGACTATTCGATCGCGAGATGGCTTGCGCCGCCCGCGATATACCTGATGAAAGGGAGCGTATGGAGATGGCAGAGGTGTGAGTTCACCGTAGTCCATGAATGTGTGCAAGGACTCATCCAATGCTGCACCCGCAAGCGGTTGGAGCGATTTGCAAATGGCAGTGACTTGTTGATCGCTTAGAGCGGCGGTGCCGTCTATATCTAGTAATGCACGCCATTCAGGGCGTCCGAACACTTCAATACCGCGAACACGTCGTCGCCCGGTCGATTCCTGGAACTTCTCGCCTTCGCCCCTGGTCAGCAGCAACTTGCCCGCGACAAAGCCTACGTCAAACTTATGGAGACCACTAACTACTCCCTTTAGGCGTCTGGCTTTGTCATTTAGCTTATCTGCCTCGAAATCGACCATGCGATCGGGGTCACGCTTTAGATATTCCTTATCCCAGTGCTTAACTTCGATTAAGTGGATACCCGTCGGACCAATCACAACGAGGTCAAGTTCGTCCGCTAATCTTGAGGAGTTAGGGGAAATAGACAAATTGGAGAGAAGAACCCATGAGTCCTTAGTACCCAACCCGATAAGTCGAGCAAGCAGCCACTCGGTCGCTTCGCGCTCGCTGAGATTCGCGAACCTTCCACAACGAATATGCTTCGCGCCCACCGATCGCTCCTAACGTGTAGCTCCATGAGTCGAGAGAGCCCTACTCTTTATGGTTTGCTTCCTCGACAGACAGGCGGTCGCGGGAGGGAACCTAGTTATCAATTCTATTCGTTTCTTGGATATCCTGCTTGACTGGCATGACCAGGTCGCTTGCGAGTCACGGGGCTGCGTGTGAGGAGGTTATTCGCGGATGCGATCCAAGCAGCGAGAGGGCCAATTCACGGAGGATTACGGACCGACCGAGGGGAACAGTGACGATACGCTGTATATGCGAAAATGTGACTCCGTGTCGTTGCCTCATTCCTCCCTTTACAGCCTGCATAATACTACCGGACCCAAGATTAGATGGTCCGGTGATTCCGATTGAGCTAGGTTGTCCCGAGTATGTATTTCGAAAGTCTTCATTTCAGGCAAGGCATGCCATAAGCGACGGCAACCTTGCTCGGGTCGCAAACCTCATATGGGGCATTGCAGACGATGTGTCGAGGGATGTGTACGTGCGTGGCAAGTACCGCGACATGATCCTTCCCATGACGGTGATTCGACGGCTGGATGCCGTCTTGGAAGAGAAGAAGCAGCAAGTCCTCGACATGAACAACCGGCTCGATGACTCTGGAATCACAAATCACGACGCAGCACTCCGACAGGCTGCGGACTAGCATTCTACAAGGCTTCGCCGCTCACGCTTCGCGATTTACGTGCGCGGGCGAAAGAGCAACAGCTAAAGGCTGACTTTGAAGCATACCTCGACGGCTTTTCCCCCAATGTGCAGGACATCCTGGAGAAGTTCAAGTTTCGCAACCAGATTTCGACACTCGGTGATGCCGACATTCTTGGAAGCTTGATTGAGAAGTTCCTCGCGCGCGAAACCAATCTCGGTCCCTCGCCAGTTATGAATACGGATGGTTCGATCCGCCTGCGGGCACTCGACAATCACGCGATGGGGGCGAATTTCGAGGAGCTAATTCGTCGCTGTAACGAAGAGAATAACGAGGAGGCTGGTGAGCACTTTACACTGCGCGACGTAGTGAAGTTGATGGCTGACCGTATCTTCTTGCCAATCGCTTAAAAGATCGAATCGGGCATCTACCTGGTGTATGGCCGTGCTTGCGGCACCCGCGGGATGTTGACCGTCGCCGAGGCACGGCTGCGCGAGTTGGCTAGTCACGATGATGAGGAAGTGGCGATCAATCTGTATGGTCAAGAATTAAACGCCGAGACTTATGCGATTACTGAAGCCGACCTGCTGCTGAAGGGAGAGGGTGAAGAAGCCGGGAACGTCCGGTTGGGGTCGATCCTTTCTCAAGACGGCTTCCCGACCGGTGAGTTCGACTTCATGCTCTCGAATCCGCCATCCGGCAAGAGTTGGAAAACTGATCTGGACCGGATGGCGGTAAAGGAATCATTCGCGATCATCATTTCGTCATCGAACATGCTGGCGAAATTGAGTTCACCGCCCTGCGGGCTGCGAGGCCGTACGCTGAGCATCCAGAAGCGCAGGAGCTACCGGTCCGGATGGCACAGCTTTACGGCGAGCGCCGAACGGCTCCTGGCATAGTAACTCGGCGGCCGCGTCGGCAGCAGGCCTGTCGAAGCCCGAGCACCGGTGCAGCCGCCTCGAACAAACAACGCGGCCTATGGGTCCGCGCTGCCTCGCCATGATCTAGAACGCCTGATGCTGGCCAAAGAGCTCGTGTCCCGCGAACGGCGCGCGAGTTGCCGGGAAGGTGGACCACTTTGCATGGCCGTCGGCGTAGACGTAGTTTGCCCCGCCGGTGTGGCGCACTGCGGCGATTGCCACGGGGTTCACGGTGTCTGCAGGTCCCGTGGGATCCTGGGCCTCGGCCAGCCACGGATGGTAGTGGACATCGCAGAAGCTGTCTTTGCGTTCCGCGATATAGATCGACTCCGAGGGATCCGGGATTTGCGCCAGCGTGGCGCCGAAGAGGTAGTAGGCGTTGATAAGATAGCTGTTCAATCCCCCGGGTGGCGCGCCACCGCCCGGGCAGAGGCCGTTGACCAGCAGCCTGGCGCCGTGCGGATCCGGATCCGATGGGCAGACGTAAATGGCCGTCGACCGGTCGGAGCGGCTGCCAACGTACGGCAGGATCTTCGCAAATGGAGACCCATAGTCGATGGTCTCCAGCTGGCCGGTGCTGTCCTGATCCACGGGATCGGCCGCTGTAGGATGCTCCTGTGGATACTTCTCATCCCAGTCTTCCACGTACATGGAGAGCGCCATTCCGGTCTGCCGGCAGTTGGAGAGGCACACAATGGTGCGCGCCTTCTCGCGGGCAGCGGCAAATACCGGCAACAGCAGAGCCGCCAGTATTCCTATAATCGCTATAACAACTAACAGCTCGATGAGCGTGAATGCCTGTCGTTTCATGAAACTCCTCCTCGATAATCGCGCGTGTTCGCACTGGGTCGCGTGCGCCCGGCGCAGCGCTGGTCGGCCCGATTCGCAACCGGATCGGCAGTCCGCGCGCGGCCCGTTACTGGCGGCCCAATGTTCTCTCTGTACGCCTCTGCGGGCTAGAGAAACGTGGTCCGTGGAGGTGGCGCGGGAGGAGCGAAATAGTTGTTTGGCTGAACGGTCAAAAGATACGAAACAACCTGGCGTGCCGGCGATGGCGGTAGGCTCTGGCGCCGCCAATCGATAGCGGGAGCACGCTCCACGGCCAAAGGCGTGGCGGCTGGCAGAGAGCAGGCAACGATGCAGACCGGGGAGGCCGTCGCTGACATGCCACAGCAGCAGTGCGCCTTACCCGCGCACATCGGGCAGCGGCACGCGGCAGCCATGGCGGGAATTGGCGCGGCCGCGCTTCGAGCGCCCGGCGCTATCGTGCACGGTGGCTGCAGCCACCAGATCAGCCAGATGCTGAGCTGCAGCGGCGCTAGCGAAAGCGCGGCGCGTCGTCGGCGCCGATATCTGCCGCCGGCCGAACCGGCGCGACAGCCGGAGGTTCTGAACATTGCGCGTCCCGGCGCCAATGCGTATCGCGCTCTCCTCCGGCAAAGCGTGCATTGGGCAATCGGCCCGAACATGCCGTTTGAGAGCGGTTGGCGGAACGCGGCCGAGCGTCACGCTCATGCCTGCATCCCATCTAAACTGTACCCGCTTCGCGGCCGGTCGGTAACCGCCCTGCGCGGCTGAAGCAGCCAGACGCGGCAGGCCGCGGCGAGAGCGCGCTGCTAACAGCTCGGACCCGGCTGCAGCTGGGTTCTCGGAGCTGCCAGCCGACCGGTTGCGCAGTACGCCATCCGCCCCAACGCGGCATCACGTGTGCTGCCTACGGGCCTGCGTTTACGCAGCGCCGCCAGCGCATTCAGCGCCAGCTCGCTGGCGGGCATTTCGGTCGCCGTCCGTTGCTTACTGAGTCTCCGGGCGATATTGAGCGCCGCCGCGACCGGCATAAGAACGGGAACAGAGATGTCCCTTACTCCTCGTTCGAAAGCGCTGTAATACGCTCGGCTCAGTCCGACGTCAGCGGCGACGGCCGGCCGAGGTTCCGGCCACCCTAATGTAAATCTGTTGGTGTAAACTTACATTAGCGTTTCGTAATGCAAGGACTCTTACACTAAAAGCCCCATGAATCGTGGACCACAGGGCCGACAACTCGTGCAGCGCGTACCCGGAGAGCAATTTCGGGCGTTTGTGCCGGTTGACCTTCCGCCCAACCCGCCGCTGCAGTCCGACAGCCGCACTACGGCGGCGCTGGAACACGCCTGCCTCGCGCTTGGCCGGCTGGATGGCCTAAGTGAGGTTGTGGAAAGTCTGGACATGTTTCTGTACTTCTACATTCGCAAGGAGGCGGTCGTATCGTCGCAAATCGAAGGGACACAGTCGTCGCTCAATGATCTCCTGCTCTTCGAAATCGAAGCGACACCGGGCTTCCATGCCGAGGATGCGCGTCAGGTCTTGAACTATGTAAAGGCGCTATCTTATGGCATTGGCTGCCTGCGCGAGGGCGCACCGCTCACGATCCGCCTGCTGCGAGAGATGCACCGTCTGCTGCTCGCAAGTGGCCGCGGCGGAAATGCCGCCCCGGGAGAATATCGCACGTCGCAAAACTGGATCGGCGGCTCGCGCCCGGGGAACGCGATCTTTGTACCACCGCCGCCCGGCGAGGTGGCTCGCTGCGTGGGAGCGCTTGAGAAGTTCTGGCACAACCAGCCGGTCACCACCCAGCCACTGATCAAGGCCGCGCTGGTTCATGTTCAATTCGAGACCATCCACCCGTTTCTGGATGGAAACGGGCGTCTCGGTCGGATGCTCATCACGCTCATCCTCTGCAACGAGAAGGTGCTGGCCAAGCCCCTGCTCTATCTCAGCCTGGGCCTGAAGCGCCGGCGCGACGAGTATTACAGCCTGCTGCAGCGCGTGCGCATGGAGGGAGTATGGGAGGAGTGGCTGCTATTCTTTCTGGAGGTGGTGGAAGAGACTGCACGTCGGGCCTGTGAGACGGCCCAGCGTATCCGAAACCTGGAGACCGAAACACGCATACTGCTCCAGAAAGTCGGCCCATCGTCCGGTACGCTTCTGCGCCTCCATGCATGGATGAACACCCATCCCGTATTCTCAGCGCCGTCAGCGGCCGCCGCGCTCAATCTCAGCCACCCAACCGTCATGAAGGCCATTCGGCAGATGGTCGGCATGCACATTCTGGCTGAGGTCGACGGGCGCAAGCGCCGTCGCTTGTTTATGTTTCAGCCGCTTCTGCAGATCATGAACGAAGGAACCGAGCCACTGGAGTCGTCATAGGCCCCGCACCTGGTTTCAGCCGGTGCGGCCCTCATAAGGCGAGTGGCAGCGCGCACAACGTGCCACTCGTTTGGCGCCAGTTTGGCGTGGATTTTTGCGCCAAACCCAAATGGAAGTTTACAGCCTCGAGCCTCGAATTGGTTGGCCAACGCAGTGCCAGTGACGGCGCGTCACGGCGGGCGGCCAACCGGTCGCAGTTCGATCTGAACAGGAATGGATGCCGTCTGCGTATAACGTATCGGGACAAACGTATGATGGTGCAATTCTCGAATCTGCCGCTTCAGGAAGTATCGCTCCGCGCCGCCTTCAAGCAACGTAAGGAACTGGCATTCAGCGATTATGCAAGCTTCTGGAAACGGCTGCCGGAAGAATTCGATAAGTCGGCAGAAGCCGACGTCGTTGAGGGCTCGCTTCCACAACCGGCGCAGATGCCTCTAGCCGGGCGCCTCTGTGGTGTCACGTTTAGGCGTAAGAACGCAGAATTAGTCCTCCTCTCCACATCCATTTCGTCACGATGGCTGAATGCGTGGCACGTACCGTACCCGCGGTTTCCGGAACTTCGCGGTGTGTTGGAACTCGGGTGCCAGGAGCTGTCGGCTGTACTGGGGACCGGCGCGCTGGAGATTGGCATTGTAAACATTACCTACGCCAATCTGATCATCCCGCCGCAATCCTCGGATCCAACGCAAGAGGCGTTGCGGTATTTCCAGCCCGGTGTCGTGCCGCACATGGCGGCTGACAAGCCGTTGCATGCGCTAAGCCTTGATTGGCATGAGTCAGAGGGTCACGATTTCCGGATTACCCTGCAAGAATGGCCAACCCAGGTACCGTTGCTGCAGGAGGACGGTTCATCTGCAATGGTGGACCGACCAGCGTTCGTAATCACAACGACGGCAGGAACGTTGGTCGGCGGCGGAGGCAGTCAGTGGAGCGATTTGGCCCGAATGCACGATGTGATCCAGCCGTTCTTTCTATCACTGCTCTCGGAGCGAGCCTTGGAGGAGTGGGGCTATGCCAGAAACAACTGATACACTCGCTAGCCAGCCTGCTGCGGAGAACAGCACCACGCGTTCGGAGGTCTGGCGCCGCGAGTCCGCGTCAGCGCAACTGTCTGCTGTGCCACAGTTCGTCAAAGAAGCCGTCCAGCCTGTTCTCGCCGCGCTCGCAGCGAATTCGGAGGAGGTAATTGATGAAGGTGGCGCCCCAGTGGCCGGTGTCGCGCGCCGCTTTCTCGCGGACACCGCGGCAGAATTGACGCATGCCGCGCTCCTGAATCCCAACTTTAGCATCGAGGACTTTACGCTAACGCCGTTTGCGCGTTCCGACGGCGGTGCGGAACTGTTGGTCGATTTTGCGGGGACTGGCAAGCAACTGGCGCTTGTTATCTTGCCGGATCACGGCGGCGCAACGATTGTCCTGGACGGCGTGTCCGGCTCGTACGCCGTCTACACCGTTAACTCGCCGGACCAAGTCAGAGGGTATCTCGGCTGGCTCACGAGGCGGGAGTGACTGGCTCGTGCGTGGATTCCTATCTCCGAAGATTCAAAAAGAGCCAGCAGCGAGACGGCCGCTTTGCATCTGAAGCTTTCGAGTGTGCGACTGACGACGAGGGGTTATCTTTCCACATCCGGACCGGCGCACTGCAAACTGATGCGGGCGTTCGGGACTACCAGCAAGCAGCGCGGTACCCCAGCGGCGATCTTCTGGGCGTCTGCGAACTCGGCGCCGAATGCTTTACAGATATGCCGTATCCAGTCCGCATTGCACCAGATGGCGCGGATCCCTGGGCTGCGCAACACTGCGAACTCCGGCCATGTCCTGATATTGCGCAAGCGGTCCGACTCGCCCGGTGCGCCGTCAAGCTCCTGGACTACGTGAAGCATAAGAGAATCTGACGGGGCGACGGGACCGGGGATGGCGCCGGTCCCGCCGCTTGCGAGGCTTGTTCGTCGGTCTAATACAGGGCCGATCCAGGCGGCCGCCATCACGCAGCCCGCTCAATCCTCAGGCCCGTACGGTGGAACCTCAGCGGCAGGAAGGCCCGGTGGCAGGCTGTGCTCCTCCGGATGGAGCGCATGGGCAAGTATCTCCAGGCTGTCCACCAGCCTGGGCCCTGGGCGGCTGAAGTAGGCGGCGCCGTCGGTAAAGTAGATCCGTCCATTTTGCACGGCAGGCAAATCCATCCAACCGTCTATCCGCTGCAGAGCGCCCAGGTCCTGCAGGGCGCGCGCCGTTGAGAATCCGCAGCACGCCACAAAGATCACCTCCGGCATGGAGTCGCACAGCTCCTGGTGCGACACGGTTCGCGAAGGCCGGCCGGGGTTTCCGAGCAGATCGATCCCGCCCGCCATCTGGATAATGCCGGGATTCCAGTGGCCGCCATTGAAGAGCGGGTCTATCCACTCCAGGAATGCCACGCGCGGCCATGCTGCGGCAGAGATCTCTGCCGTGACGCGCTCAACGGTGGAAATACGTGCCCGAAGCTTCGCTACCGCCGCCAGTGCCGCCGCCTCACAGCCGGCCGCACGGCCGACCTCGATCATCGAGCCGAGCACTTCCTCCAGCGTCATTGGCTCGAGGTTTACCACAACCGGTTGGCCGGGAAGCGCGCATGCGGCAGCAGTTACTTCCGCCTCAGGCACCGCACATACGTCGCAGAGCGCCTGGGTGATCAGGAGGTCTGGGCGCAGCCGTTCCAGTAGGTCCATGTCCAGGGTGTAAAGCGCCGATTTTGCGCCGAGTTGTTCCCGCACGAGCCGGTCGATTTCGGCGCCCGAAGCGTCGTGTGGTATCAGCGTTCGCGTAACCTTTGGGAGCAGCTTTACACTCGGCGGCCAGTCGCACTCGTGCGTCACACCCACGAGGTTTGCCTCCAGCCCGATTGCGCACACAATCTCGGTGGCGCTAGGAAGCAGCGAGACGATTCTCATGGCGAAGCCGCCGGGCTGCGCGCCGGCCCGCTGACTCCGCGCCCGCCTTCGGGAGCGTTGGCTGTGCGGTCGGCAGCCACAGGCCCGTCGCCTTCCACTGGTTCACCCACTGGTAGAGCAAGCGGATGTTGAAACATGGGTCCGTCGAACGCGCATGGCTGCCGTGCCGGCAGGCCCCGCAGCGAGAACCACGGCGTTAAGCGCGTGGATTGCAGCGGTTCCTCGCGGTCCGCCCGCACCTCTTCTGCAAACAGGTGGCAAAAGTCGAGGTCCGAAGCGCCAGGCGTCGCCACGCGATCGAATCGCAGAACTGCCGTGGTGAACCGTCCAACGGTCGCGGTATCAGAATTCGACCGCAGAACATGCATCGCCCGGGTCACGTCGTGTCCGATGCTCGCGGATAGAATGGTGCGTTGTTTGGACATTGCGCGCTCAGATAATCCGCCGTGCCGTCCGAATCGGCCGTTTGACCCGCTGCCGACGCCAGTGTACCGCGACAGTGACGGCCATGCCCGGCAAACCCGCTAGCCGTACCCGTCAGACTACTGCGGCGGGGGGTTCGCCTTGCGATAATCGGCAAGGAAGTGGTCCACCCTTTCAGTCACGGCTTTCATCGCGTCGGCGACGAATGCGTCGGGGGTTGTTAGCTCCACCATGCCATCATCCCAGGTCGTAACGCCGTAAACTCGCGTCCTCCCGCGGTCTCGGTCGATCCGCGCGTCCTCTTCAATACCAAGCTCCACGTAGAATGTTGCCGCCTGAAATCCGCGGTCAGTAAAGCCGACGACGGACACGTCGATTTCCGGGATATCGTGCGATTTCAGCCATTCATCTTTCGTCGCCAGCGACAGGCCGGCGGCCCGCAGCTGATTGGCAACCTGGTGCGTTATGGCGTCAGCAGTCAAGCCGGCTCTCGTTGCCCTTGGACTTGTGTCGGCCGTGAGACGGACCGCGGTTACCCCCTTGAGTACATTCGAACTGTCCGCTGCGACAAAGCGGCTCGGTGAGTTCGGTGCAGGTGCGTCGCTGGCGTTTCCGCCAACCAGCCCGCCACCTGTCGGGCCTCCCAACGCCGTCCCGATCGGTACTCCCCACGGAACCGCGGTCAATGCCTTTGCGCTTATCGCAAAGTTGAGCTGCTGGCCCTCCTTGTACTGGGACTGCACCATGCCGGCCACGTTGCCATACTGGTCAAACACCGGGCTGCCGCTGCTGCCGGGAGAGACGGATGCGGAGAGTTGAAGCAGCTTCCGCCCGTTTTGTGTGCGAATGGCTGAGAGCAGCCCGGAAGTGAGGGTCTGTCCGAGTCCCTCCGGCGTACCGATAACATAGAGTGGATCGCCAACGGCGCATGTGGAAGTGATATTCGACATCTTCAGTGCGTGCGCGTCCACAGAACCCTCGGGCAAAAGTATCGCGACGTCGGCGTGAGGATCGGCCGCGAGCACACGTTCCACCGGTATTGGCGCTTCGCCCTGCCGTTCCAGCTGGATTGTCTTCGCGCCGGCTACCACGTGGTAACAGGTCCAGATCATGCCGTCAACGGCAAAGCCGGTGCCCTGTTTCGTGTCGGTCTCAATGGTGTAGACGCATCCCTGCCGCAGTGCAAACACCTGGGCGGCCGTGAGTGGTTTTGCCGTGGATTGGCCGCTGGCCGCAGCTGCCGAAGCCGCCAGACATACGAGGGCAAGCGCCATTAGGCGAAGGAACGCTGTTCCGGGTTTCATTCATCGGCCTCCATCCTGCCATTCCGGCTTCGCCGTCCTGCCGAACCTGGCGCTCACCCTTACAGACCGCGCCCTGCCGAACCTCATGGGGCGGGATCCGGCGCCACGCCGAGAGCGCGGCATCCCGCGTAGAACGCCGCCACCAGAAACGCCACGGCGCCGCAGACGTCGAACGGCGGCCATTCGGCGCGCCGCATCTTTGCAAAAACCAGGAAGAGACCGAAAGCGGCCAGCGCGATACCGGCCGGCGCCAGTCTCGGCGCATACCGCAGCAGCACCCACGCGCTGCATCCGGAGCTGATCAGCACCAGGAGTCGCATCCACTCGTAGAAGCTGTAAGGATGGTACCCACCGGATGCGGAAAACAGCATTATCGCACTTGCGGCGGCAGCCAGAGCCGCTGTACCGAACGCGATCATTTCATCAGACATGCTCATTATCGGCGCCTCCCCTCTTCAACTCGCGCGCCAATTGTAAAGGCGGAAAGCGATACCGGTAGAGTCCGGCCGTAATGCGCGCTTCGCGCCTGAAGCGGTACCATACTACCAGCCGAACACTTCGCCGCCCGGAGGTTTGCCAGTGCCCGCATCCCGTTCATCCGAAGCCACCCTTGACCTTCTTGACAGCCGCCTCAACGAATGGTCGATCCTCAACCATCCGTTCTATCAGGCCTGGCAGAAGGGCGCGCTCACGCGTCAGGACGTGGCGCTCTACGCCAGCGACTACTACCACCACATCGCCGCGTTTCCCGGTCATATCTGCACGCTTGTGGATTCCGCCGGCGATGACGTGGAGCGTGATGCACTCCGCCGCAACCTGCATGAGGAGATCGACGGCGACGAGAACCACCCCGAGCTCTGGTTGCGCTTCGCGGAAGGCGCCGGCGCACCGCGGCAAGAGGTTGCCGATGCGCGGGCCGGGGCGGCATCCGCCGGGCTGACGGCCGCATTCACGGCGGCCGTGAACAGTGGATGCTTCGCCGCCGGCCTGGCCGCGCTCTATGCCTACGAGCGTCAGATGCCTGCAGTGAGCGCGACCAAGATCGATGGCTTGCTGCGGTTCTATGGTGTAACCGACGAGCGCGCGCTCCAGTACTTCCGCGTCCACCGCGACCTGGATGTGCATCATGCCGCCGAGGTGCGCGCGTTACTTCAGCGCCGGATCGAAACCGGCGATGATGCCGGCAAGGCGGGCGATGCCGCGGAATCGGTGGCTGTGGCGCTCTGGGACCTTCTTACCGCAATCGGTACGCGATGCGGCGTTGAGGGCTGCGCGGCCTAACCGTCAGCGCGCCGGGTCATCGCACAACAACGGTCTGGAACCGCCATGGGCCCAGCGGAACATGCTCCGCGCCGCTCTGGGTGCTGCATGTTCCGGTGGTTGTGCCGACCAGATTGGTCTCAACGGCAGCACGTGCGCGGCCCGGAAGGCGCACCGTGGCATACACCGCCCCCGCCCCGGTGTTGAGAAGCCGGAACTCCAACCCGCCGCCCGGGAGCTGCCGCAGCTCCGTCAATTCCGCCGCTGACGGGCTCACCGACACAAAACTGCCCTGCGGCGCCAGTCGTCCCGGATGTGGCGGCGCCAGAAGCGCGATCATCGGGTTGGTAAAGTCCGTGGCGGCATGCACACGATCGGCATTTGTAAAGCCCGGTCCGTGGGGCATCAGGGCATGGCGATATTGGGCATAGCGCGGCCAGCCATACTCCCCACTGTAGGTAGATTCCCACTCGCGCATCACCAGGTTCGATATCTCGCCCGACGGCTCCATGCGGAACCACTCCGTCCCGGAATGGAGGAGCAGCAGCCCGGCATTCTGCGAAAGCATATCCACGAAAGTGAGTGCGTGAAACTCCGATTTAGTGGTGGTACCAATCGCCAGCGGATAGTCGCGCACAATGGTCTCGGGCTTGAATGCCGGCGCAAACGAGAGCCAGTACCCCTTCCTGATCACCTTGGGGTCCACATCCGGCGCCGGCGGCGCCTGAGTCAGCAGCCGCGTGGTCACCTCTACGTAAGGATCCACAGCATCCACCGAGATGTACGTTTCGTACACGAGGCCGTTCCAGCCGAACCGCGCCTTCAGCGTGCTCCGAACAGGGCCCCTCACTACCCAGCTGACCTGTGCGTGTGTTTTGCTGCTGTCGTACTCCGCCGGCAGTCCGCTGCGAAGTGGATAGGCGGTGTTCGGTTGACCGCGAAAAACCGGGTAGCCGTTCGCGCCGGAAGCTGCCATCTGCTGCCCGGTGCGCCGGTCCACCAGACTGTCGATTGCGCCCGTCACCCGGTCCAGCCGAACCGAAACGGCCGGGTTTTCCATGCTCAACTGTGCAGTATCGGTAACGAGCCGGCTGCGCGCTTGCGGCAAATTCCGGCCGAATACGACATGAAAAACGCGGTAACCCAGCGCCGGTACGTTGGCGGCGGCAAACTCCACGCGAGCGGCGACCAACCCGCCTTCGCGATTGCGCGTCGCAGAGACCAGCTGCGTCGGCACGGCCTGTCCCTCTGCGTCGCGCACCACCACGCTCGACGCGTGGCCCGGGATCGGGTAGATGCGGCCGGTCTCCACAATCCCGGATCGTGCCCACGGTGAGCCGTTGAAAACGGTGCACGCCTCGGTCCCGGGAGCGGCACGACCGGTGTCAATCCGACGGTTGATATCGTGCAGCGACGCCGCCAGGACGCGGCCGCCCGCGGCGTTAGCTAAATCCAGAAGGTTGTAACCGAGATCGCCCCACGTAAAGTTGTGGTGATCCTCCAGGCGGTGGAGTGGCGCCATGCGGTCTTGCTGCCAGCGTGAGTATTCGCACAGACCAACGTCATGGCTCTGTGAAGCCAGCAGATGTTTCCAGCCGGTCGACAGGATGGAGGAGCGGTTCGGGCCGCCCATGGTGGAGTCGATGGCGTCGAACCGTTCCGCGTTGAGCAGTGAGTTCTCCACCTCGCGATTGTAAATGCGCAGCTGATCGCCGCCGAGGCCCCAGGTCAGCGACTTGTCCCAGTCATCCATTTTGAGTCGCACCACCGATTTGGGATGCGAGCCATACTCCTGCATGTACTGCGTCAACGTCACGTACTTCACCGGTGCGTGCGCGGCAAGATTCTTGAAGAACGGCGCGTCGCTCTTCCAGGATGGGCCCTCCGGCCGCTCCCAACCGTACTCTTCCCACACCGTAGCCAGCGGCATTCCCTGCTTACTCAGTGCTTTGAATGCGGGCGTTGCCGAGATAGCCGGCCAGTTGAGGTCCGCCTCAAAAAGGGCGTTCTTTGGCGCGGTTGGGATTTCGGTGCGGTCTTTGCCTTTCCATAAGATCGTGTCTGCGTCGACCTCGGGGATGCCGGCCTTGCCCCATGTATCCAGCTGCGAAAGGCTTGCGTACCGGTAGCCATCCGACACCAGGATCTGCGGGAGCTGCGGGTGCGAAAACTCCTCCTCGTCCAGAAAGGTGGTTGGAGCCTGGCCCAGCGCGCGTACAATGGCCGCGCGTCCATAGATCAACTGCCGGATATTCGATTCCCCGCTGAACATGGTGCCCATCGGCTGGCCGTACGTGCCGCCGATCACCTCAACCTTCCCGGCCTTCACATAGCGCGCAAAGCGCTTCACTACGTCCGGAAAGTCCTGCCGCATTCGATCCCACGCGCGTGCATCCAGATCCACACAGGTGCGCAGACCGGCGCGATCTGCCAACTGCATCGCGTCCTGCAGAGAGAGTACGTCCGATTCAATCCCAAGCTGCCAGCCGATACCGGTATAGCTCCAGTGGTTGCAGATGGATACGCACAACTTTGGCGGGGCCGGCGCCCTCCTGTTACCGTGAGGGGCCGCTGCCGAGCCGGCCGCCAGCACCATGCAGGCTGCCGGCACGAGAGCAAGGCGATGGATCCACCGGCATGAGGGCAAAACGGTCATTTCGGTTCCTTTCACGACTCGGTACCGATCTCAATTAGCTGGCTAGCGGGCAATCACCTGCGGACCACCTCTTTCGGCGAATCTACGCCCGCCAACGCGATGTGGCACTGCGGCTCCGACCCGGAAGTGACGCCGGGATTCCATGCGACAGCCTGCGTGTGCGTGGTGATCGATGCCGCCCCCGGGATGCTCGAACGGGAGTTTCAATGCCTGCGGAGAGCAGTGAAGTATCTCACACCTGGATTGTGGTATCCTGACCAACGCAAGCGGGGTATTGCGGGCCCGCGCATAGTTGGCCGGAACCTCCATACCGGTTCGAGCGACGCAACAGACAAAGAACGGTACCACCACGATGTCACATCGAGCTTTGTACGGGCCCATCGCACTCGTTGGCCTGGTTTTGGCGCTGCCGTCGCGCGCGCAGTACAATGCAGCGGTGCTGCCGATGCCGCAGCCGTTCACGGGTGCGCATGCTTACGCGGCAAGCGAGGGGCAGCAGGCTGGCGCCTTCGTTTACGGCTACGGTCGGGCCGTTTTGTGGAACGCTGTGGTGGGAAGCGCCGTCAACCTGGATCCCGGCCAGTTTGGCTCCCTTGCGCTTGCTGCCGGGCCGGGTTCTCAGGCAGGCGTGAACTACGTTACGGTCATTCAGATTGGTTCCGGCCGCAGCGGGCGGTCTGTGCCGCTGCCGCATGCTGCGCTCTGGCACGGCAGCGACGCGAACATGAAGGACCTGAACCCATCCGGCGCCTACCAGTCTGCGGTAAACGCGCTCTCCGGCAGCTTCCAGGTTGGCTGGGCGGCGCCGCCGCCGTACTATTCGGCGCCTTACGCCTGCCTGTGGAGCGGCACCGCCGCATCGGCCGTGAACCTGAACCCGGCCGGCTACCTCGAATCGGCGGCAGAGGGAGTCGATGGCGGCGTCCAGGTCGGCTGGGCTATGACCAGCGCGGCTGTCGAACACGCGATGTTGTGGAAAGGCACCGCGGCCGGCGCCGTGGATCTGGAGCCTAATCTGACCTCCGCCATGGGCAGCGACGCCGTGACTGTGGATGCCGCGCGCAACCAGCAGGCCGGCTTCGTTACAGTCGGCACGTCGGGGTCGTACTACAACCATGCGTACCTGTGGAGTGGCTCCGCCGCCAGCGCCGTAGATATGAATCCGGCCGGCCTGGGGTCGTCACAAGTGACGGCAATGCGCGACGGCGTCGAGGTTGGGTTTGGAGCCGTGCTGTACGGCCAGAGCCAGGCGCTTCTGTGGCGCGGGACGGCTGCAAGCGCGGTGGACCTGCAGGCGTTTCTACCGGCAGGGGTGACGTCGTCCGTCGCAACCAGCATCGACGAGAACGGCGTTATTGCCGGCACCGCGACGTTCGGCACCTACAATCCCGTCACGCTCGGCGTGGTCTGGCTGCCAGCCTCTCAGGCTCGCGTCGTGATGACGCAGAATCCTGCGGCGAGCGCAGCCGGATGGACCACCGCCGCAACGAACGTGCACATCTATTCGCCGTTCCGAACTCTCACCTCCCAGATCCACTACCGCGTCAATGGCGGCGCCCTCCAGAATGCGACGGGGACCCAGCTCCTCCTCGCTTACCCGCGTGGCGGCACCTACCAGATCGAGGCGTATGCCACGAACGGAAACGGCGCAACAACGCCGACCGAGGCCTACACCGCGAACGTGGATCTAACGCCGCCCACGACCTCGATGACATTCGCCAACCCAACCGTGACACTCACCGCGGCCGATGCAAACAGCGGAGTGGCGGCCACGTACTACACGCTGGATGGTGGCGGCCAGTTCACATACACGCAGGCGTTCACGGTTGCGAACATCACACACACGCTGGTGTACTGGAGCGTGGATCGGGCAGGGAACGTGGAGAGCAAGCACAGCGCCACGCTAGCCGCGGTTGCGCCAACCCTCACGGCAATATCGCCGTCCGAAGTCCTCTCCGGCAACTCCGCGTTGACGGTGACGATTACCGGCACGGGCTTCAACTCCACCTCCGTGGCGTGCTGGAACGGTTCGCCGCGCGTCACCAGCCGCATCAGCTCGACCACGGTTCTGGCCGCAATTCTGGCCGCCGATCTGGCGACACCAGGCACGTACACCGTACACGTGACGAATCCCGCGCCGGGTACGGGCACCACGGCCAACGCGGTGTTCACCGTGGCGCAGCGGGCAACAGCTACCGGGACGGCTGCGAACGTCGGCGAGGCCGGCGACACGTCGTTCGACATCAGCCCCGTGGCAACCTACACCGGATTCACGCTCACAGGCGCCACGATTCACGTCACAACCAGCAGCCGCACCGTTTATGAGGACGGTTCGGGAGGCGGGATCTCGTCGTCCCAGTTCTTTGACATCCTGGCGAACGGGCAGTCGGTAAGCGTTATCGGAACGTACGATGCATCCAGCCAAACTCTAAGCGCCTGGTTTGCACAGCTGTACTAGCGGTTACAACGCCGGCCGCAGATTGGCTGCGTGCGGGTAGACCTGGGCGCGTGCCCACGATTGGAACCGGCGACGCGGCCGCCTGCGCCGCGCACCGCGAAGGCGTCAACCACTCCGGCCGCCTGACATGCCCGGCGTTGCGGGCCGCAGCCGGGCCCATGCCGTGAACCGTTACGGCAGCTCGCGCTTCCCCGACCGGCATCCACGCTCGCCTTCCCGCCCGGTATGCTCTATGGTCAGGCGGTCAACAAGATGATAGAGGAGCCTGCAGCGTGAAGTTTACCGACGGATACTGGATGATGCGAAAGGGCGTACGAGCGTTCTATCCGTCGCACGTACAGCAGATCGATCGAACTGCAAAAACCGTTACCGTTCATGCCGCCACCAAAGCCATCCGGCATCCCGGTGACACACTGGATGGACCGATGCTCTCCATCACGCTCTCCGCGCCGATTGAGGGCGTCATCGGGGTGCGCGTTTGCCATTTCACGGGTGGCGCCGTGCGAGAGCCGCGAATCACGCTCAACCATGACGGCGGCAGCCCCGAAATCGCCGTCAAAGATGAGTCGATCACCTTTACGGCAGGATCTCTCTCGGCGGAGATTGGACGGACGGCCTTCCACCTGGCATTTCGCGCGGGCGGGCAGCCATTGACCGCCAGCTCGCCCCGCGGAATGGCCATGATGCAGCTGGACGGCGATGAGAACTGGATGGTGGAGAACCTGGACCTCGAGGTAGGTGAAACGGTCTATGGCCTGGGCGAGCGGTTTGCCGCCTTTGTGAAGAACGGCCAGAGTATTGAGATTTGGAACCGCGATGGTGGCACAGGCAGCGATCAGGCCTACAAAAATGTTCCGTTCTACATCACCAGTCGCGGCTACGGTGTTTATGTTCACTCCGCCAGGCGCGTCGAGTTCGAGGTCGCATCTGAAAAGGTATCGCGCGTGCAGTTCAGCCAATCCGGCGAGGCGCTTGAGTACTACGTGATCCACGGGCCGGAGCCACGGCAGGTGCTGGATCGCTACACGCAGCTGACGGGTCGGCCCGCTCTGCCGCCGGCATGGTCGTTTGGTCTCTGGCTTTCCACCTCATTCACAACCGATTACAGTGAGGAGACGGTCACATCGTTCATACAGGGCATGGAGGAGCGCGATCTGCCTCTCTCCGTATTTCACTTCGATTGCTTCTGGATGCGGCCGTTTCGCTGGTGTGATTTTGAGTGGAACCCCGAAACGTTTCCCGAACCGGCAGCAATGCTGCGTCGCCTGCACGAACGTGGACTCAAAGTGTGCGTGTGGATCAATCCGTACATCGCCCAGCTCTCGCCACTGTTCGCCGAGGCGCGCGACGCCGGGTTCCTGGTGAAGCGGCCGGACGGTTCGGTGTGGCAGTGGGATATGTGGCAGGCCGGTATGGGCATTGTGGATTTCACCAATCCTGAGGCCTGCCGGTGGTTCACCGGCAAACTCGACGCTCTGATGGAGCTGGGCGTCGATTGCTTCAAAACCGACTTCGGCGAGCGGATACCCACCGAAGTGGTGTGGCACGATGGCTCCGACCCGGAAGCGATGCACAACTACTACGCGCAGCTCTACAACCGTGTGGTATTCGAAGCCATTGCGGCGCGGCGTGGCGCCGGTAATGCCGTGTTGTTTGCTCGATCCGCTTCCGCCGGTGGCCAGATGTATCCGGTCCACTGGGGCGGTGACTGTTACTCCAGCTTTCCGTCCATGGCGGAAAGCCTCCGCGGTGGCCTATCGCTTGGTCTTAGCGGCTTCGGATTCTGGAGCCACGATATCGGTGGCTTTGAGGGAATGCCGCCGGTCGATGTCTACAAGCGGTGGCTGGCGTTTGGCCTGCTGTCCTCGCACAGCCGTCTTCACGGCAGTTCCAGCTACCGGGTGCCGTGGCTGTTCGACGAGGAGGCCGTGGAGGTACTGCGCAGCTTCACCCGCCTCAAGTGCCACCTGATGCCCTACCTGTACGCCATGGCCGTTCAGGCTTCCAGGATCGGCACACCGATGATGCGTGCGATGTTTCTGGAGTTTCCTAACGATCCGGCGTGCCGTTACCTGGATCGGCAGTACATGCTGGGCGATTCACTGCTGGTCGCCCCGGTGTTCTCGCCCGATGGTATGGTGGAGTTCTATCTTCCGGAAGGAACCTGGACCCGGCTGCTGACTTCGGAAACCGTACACGGCGGCCGCTGGCTGCGCGAAACCCACGGCGTGATGAGCCTGCCGCTCTTCGTGCGTCAGAACACGCTGCTGGCCGTTGGCGCCCGCGATGATCGTGCCGATTACGACTTTGCCGCAGGAGTAACGCTGCGGCTCTATGCGCTTCAGGATTCGGCAGCGGCCTCGGCCGAGATTCCAGCAGTCGACGGCACGCCGGCGCTTGCGATAACGGCTCAGCGCCGAGGCTCCGCGATCGAAGTGAGCGCGGATCGTGACGGCGCGTGGACGCTGGAGCTGCCGGGCAAAAGCCACGTCCGGAGTGTTTCGGGCGGGTCGGCTTCCACGCTTGCCGCCGGCATCCGCGTGACGCCCGAAGCCGGCGCAGCCAAACTGGTTATCCAGCTCGACGCCTGAGCGCCGGCGCATTGGTGCGGGAGTCTAGTGTGCGCGGTCGCCCCGACGTACGGATCCGGCGTGCGCCCTAATCACGAGGATCCCGCCGGGGGGTACGCTGAATGCTGCCGGCCAGCCGGTGATGGCTCGCGTCGAAATCTGTGCCGGATGCAGCGGGTTGTACGCCTTCAGAACGATGTGGCTTCGCCCAACCGTCCCGGCGCCCGATACCGTGACGCGCGCCCCTGGCGCGCCGGTCCGGTTCAGCAACACGACGCCGATCGAGCCATCCGCGTGGCTCACCGCAAATGCCACCACGTTGTCCGAGCTGGAAGCAGCGCTTACAAACGTATCACCAGGCTGCGCAAAGTCGTGGAAAAGCTGCAGCCCGTACCAGGGCGGAAACGGCGTGTTTGGCCGCGGTTCGGTGAACGTCGCGGCCCTGCTGCCATTGGAGAGTATTCCCTGATCGTCGTAATAGCCGTCGCGCGTGGCATGGGCGCCGTTATGAAGGTCCCACCAATCCACATGCGCCGCTCCACTCGATAGCCAGGCGGCAAACTCATCTGCCGCGTACCAGGCTCCGGGCGGTCGGGTGTTCCAGCCGCTGGCGTCACCCTCTGTCATCCATATCCCGATTCGCCCGGCGTTTGCACCGCAGTAGCGGCTGATCTCCTGCTTCAGCTGAGCCACCATCGCGGGGATCGCGTCCGGTGCATGCTCCAGGCTGTCGGTCGTGCGGCCGTTTGGATACCAGTGAACCACCACGAAGTCGATTTTGGCGCCGCACTGCTCCAGAACATGCTTGTTCCACCGTGGCCGCTGTCCGTCGGGCCAGTTGCCCGGCGTCGTCAGCACGGCGCCGACCTTGATGCCGGGGTCCACCGCTTTCATCGCATCCGAGTAGGCGGCGACATTCCTGCCATATTCGTCGGGACCCAGCAGCGGATTCTTCAAACGTGTGGCAGAAGCCGGCGCGTGCAGATCGGCCTCCCATCCATGTCCGTTGTAGAAGCCGTTGCCGTAGACCTCGTTGCCAACCTCCCAGTACTTGATGCCGTACTTCCGCGTGACGTTGGCATAACGCACCCACGCCGCTGCTTCGCTGGGGTCGCCGCCACCGGTACCGGCAGCGTTCGTCCCGTAGTTCAACGTGATCAGCGGAGAAGCGCCGCACCGCCGCGCGAACGCCGCGAAGTGGTCAAAATCCAGACCGGGCTGAATGGTGGCGCGCATGCCGGCCGTGGCGGTGTTGGTCTTCCAGTGGTAGATATCGGCGTACGACCCGCCGGGATAGCGGATGACGCCGAAGCCATCGGCCACGATGTGGGCTGCTGCCGCCGGATCGAGCCCGAACTTGTCCCACACCGCAACGGCAATGCCCATCGCTTCCGGCTGCATCACGGCAAGCCGTCTGGAGCCATCCACCGTTACCTGAACCGGCGCCTCCTGCGCGAGCGCAGGAATAGACGCGACGCAAAGCGTCAGCGCGGAGGCCACCCAAATCCGGCTGACCCGGCAGTTCAGCTTAAGGGCCACGGTGCAAACCCTCCCCGATGCAATTGATCGTTCAATCGTACCCGATTCCTGCAGCGAAGGTAAAATCGGACGATGGACCAAATCGCCGAATTCAGTCACCTCTTCGATTACGACGCGTGGGCCAACCGCCGCTGGCTGGATGCGCTTGCCGACAAAGGCTGGCCGGAGCCGGATCGCGCCGTGTTCACGCATATTCTTGCGGCATCGGATATCTGGCTGCAGCGCGTCAACGGCGCGTCACCAGCCGAGATGCCAACGCCCGAGCCGAGCGCTGCTACTATTGCGACGCTGAGCCGCGAGTGGAAGGTTGCGCTGAAGCATCGCCCTGGGGACTTGATGGTCTTCTACAAGCGTACTACGGGCGAACCGCTTCACCTGCCGCTCAGCGCCATCGTGCGCCACCTCCTCAATCACGGAACGTACCACCGTGGTGAGCTCCGCGGCTTATGCCGAAGCCGCGGTGACGACGCCTTTCCGGAAACCGATTACGCTCTCTTCGAAATCTCGATCGGCGCGGCTGAGTAGCCGCCGCTCACCAGCGCGACAAGGAGTGTGTGCCATTCCCCAACTGTTCGAATCTCTCAAACTACGCGATGTAACGCTTCGAAACCGCATCGCCGTTTCGCCGATGTGCCAGTACTCCAGTGAAGATGGCTTCGCTACGGAATGGCATCTGGTCCATCTTGGCAGCCGGGCCGTCGGCGGAGCCGGTCTCGTGTTTACCGAGGCGACCGCCGTGGAACCCCTCGGCAGGATCAGCCCGAACGACCTCGGTATCTATCACGATGAGCACTGCGAGATGCTCTCGCGAATCACTTCGTTCATCCATGGCCAGGGTGCAGCCGCGGGCATACAGCTCGCTCATGCTGGGCGCAAGGCCGGTACCGCCAGCCCATGGGCGGGTGGCGAGCCGATAGCGCCGGAGGTGTTGGGCTGGGGGCCGATCGCAGGCCCATCTGCCATTCCGTTCGCCGAGGGCTATCAGACGCCCGAGCCGCTCGATTCAGCCGGTATCGCGCGCGTTTGCCGGGCGTTCGCCGACGCTGCAGCCAGGGCGCTTACGGCCGGGTTTGATGTGGTGGAAATCCACTCGGCGCACGGTTACCTGCTGCACGAGTTTCTCTCGCCGCTCAGTAACCACCGCAGCGACGATTACGGCGGCAGCCTGGAGAATCGCGCGCGCCTGGTTCGCGAAGTCATCGGTTCCGTGCGATCGGTATGGCCCGAGCGGCTGCCGCTGTTTGTTCGCTTCTCCGTGACCGATTGGGTGGAAGGCGGCTGGACCGTAGCGGAGTGCATCGAGGTCGCGCGATCCCTTACGGCGCTGGGTGTCGATCTCGTCGACTGCTCCTCCGGAGCCAATACGCCGAGTGCCAACATCCCGGTGGGCCCAGGCTACCAGACCGGATTTGCCGCCCGTATCCGCGCTGAGGCCGGCATAGCCACCGGAGCTGTGGGCATGATTACCTCACCGGTTCAGGCAGATACCATCATTCGAACGGGTCAGGCCGATCTGGTGCTCCTTGCACGTGAAATGCTGCGCGATCCCTACTGGCCCGGCCGCGCCGCGCGGGAGCTGCGGCAGGAGCAGCACTCGCCAAAGCAGTACCTCCGGGCCTGGTAACCCGGGCGCCGCGCAAAGCTTTGCAGCGCTGCAAGTAGGATGCGATTCAGCGGCGGCACACGCCGCTGCCGGCGAGCCGTTGACCCATGTCCTCGTCTGTCAACAATCTCACCCTCAGCCCAACGAGGTGAGCATACGCTCGGATGCCTCTTCCAGTAAGCCGGCATGGCGATCGTTAATCGAGGCGCCAGCCGCTAAGTGATCCGTCAAAGCCTGATGTGATTCTACAGGTGCACCTCCAGATCACCCCAGCAAGTCTGCAGGTAGTCGATCTGGCCATCGTGGGCTTCGAGATGCCGCGCCGGAACGGTCAGGAAGAACTTGAAGGGCGTCTGGCCCTGCGGCGAATCGACCATTGCGCCGACCTGCTCCGGCTTTACGGTGTCGAGGGCCGCCAGCGTCTCTGCAATACCCTGTCGGAGCATCGCCTCCGCTTCCTCCAATGTGGTGACGCTCTCAATCGAAGCCTGTACCCTGCCGCGGAACTCCTCAACCGTACATGGGAACTTGCCTTCACGGATGATCCAGGCGAACGCGCCACTGTACCCGGCGCAGTGCGCCGCAACCTGCATGGCGGACTTGGCCGTGGGCGTCGGGCTCCAGTTCAGCTTATCCGCCGGCACGAAGCTGAGACCGTGGAGAAAGCCCTCCATGGCCGCTGTAGCGCGCTCCTTGCATATCGCGACAAAGATATCCACCGCGTCCTCCTGTTTTGACTTTACGTAACAAGAGCCTACTCGGGCTTATGCGGTCCAATCGACGCCCGGGGGCGGGTCAAGCCTACTGGCCATCGGGTGGCTGCCAGAGCTCAATCTTGTTTCCTTCCGGATCCATCACCCAGCCGAATATCCCGAACTCCGATTCCTCCACTTCGTCGAACACATGACAGCCCTCTTCACGAAGCAGCGTTAGAAGGCCGTGAAGGTCCGCAACGCGGTAGTTGACCATGAAGGCGGCCCGGCTTGGCGCAAAGGAGGAACCATCGCCGATGGACCAGGCGGTTGTGCCATTTGCAGGAGCGCCATCCGCGTCGACCCAGTGGAAGGCCGTGCCGCCCCAATCCTGCACATCTATGCCGAGATGGGCCTTGTACCACGCGCACAACTTCTCGGGGTCGCTAGCCTTGATGAAGATTCCACCGATACCCGTAACGCGCCTCATAAGCTACCTTTTGACTTGGCTCCGATCTCCCAGGTTCCGACGGTGGAGTATACCGCCTGCAGCCGCTTGTGAACTTGCACGCGAATCGTAAGCGAATGTGGCGATAACGCGTTCGGCAACGTCGATGCTCTGCTGCTGCTGGTCGGAGATGGGGTTGCGTCGCATACGCCACATACGTCACATACGACTTACATGTCCCAGGTCTCGAACGCTTACGCGTCGATGCCGAGTGCCGCGAACAATGTACGCTTTGGCGGCATCCGTGGCGCCAGCATTCTCCAACGCAGCAGCCGTCTCTACGGTATGCGCCTTGCAACTCGAAACCGGCCCGCCCAGTCAGCCGTATAGGCGCATGTTTGGTCACGCTCGGCACACCGTAGTTCGCTTCACGCCGGCTCACAAAGGTCCATTCATGAAGGTACGAAATATGCTGGCTGCGGCCAGCTTGTTGCTGCTGTTACCCGGCTGCGCCATTCACGATCTGATTCGCACGTTCGCTGGCCCCTCGGTCAAAGGATCCGGAAAGCTTGCAACGCAGTCGCGGAGCGTCTCCGCGTTTCACGCCGTCAATATCGCCGGCGTCGGCAGGCTCATCCTCACGCAGGCCCATCGCAATTCCGTTTCGATCACCGCCGATGGCAACCTTCAGCCCTACCTCAGCGCCCAGGTGCGCGGCGGCGTGCTCTACCTGGCCTCAAAACCCCGGACGCGGTTCATCACCAAACACGCCATCCTGTACGAAGTCAGCGCCACAAAGCTGGATGGCCTCACGGCAACCGGCGCCGTGGAGGTAATCGGGAGCAATGTGGTTGGGAAAACGCTCCAGGTACAGATGGACGGCGCCTGCAAGATGTGGCTGCAGGGAAGCGTTCCCGTTACTGACGTCAACCTCGCGGGCGCGTGCAAGTACGATGGCTCGCGTCTCGGATCCGATACGGCCACTGTAAGCGTCAGCGGGGCGGGCGACGCGACCGTGGATGCATCGAAAACACTGAATGCCAGCGTGGCGGGAGTCGGCAAAATCAGATACATTGGTAACCCCACCGTCCACAGCTCGATAACCGGGATCGGTGAGGTGAAGCACCTTTAAGGCGCGTCGAACCGCCGGTCAACTCACCCACGCACCAACAGCAGCGGCAGAACTCCCAACAGCGCCAGGCATCCCAGCAGCGCGGCGCTGGTCCTTCCGGTCTCCCGGTCGGCAAGTACGGCGGCATACACGCCCTTCACCATGTTGTTACTTGCAGCCGCCACCACAATGGCGCCGGCCGCAAGCGCCAGTGGGGTGGCGTGGCCGGCGGATTGCGTCAGGCTCATGATGAACGGATCCACGTCGGTAACGCCCATAACTCCGGCCAGGCTGTAAAGCGCGGTGCCCCCGCCGTGCGTCACTACCAGCTGGGTAATCACCAACATCGCCACAAATATGCCGGCAAACAGGAACGCGGTGCCTATCTGGAGCGGATTTGGCCGCTGTGCCGTGGTCGCACTGCCGGGCCGTGTATGAGGATCTGTGCGGGCGGTCAGCCAGCCGGCCACGACGCCAACGGCAGCCAGTATCAGAAACGGCGCCACCAGCAGGTGGAACAGTCCGGCATTGAAGAAAAGCAGAAGTAGTGCAAGGCGCACGTACATCACGCCGGAGGCCATCGTGATGGCGCCGGCGTAGAGGCGCGGCGCGTGGGCCGCTGTGGAAGCCTTGCCAAGCGCTACGGTCGTCGCCGTGGAGGAGTAGGCTCCGCCGAGCATGCCGGCCACCAGCACGCCGCCGCTGCCACGCAGAACCATCTGCAGCAGGTAACTGGCATACGAGATTCCGCTTACGGCAACCACAACCAGCCACACCTTGAACGGATTGATCTGCATGGCGCCAAACGCATGATTCGGCACCACGGGAAGAATGACGGCAGTCAGCAATAGAAACCGTGCCGCGCTCGACACCTCTGCGGGTGGGAATCGTTTGGTAAGCGCATCTACGCGTACCCGCAACTCAAGCAGCACCAGCGAAAGCACACCGATGGAGACGGCGATCCAGACCAGATCGCGCGAGACGAGAACGCCAAGTACATACACCAGCAGACCGGTCATCTCCGACGTCACGCCCGCGTCTTGAGTAACCGCCAGCTTATGGAAGTAGGCGATGCCCATAAACACGGCCATCGCAGCAAGACCAAGCCCGACAGCCATTGGCGAGTCGTTGGTCGCTCGCGCAATGCCGTAACCCAGGAGACCGATCAGCGGCAGCGTCCGGATACCGCCGTACGTGTAGTGGGTGGAAGTGGTCTTGTGCTCCTCGCGCTCAAGGCCTATCAGCAGCGACAGAAACAGAACCACCAGAATGTGAACCGCATCTGCCGGAAACCACTGCGAACTCAACGCGGAGCCACCGTAAATGAAATGGCGCCGGGGCCAGCCGCCGTCTTATCGCAGAGCGCGGGCGGCCGGCAGCCGGTTTCACGCAACATGAGCGCTCGGTTCGATCCCGGTTCTGGCCTTGCTCGCGGCCTCCCATCCACCGGCGAGGTTCAGGACCTCCCGGCGGCCGGCCCGCAAGAGCAGTGAGCACGCGATGGACGAACGATATCCGGTGCCGCACATCAGGGCCAGCGGAGCCGGCGGCAGCTCGTCGATTCGTTCAACCAGTTCCGGCAGTGGTATGTGCAAAGCCCCTTCAAGGTGGCCGGCGTCGTACTCTTCCCGCGACCTCACGTCTACAACCACGGTGCGTCTCGGCATAAGTGGCGTGTCGGCAGGCAGCTGCGGTACGGCGGCCTGCTCTCCGCCCGCTGCGTTCCATGCCGCCATGCCACCCTCCAGGTACCCGGCGATGTTCTCATAGCCCACCCGGGCAAGGCGCATAATCGCCTCGTGCTCGGCGCCAACCTCCGCCACAACCAGAATACGCTCCTCGGGGCGCGCTACTCGCCCTACCCATGGAGCGAATGTACCCTCCAGCTGCACATGCAGCGCGCCCGGAATGTGCGCGCTCCCGAAATCGGCCACCGAGCGAACGTCCAGTACCAGCACACCCGACTCGGATAGCTCCTCGACCTCAGCCGGCGAGAGCGGGACGGCGCCGGCAGTCGCTTCCGCCAGTGGCGCGGCACCTTCGCGATTGCGCTGGGCGTCGTAGCCGAAGTAGCCTGGGGCCGCAGATAGCCCTTCGGTGTGATACTGTACAAAACCCTCCTCATCGCCATCCAGCACGTACCTCAACGCCGGATTCAGCGCTTTTTCGCGCCCAATGGTCGATGCCCGGTCATTTGAAAGCGCTTTGCCGCACGAGGATCCAGCGCCGTGTGCAGGCCAGACCTCAGCGGCGTCGGGCAGCGTGAGAATGGAATCGCGCAGCGAAGCAAACATCAGGCGGGCCATCTGCTCGGCAGAGTAGCCGCGGCTGCCGGCCAGGTCGGGTCGGCCAACATCACCGATGAACAGCGTGTCGCCCGTGAATATCAGTCGCGGATTGTCGTCACCGGCCACGGTAACCAGAGCGATCACGCTTTCCGGCGTGTGTCCCGGTGTTGTCCGGAACGTCAACGAGACATCCCCAAGCTCGATGCGCATTTCATTCGTAATCGGGATATGCGGAAACGTCGCGCCGGCGCGATCGCCGATCAGAATCTGCGCCCCGGTCCTTCGCGCAAGCTCAACGTGACCGGAAACAAAATCGGCGTGCAGGTGCGTTTCAATTACAAACCGGATCGTAAGGCCCGCCCGTTCCGCATCTGCGATGTACTCGTCTACATCACGCCGCGGATCGATCACCGCTGCGGGGCCGCCCTCGGCTCCGATCATATACGAAGCATGCGCCAGACATCCCAGGTAGTACGGTTTGAAGTACATTGCCTTTAGCTCCATATCTTCGGTCGGGCCATCGATGCCGCGCCACATTATGCACTGCCGTGCCGGGTACTGCAAACCGGTACAATGCTTCGCGGAAAGAAGCGGAGCGATTCTGCGACCGGGGCAGCCGTGGAGATCCGACTGAGAAAACGGCAGCATGGCGCTACAAGTATCGCCTGCCGCCGTGACGATGGCTCAATAACCTGGCAGCGTTCCGTTAGCTACTTTGCCCGGCACGACCTGTTGCACGTTGCAGTGGAAAGCGTGCTCGGCTTCCGGAACGCCTTCTTCGGCATGGTTGCCGCCGGCAGAGATATCAACGACTTCGGCACGGTCGATGCACAAACCGGTCGCAAGGAGTCGCTTCCGCTGGAGGCTTATTGGGCAGAGCACATCGTGGGCATTCTGCAACTCGACGATGCGCGGCGCGAACGAATGCCGTTTGTAGAATGCCAGCAACTGGTGCGCGCCGGCTTGACCGCTCAGGACTTGCCAATGCCGGAAGGCTTTACCGAGGGCGCGCTGTTCGGAGTACGTGAACAGTTCGCAGCACTCGATGCGCAATGGTGCGCGCTGCTGAGCGGCGAAACACTCTCTGTAGCGTTTCCAGTTTGTCTACCGCAGACCGAAACTGGTCCCACCGCTGATCGATAACAACTGCGCGCCGGCGGATCGCTCTGGTGAGCGATGAATTACGTCTACACCGGCCTTTCGAATGGAGATTTAGCGGTGGTCGCTGTCTAAAGCCCGCGCGATCCCGGGCCGTCGTCGCGCCGCTGATCGCCATTGTGCCCTATGCGAGGATCCTCCCCGCAGCCGGTGCGGGGCCCTCAAGTACCAAACCCGGCCCTGCCAAACAACAGCCGAATGACCACGAAGATGGCCAACGCTCCGAACAGCCAGCTCGACATAGGTGGATTGCTCCTCCTTAACGTACCGGCGCGATCTCAAAAAGCTCTTGTGCCAAATCGCGCACTGCGCCGGTTGTGGTAAACTTTCGCCTGCCAATACACATCTATTACGACGGACAACACCAGCGTATTTGCAGGAGCGACGATATTATGGCCACGCGTACGAAGAAAGCAACCACGGCAGGCGATACGGCGGTAGCCGAACCCGGGGAGAACGGGCACGCCGTTAACTACCGGATGACCGCCAACTACCGTGTGGGCGATAAGCTTTTCCACCCGGTTCTTGCCGCGGATGGCGTTGTGAAAAGTGTGGAGTTCGGACCCCGCCGGATGCAGGTGGCAGACGCTCGGTTCGATGCCGTAGGCGACGACGCAACCCCTACGTACATCATTGTCGATTTCGGCGATCAGGGCGTCAAAAAGCTGGCATGCAACGTACCGCTGGATGAAACCCCGGAGGAGTACGACCGCAAGCATTACGGCTATCTGAGAGTGCTGCAGCACGACGCATCGGCAGCCAAGCCAAAGCGCACATCCACGCGTAAGCCAAAGGTTGCGAATGAGGTCGCCGCTGCCGACGCTCCGGCCCCGGTGGCGGAAGAGGCGCCTGAGCCGGCCGCCGAGTCGGAAAACGAAGCATCCGAGGCGCCGAAGGCCCGCAAGACGCGAGCCAAAAAAGCAGCGGAATAACCGCTCAGCGCCGGGAACCGTGCGCATCTCGTTGAGCGTCCTGGGCGGCTGCCGTTCGGCAGCCGCCCGCTTTCATTGCAGCGCCAGGCTGCAACCGCACCGGCGCAAGTCATCCAACTATCTGGTACGACGCACCATGGACCGGCCCACCGAAACTCGACGGAAAAAGCTTGGCGCCGCGCGCCACCTGTCCGCCGTGGCCCCGTTGGCGCTGATTGCAGCTGCCTTTACCGCTCCAGCCGCCGCGCCGCAGTCGGCGCCCGCCGCTAGCGGGACATTCCGCAACTTCATTCTTCCAAAGGTCCAGCGGTACTGCGTACCCTGCCACAGCGGCATGAATCCGCCAGCCGGCATCGACCTCAGCCGGTTTCAATCAGCAGCAGAGGTAAAGGCGCGCCCCGGTTTTTGGCGCCGGGTCCTTTCGCAGTTGCGTGCCGGATCCATGCCGCCGACCGGGTCGCCCGCGCCAACCCCTCAGGAGCGTGACCAGCTGGCCGGATGGGTCCAGCGCGTTATACCCGTCGCGCAGCTCACCGATGCCCCGGCCGATCCCGGCTATGTTCTGATCCACCGTCTCAGTCGCGAGGAGTACAACAATACGATCCGCGACCTGCTCGGCGTGGATACGCATCCCGCCGACAGCTTTCCCGCCGATGGCGGTGGCGGCGGTGGCTTCGATAACGATGCTGAGACTCTCTTTGTACCGCCGATTCTGATGGAGCGATACCTGCAGGCCGCCTCGCAATCGCTGAGCGCCGCCGATCCGCATTTGCTTTTTGGCAGCTCTACGGGACACGCGAATCCCAAGGCGGAGGCACAGGCGGTCCTGCGGCACTTCGCCTCCCTTGCCTACCGGCGGCCCGTCCGTCCGGGAGAGCTCGCCCGCTTGATGCAAGTGTTTACCGCGGCATTCCACCGCGGCCTTTCCTGGCGCAAGTCGGTAGTGGCCGGCCTGACGGCCGTGCTTGTTTCGCCAAACTTTTTGTTCCGCGTTGAGCCGACGCTGCCGGAACATGGCGCATACCGCCTGAACGATTACGAACTGGCCAGCCGGCTTTCGTACTTCCTCTGGTCCTCGATGCCCGATGCCGAACTCTTCCGCCTCGCGGCCGCCAACCGTTTGCACCAGCCGGCTACTCTCCAGGCACAGATAGATCGCATGCTGGCAAGCCGAAAGTCGCGGGCGCTCGGCGCCAACTTCGCCGGCGAGTGGCTTCGGGTGCGAGATTTGGGCACGGTCGCGCAGCCCGATCCGGGCATGTTCCCGCAGTTCACGCCACAACTGCGCAGCGACATGATCGCCGAGGCAGTGGACTTCAGCAACCACGTGCTGCGACGCGATGCCAGCCTGCTCGACTTTATTGGATGCGGATACACCTATCTCAATCAGGACATGGCGCAGCTCTACGGCGTACACGGCGTGCGCGGCGCTCAATTCCGCCGTGTAGCGCTGGCCGATGGCACGCGCGGTGGCGTCATCACGATGGCCGGAGTGCTTGCGGTTACTTCATATCCACTCCGCACCAGCCCGGTTCTGCGTGGCAAATGGGTGCTGGAACAGATGCTCGGCGCCAAAATCCCACCGCCGCCACCGAATGCCGGTGGCCTTCCTGCCACCGACGCGCCGCTGAACGGCCTTTCGCTCCGGCAGCGGCTCGAGGAGCACCGGAAGCGGCCCGAATGCGCCTCGTGCCACAACAAGATGGACCCGATCGGCTTTGGACTTGAGAACTTCGATCCCATCGGGCGCTGGCGCACGCAGATAGGCGGTCAGCCGATCGACAACTCCGGCGTGCTCGCGGGTGGTGAGAAGTTTGCGGGGCCGCAGCAGCTGAAAACACTGCTGCTCAGTCAGAAGGCAGAGTTCGTTCGAAACATGGCCAGGCGGATGCTGGCGTACGCGCTTGGTCGCGGTCTGCAGCGATACGATAGGGCGGCGGTGAACCAGATCGTTCAGCGCGTTCAGGAGGGCGGATACCGAAGTGGGGCGTTGATACGGGCCATTGTGGAGAGCGTGCCGTTTCAATTCCGCACCTCTAACGAACAGCCGCCGGCGGTTGCGGACGGGCAGAACAGCCATGCAAAACCTTGAAATAGAAGGATCCGGGCGGCCGTACGGCGAATGCGGCACGGGAGTCGATGGCTTTCAGGCGACGAAATGAGGCACGTTGAGTAACGCGAATCTAACTGGGCACACGCGGCCGATCTCGCGGCGAACGGCGCTGAAGGGACTCGGCGTCACGATGTTCCTGCCATTGCTGGAGGCGATGGCGCCGGGCGGCGCAAGCGCAGCCTCACGCGCAGTTAGCAGCCCCGTGCGTTTCGCCGCGCTCTATATGCCGAACGGAGTGGATCCTGCCGCGTGGACGCCGGTTGGATCCGGCGCCACGTGGCAGCTTTCGGAAATCCTCGCTCCGCTCAGTGGCCTGCAGCGCGATCTGCTCGTCTTCACTGAGTTGATGAATCGATATAGTATTGATGGCGACGGGCATTACGCCAAGGTTGCGCCATTCCTCACCGGCACGCACATTACGAAAACCACCGGCAGCGACCTCCGGTGCGGTGGAGTCTCGCTGGATCAGGAGCTGGCACAGCATCTCGGTAACCTGACGCCTCTGCCATCGATTGAGCTCAGTATTGAACCCGTGACCACGGGCGTGGATACCAACGTGGGATACACGCGTCTCTATGGGTCGCACATCTCCTGGAGCAGCCCGACCACTCCGGTAACACGCGAAATCGATCCGCAGCAGGCATTCAACCGGCTGTTTCGCAGTCCTGTATCGGAGGCGTCGCCCGCTCGCGAAGCGGTGGATTCCAGCGTATTGGATGCCGTAGCTCACGATGCGGCCGCGCTGCGCAAGCGGATTGGAACGGCGGATCGCGCCAAGTTGGATGAGTATTTTGAGGCCGTCCGAGCCGTGGAGCGGAGAATTGCATTCGATGCCGCCAGGCGAAAGGGCGAGGTGCTTGACGACACACTCGCTCGACAGGCTGTGCAGAAGCTGGGGACCGAGATCTACAGCTATTACCATGATGCCGACCTGATCCGGCGCCGAGGCATCGACCACACCGGCCAGGTCCGTCTCATGCTCGAGATCATGACACTGGCTTTCTGGACCGATTCCACGCGGATTGCTACGTTTATGTTCGCCAACGAGGTGAGTGACCGCAACTTTTCATTTTTGCCCGGCGTCAGCGGCGGACACCACCAGATTTCTCACCACGGCGGCGACGCTCGAAAGTTGGCCGAATACCGCCGCATCAACACATGGCACATTGAGCAGTATGCCTGGATGCTCAATCGAATGAAGCAGATACGAGAGGGCGACGGCACGCTATTGGATAATGCCATGGTCCTGTTCGGCGGCGGCATGCGCGATGGCAACGCCCACAGTCCATATAACCTGCCCATTCTGCTAGCGGGTCGGGCCGGCGGCAGCCTTGCCCCAGGCCGCCATCTCGTTTACGGCAAGAACACGCCGCTGTGCGATCTTTACCGCGGAGTGAGCAATCGTATGGGCGTGCCGGTCCAGCAGTTTGGCAACAGCGATGGTGAGCTTCCGGGCTTGAGCGACGCGGCATTCGCCGGCGCCGGATCGGCGTGACACAGGCCGAGGTCCAAGTTGTTCCGTAAGGTACAGCCGCGCGTTTGGGCATTTGACTGCGAGTGGACTCCAGACCCCATCTCGGGTCGGCTGGCGTACCAGCTGCCGGATACGCTTTCCGATATGGAGGTATTGGCGGAGATGTGGGCACGAGGCGGAGCCACGCCGGAGGTGCCCCGGCCGTTTCTCCGCACCTCGCTCTGCCGCCTGCTGACGATCGCGCTGGTGGATCGCAGCAGCGCAAATGGACAGGTGAAGCTGAATATCCGAACCCTGCCTGCGGCCACATCCGGGGACCAGCCTGGAGATGAGGCATCTATCCTCAGCCAGTTTTTGCGTGGTGTTGGCCAGTATCAGCCGCAACTGGTCGGTTTTAACTCGTTTAACTCCGATCTGCTGATCATACGCCAGCGCGCGATCGCACTCGGCGTAGCAGCGCCGGCATTCTGCAGGCGACCCGAAAAGCCGTGGGAGGGGCCGGACTACTTCCGTAGAGATAACGATTGCAATATCGACCTGATGGAACTTCTCACGGGCGGTGCGTGGGACCGGGGCACGCGGACATCGCTGAGCGATATGGCGCGGATCAGTGG
Organism: Armatimonadota bacterium; assembly: GCA_028871815.1. Taxonomy (NCBI): domain Bacteria; kingdom Bacillati; phylum Armatimonadota; species Armatimonadota bacterium. The sequence goes on along the minus strand of JAGWMJ010000001.1, from coordinate 316,273 downwards.
CATTCCGGGCAAAATGGGCACTGATGGTGACGATGTCGCAGAGCTCTGGCTCCAGGATCGCATCGGCGACATTCTGAACTACAACGTCTTTGATGCGCTTACCACCTATTTACTCTGGCTGCAGGTTGCGCACTTTGGCGGCCACTTTACCACCGACGAATGGCACGAGGAGCACGAAAGGCTGGAGGCGCTGATCACTTCAGAGATTGAATCCGGCGCCCGCCCGTGGCTGCAGCTCTACCTGGACGAGTGGCGGCGGCTGCGCTCGTTCCGCACCCAGTTTGCGGCAGGAATGGCTGAAACGCAGGCGGGCACGGCCGAAGGAGACGCGAGCGCAGCCGTCGGCGGCGTTGAGACCACGGCGGCTGTACCAGGCAAGGCGCCAGGCAAGAAACGACCTACTTCCCCAGCAAAGGGACCTTAGGCGCGATCCCATTGGCCTGGTTGTGCAGCAGCCGCAGGAGGGATTGAGCGCTATACGTTTGCGCTTGAAGGAATACGCCGCTGCCACGCCCCACCCATTCCTTTCCCTTTTCGGAGAAGTCGTGGCCTGCGAACTTGATGATCACGATCAGTACATAAGCACGTTTAATCGACGACTCAAACTGGGCCGCCGTTGAGTTCTTCGCGGTACCCTTCCACTCGATCAGATCCTCTCCGAGAGCCTCCTTGAGTTGCTTGGTCACCGCGCTCTTCGGCGTGCCGCCGAGGATCAGCACTCGGCGTCGATCGAGCCAAAGCCTCAGCTCCTCCAGTTCCCGGTCCGTCAGCGACCGGGCGCCCTTTGAAGCCGCATCGTCGTCCGGCGCCTGTACTTTGGCTGTGAGCCTGGCCTGGCGTGCCTTCTCTTCCCGAACGGCGGACATGAACCTGGGCGGGATGTCCGCGCCAACCAGGAACGACTCCGGCAGCGCGATCAGCAAACTCCGGATCCCCTTGTGCGTCACGGGGAGTTTGCACTTCAACCACTCCTCGAGGCTGGCGCGCAGCCGATCGGCGTCCTCCCCCTTCCTCCTGCCCTTTGCAAATCCAGGTTCGGCGATCATGCCGGTCACCTCACGAAGAATGCGCTGCTCCGAATCTGACTTGAACGCGGCCGCTGCGGCAGCATGTGCCGCTGTGAGCTGCTGATCGAGAGTGGCTGACTTCTCAACCAGTTCGGAGTCGGTCGTGTTTGGGCTGAGAGTGAATAGGTAGCAGTTGGTTTCGTTGATGGTGTCAAGCAGCCAATCGTAGACCTGCCGTTGATACCGGTCCTTACCGTTGGTGTTGGATAACAGGCGGAACAGGATCTGCTGCCGCGCTCCAATCGCCTCAAGAAGGTCGGAGGGCGGCGATTGCGCGAACAGCGACGCATTCTCGCGGTACCAGCGCATGGCGGCGTGTGCATCCGGAAGTGCCGTGTAGGCCGCCGCGGTCTGCTGCCACCACGCCGGAGACGACCTGCTAGGCCCCGCCTCCCAATATCGGTCGTCGAACGGGAAGTGTTCCGCCTCGTCAGAATCGAATTGCAGGCTATTTCGGATATCTGTCACCAGTTGCTGCACGCGACCGCTGACGCGTGACGCTTCCGCTTCAGCGGCAGCCCCGGCGGCCCGGCATATAGCGGCGCGATAGGTGCACGAGCGGCGCGCCTCGATACAGCCGTCACCTGCCGCGGGGGTCTTCAGATCAGGATCGGTGAGCTCGGTCAGTAAACCTTCCAGCGTAACTCGGAGGCGCTCCGCCACTGCCGCCTTCTCTGCCGTCACGTCGTCGGCGTCATCGGTAGATGCCGTGGCTGCCAGCAGCGCCAGATCGAGGCCGTCACCAATCTCCAGTGCTTCAGAGAACTCGGCCAAATCCTCCGCCGCTAGTTGTGGCTCCGCCCAATCCGCGGCAAGTTCCAGAGGCGCCCGGTGCTCGGCGCCTGGTTGCGCCGGCAGCGCATCGCGCTGCGACAGGGCTGGCGGCACGGCCGGCAGCGCTCTGTTCTCCACCTGCAGGCTGTGGAGGTACGCTTCGAGGTTCCGCTCCAGGCTCTGTAAGGTGTCGTCGAGGTCGGCAGATGCCGACTGCTGCGCCAGCTCGCGCAGCGTACGGACACGATCCAGCCGCCGGCACGTCTCATCGCGGAACTGCTCGCGATATCGACGTCGCTCAAGTTCAGCCTCACACGCGTCCAACCAGGCGTCAAGCTCCGCCAACTGCACAGGTATCGGTCCAGCATCGTCGCTAGTGGTCACCGGTTTGCCTCCATTCGCTGCGTGTGCGCAGCCCGGAAAGTCAACGTTCCAACAACATCCAACTACCAGGATCGACGACAATCCGGAAGCCCCAAACCGCGCTGCCGCTGCCTACCGCCGGATTTGAGCGATATAGCTCAGGCTGGCGGTCTCATGGCTGTGAGGATCCAGTACGAAGAGGGCCACTGGCGATTTGCCGGCAGGCACCCGTGCAGCCTTGCCTCCGCAGCGTTCAAAATCGGGTGTAGACTCTGATAGAACCGCCAGCCCATTCTCCGGTGACGGAGGTGGAGCGCGGCGCCGATGGGCCGAACGGTCGCTCGTCGGAATCCAGCAGCCTCCGCCTCACGCAGCAGGTCTTCACAAGCGAAGCTGTAGTAGGGGATACCGCTCGGATACACACCTTCGATGGGCGCATTGCGCCAGGTGAACTCCGCGTTGTTGTATGCCGTCACCACCAGGCGGCCGCCGGGCCGCAGGCATCGGTACAGCTCTTCCCACGCTATAGATCGCTGCCCGGGCGGAATGTGCTGCAAAACCAGCGCACACACCGCCGCGGAGAAACTACCGCCAACCAGGGGAAGCGACGTTACACTGCCGGCAGCGGCAATAACCCCATCGAGATGCTTGGCAGTCAGCAGCTTCAAGCTCTCGGTGCTGAAATCGAGGGCGGCAATACGGCGTCCGTTACCGACCAGTTCTCGCGTCACGAGGCCCGTGCCGCAGCCGGCATCCAGGAGCGGGCCGTCGCCGATCCCGTTCAATGCACGTCTAAGGATCCGGGCGTGCATCCGGTAGTAGGAAGCGCCCTTGTTGCGAATCTGCTCGGCTTCGTAGGTGGCAGCCTCCGCATCGCGCCCGCGCTGTTCCGCATGGGCAGCTTCGGCCTCGGCAGTACCGGAGGGCAGGTCGGCCTTGTGGTTCGTGCTGTCTGAGTTCATGCCTGCCTGCCGGCCTTCTCAGCCAGGTTCAATGCATCGGTCAGGCTCACCAGGTGTGCGCCGGCCGTCTGCATCTCCGCTTCCGCCGCATCACCATCGCCCGGATTCAGATTCACCGCACGGCATCCCTCCCGGACCACCGAGACGCTGAATCCCAGCCGGAGGGCATCCAGAACGGTGTACTTGACGCAGTAATCGGTGGCCAGGCCCATCACCGTGAGCTCGGCCACGCCGAGTTCGCGCAACTTTGCTTCCAGGGTTGTGGCGTGACGCCTGCCGTTGTCATAAAACCCGCTGTAGCTGTCCACATCAACGTCGGTCCCCTTTCGCACGACCACGGCGTTCGCCGGCAGGAGCAACGCCGACGCGAACTCCGAGCCATGACGGTTCTCTACGCAATGCACCGGCCACAACACTTGAGGCAGACCGTTCAGATCGATCCGATCCCCGGGTACGCGACCCGGATGGTTTGCGGCAAACGAGCTGTGCGTCGCAGGGTGCCAATCCTGCGTGGCTGCGACGATACCGAAATACGGGATCAGCGCATTGGCCACGGCTACAACCTCATCACCAGCGGGTACCGCCAACGCCCCCCCTGGAAGGAAATCGTTCTGGATATCGACCAGAATGAGTGCGCGGCGCGGGTTCATGAGTTCCTCCTCGGCCTCGTCACGAACGGTCGTCGGCCAGCAACTGCGCCTGCGCCTCGGCAAGGCGCGGCGATAATCCAGCGGGGTACGCTTGCGGGTTGAGGAACCGCTTCACGGCGGCGGGCACCGAAGAAAGCCCCTGCGCGGCACGGTCGCGTACCGCTGAAATCGGTTCCGGCGGCTCTGTCCGCACTCCGGCACGCATCACCGGATTCAGAAGGAGTTGCCGTTCAGCGTCGGCCGCGATGCGCCGCTTCCGCATTGGATTGAGCGGCTCGACCAGCGTTCGCGCACCCTCCGGCTCTGCCAGCTCGTCGAAGATCACATCGCCCACAAGCTCGCCGGCCACGGTATAGCGCGCCGTCTGCAGCATCCCTGGAAGCGAGCTTTTCGCCAGCTGCTCCGAGGCCTTCATCACCGGGCTCCAGGTTTCGCCATCCCGCACGGCGGTCAGCTTGTACACGCCGCCCAGCGCGGGTTGGTCCCAACCGGTTACCAGGCGCGTGCCTACACCCCACGCATCGATGCGCGCTCCCTGCGCCAGCAGGGCACTGATGACCGTCTCGTCCATATCGTTACTCGCGATTATCGTGGCATCCTTCAGCCCGGCACCATCGAGCATTGCCCGAGCCTGGATGCTGAGCCTGGCAAGGTCACCGGAATCCAGTCGGATGCCGATTGGTTGACGGCCATCGGCCGGGAGCGCAGCCGACGCGCGAATGGCGTTCTGAACGCCCTGCAGTGTGTCGCGCGTATCCACCAGGAAGACGCAGTTGTTCGGCATCGCTTCGGCCCATGCCTCAAACGCCTGAAGTTCGTCGGGAAACATCATCACCCAGCTGTGCGCGTGTGTGCCTCGAACCGGGATACCATACTCCCGGCCGGCCGCAAGGTTCGAGGTGGCTGCGCATCCACCTATGTAGGCGGCGCGGCTCGCGGTAAGGCCACCATCCCAACCCTGAGCGCGGCGCAGGCCAAATTCGATGACCGGCCGACCGGCCGCAGCCTGGCACACGCGTGCGGCCTTGGTTGCGATCAGCGACTGGAAATTGATCTGGTTGAGAATAGCCGTCTCGACCATCTGTGCCTGGAGAACCGGTCCCCGCACACGCACGATTGGCTCGTTTGGGAAGACCACGGATCCTTCCGGCGCGGCGTCCACATCGCAGCGGAAGCGGAACGCCGCGAGGTAGTCCAGGAATCCGGCGGGAAACAGCGATGTTCCATCAGCGCCCGGCAGCGCCGCCAGATAGGCCAGATCATCGCTGTCGAAGCGCAGCCGCTCCAGATACTCGAGCGTGCTTGCCAGTCCGCCTGCCAGTGTATAACCGCTTCCAAACGGATTCGAGCGGAAATAGAGGCAGAACACCGCCTCGCGTTCCGCCATGGCTCGCATCCAGTAGCCGCACGCCATCGTGAGCTGGTACAGGTCGGTATAAAGTGCTCGCGATCGTTCCGGCAACTGAAGTTCCTGTGCGGCCCACAGCCGGGCCGCCGTGCCTACAGGTTACCGCAAGCGCATCGTGTGGTGGCGCTGACGCAAAGTCGCCGCCCGGTGCAGGAGAATCGATGGCGATCAGGGAACTGCTCCCAGTCAGGAGCCCAAACCTATGCCGAATCCCAATCGCACGACCCGCCGCCGATTTATTGCCGGGGCAGCGTCCACAATCGCCGGCGCCGCTTTCGCGGCCCGCAGTTCCGCTTCGAGGGCACAAAAGACTCTGCCGAAGCGCATCATCCTGGGAAAGGGAGACCACGCGTACGAGTGCTGGCACGATTGGCTCCAGCCTCCGGCGAATCTGCTTTGGGGCGACACGCATGGCGTCACGCAGGATAGCCATGGACGAATCTATATTGCGCACACCGTCCGTGAGCACAGCCCATCCTCCAACACCATTGTAGTATATGACCATAATGGCAAGTACATCACCTCTTGGGGCAGTCAGTGGGTTGGCGGCGCACACGGATTGGACCTGCGCAAGGAGGGGCGCGAAGAGTTCCTCTACCACACCGACATCGCGCACCGCGTCTACGCCAAAACCACGCTGGATGGCAAGGTGATCTGGCAAAAGGGCCTACCGGCCGAGTCCGGTGTCTATGGTCCTAACGACCCGTTTGTCCCAACCAACACCGCGTTTGCGCCGAACGGGGACTTCTACGTTGCCGATGGCTACGGCTCCAACTGGATTCATCAGTTTGCGCTCAATGGCGACTACATTCGCACCTTTGGCGGCACCGGCACTGAGCTTGGCAAGTTTCGCACACCACACGGGCTCATCCTGGATACGCGCAAAAAACCCCACAACCTCGTCATCACCGACCGGTCCAACCGGCGAATTCAGTACTTTACGCTGGATGGCAAGGTAGTTTCTGAGGTGACGAACGGCATGCGGGAACCGTGCCATTTCCATACGCGCGGTGAACTGATGGTGGTGCCCGATTTGGATAGCGTTGTCACCATCCTGGATGGCAACAACCAGGTGCTGGAGCAGCTGGGTGATGGCTTCCCGACTAACCTTACCGATGCGCCCAGAAGTCAGTTCATACCCGGCAAGTTTATTCATCCGCACGGCGCCAAGTTTCTCCACAACGGAGACATCCTTGTAGTCGAGTGGGTATCCCATGGCCGCATCACGCTGCTGAAGCGCGTTAACGCGTAGATCGCCGCCGGCGCCACCGCTTTGGGTGCGCACGGTTTCGTCTGACCGCTGGTCCGGAGCGCCGGGAATACGGGCGCGCTATACTGTTGCCGTGTTGGGCCGCCGCGCGCGCGTATGAAAACCCTGGATCGCTACATCCTGGCTGAGATGCGCGTGCCGTTCCTCATCGGGCAGGGCGCAATCGTGCTGATGCTTATCGGTACGGTGCTCTACAACAACGCCAACGTCCTGTTGGAGCATCAGGTGCCATGGGCCGATGTGGCGCAGATGGTGCTCTACTTCGTACCATTTCTGGTCCACATGACCATGCCGGTGGCTGCGGCCGTTGCCGCGTCGTTGACGGTTAGCCGGCTGACGCGAGACTCCGAGATCACGGTCATGCGCGCCGGAGGCGCGAGCCTCGCGCGAATCTTCTTGCCTGTGATCGTAGCGGGACTTATACTCAGCATCGGTGACTTCTACTTCGGCGAGTACGTCGTTCCGGCGGCGATGGACCGGTTTGACAACGTGGTTAGCTCCATGCCGGCGCACATTCCAAACCTGATACCCAACCCGAAGCAGGTGTATGTCACCTTCGATCAGGGCAGCATCTTTTATGTGCAGAGCGTGGTTCAGCGACACGGTTATCTGGATATGCAGGGCGTGCAGTTTATCGTCGGTCTGCGCCGGGTCCTGTCGGGCCAGGCCCAGCCCAGGATATTCATCGCGCAGCACGCAACCTACCAGAACGGCGTGCTGACGCTCATGCACCCGCTGGTGATTTCGTATTCGCTGGATGGCAAAGTACTCGCCAAAGGGCACGTTGCGCAGATCAAAGTAAACGCCCCTGTTGACCCAAGCGCCATCGAGAGCAACTTTCTGCTGCAGCTTCCGCTTGGTCAGATGGCGCAAAACTCCACGCTCACATTCCGGCAGTTAGGCCAGAATATCGCGCGCAACCGGACCGAGCACATCGATGACCCGTATGCCATTCTCGACTACCACTTCAAGCTCTCGGTGCCGTTCTCATGCCTGGTCATGGCGCTCTGCTGTCCGCCGATGGCCCTCCGTTTTGGCCGTGGCGGCGGGTTTATGGGGGTGCTGCTCTCCATCTGCCTCGTCTTCGTCTACTGGAACACGCTGCTTGCGATGCGGATCCTCGGTTCGCCCGGCGCCGCCGGAAGCGCGCCGATTCTACCTCCGGCAATCGCGGCCTGGACTCAGAATGTAATCTTCGCCGCTGCGGGCTTGTGGCTGCTCAAACGTTCGGAATAGCGGGCGCAGGCAGCAAAACCTGCGTCAGTGCCCGCGGAGCAGCGGTGAGCCATCCGGCACGCCGTGCGGCAGCAGTTCGTACTGCGTGGTGCGCCGCATCGGCGTATAGCCGGCATCGCGGATCAGCCGCTCCATCTCTTCAATCGGCATGGTAAACGCACAGCCGGCCGAGGAGACCACATTCTCTTCCATCATGGTGCTGCCAAAGTCGTTCAAACCGTACCGCAGCGCCACCTGGGCCACCTTTGGGCCCTGCGTCACCCACGATGCCTGCATGTGCGGGATGTTGTCCAATACAATTCGGCTCGCCGCGACGGTGCGAAGGTAATCGAATGCTGATGCCCGCTCGCCGGTAAGTTCGGTGCCGTCCGGTTGAAACGACCACGGTATAAACGCGGTAAAGCCGCCGGTCTCATCCTGCAGATCGCGCGCCCGTATCAAATGCTCTACCCGGTCTTCAACCGTGTCGACCGAGCCGTACATCATCGTTACCGAGGTGCGCAGCCCGGCGCGATGTGCCTCGCGCATGCAGTCCAACCACTCATCTGCCGTATCTTTGTACGGTGAGATGGTTTCACGCACGCGGTCCGTCAGTATCTCTGCACCACCGCCCGGCACGCTGTCCAGCCCGGCCTTTTTAAGCCTGGCAAACATCTCGGCCTGGGTCAACTTGCTTATGCGCGCCAGGTAGATCAACTCTGCCGGGGAAAACGCGTGCAAAATAACGCCGTACTCTCCAAAGCGCGCCTTGATGCCCGACAGCAGGTCCTCATACCACTCGATTTTCAGCTTGGGATTGAGCCCGCCCTGCATCAGGATCTCGATGCCGCCCACATCCACCATCTGCTGGACTTTAGCGTAAATCTCCTCGCGGCTTAAAACGTAACCTTCCTCATGGCCGGGAACGCGGTAGAAGGCGCAAAACTTGCATCGAACCCAGCAGACGTTGGTGTAGTTCACGTTGCGACCCACAACGTATGTCACCAGGTTGTTGGTGTCCGGATGCAGTCGCTCACGCACCAGGTTGGCCAACCACGCCAGTTCGGGCAGGTTGGGGTGTGCGAACAGGCGTATCGCCTCGTCACCATCTACGCGCCCGCCGGATATCACCTTGCTCGCGATATCGTCGATGCCGCGCCCTCTTATGAGCGGCGCTCGCTCTGCAATCGTCATAGTTGTTTCACGTTCAGCAGGCTACCAGCTACTCGCCGGTAGCCGGCGCTCGCAATGCCCGGCCCGCTATATCCCGCCGGTATTGTAACCCATCAAACTGGATGTGACTCATTCCCACATAGGCTCTTGCTGTTGCGGTAATCAGGTCGGCGCCCAATCCGGTAACACTCAGTACACGGCCACCCGAGGTTTCTATACGCCCATCCGAACCATACCGTGTACCGGCCTCAAACACCAAACACCCTTCGGATTCCGCGGCATCGGCAATGCCGGAAATCGGTATACCGGTACGGACAGCGCCCGGATACCCGGCGGAAGCGGCCACGACGCACACCGACGTGCCTGCACGCCACTTCAGGCTGGAAGGCATCCGGCATTCGGCAGCGCCAAGAAGCAGGTCCACCAGATCACTCTCCATCAGCGGCAGCACGGTTTGCGCCTCGGGGTCCCCGAATCTGCAGTTGAACTCAATCGCCTTTATACCATCAGATGTGAGCATGAGTCCGGCGTAAAGCAAGCCTTTGTATGGAATGCCATACTCCGCAATAGCCCGTATCGCCGGACGTACCACCGTGTCCATCGCCTCGTCAACAAGCGCCGGCGGCATGATTGGAACCGGCGAGTACGCTCCCATGCCACCTGTATTGGGGCCATCGTCGTTCTCAAGCAGTCGCTTATGGTCTTGTGCCGGCAGAAGTGGCAGCACCGTCTCACCATCGGAGACTGCCATCAATGAGGCTTCCTCGCCCGCGAGTCGCTCCTCCAGGATGACACGCATTCCCGAATCGCCGAAATCCCGAGACTCCATCATCCGCGAGACAGCTTCGTGCGCCTGCTGTTCGGTATCGGTAACAAGTACGCCCTTGCCGGCAGCCAGCCCATCGGCCTTTACCACCAGGCCGGTGCTTCCGGGATTCTCGCCGAAGTGGCCGGCCGCAGCCTCGTGCGCTTCTGCGGCTGTTTCGCAGATTCGGAATGCGGCCGTAGGTATGTTCGCATCCTCCATCAACCGCTTTGCAAATGCCTTGCTGCCCTCCAGTTTCGCTGGGTCCGCAGAAGGGCCAAATATCCGCAGGCCGCGGGCCTCAAAGCGGTCCACAATTCCGGCAATAAGTGGCGCCTCAGGGCCAACTACCGTCAGATCAACCAGCTCACGTTCCGCAAAGCTCGCCAGCGCGTCCAGATCGAGAGTTGACAGTGGCACCAGGTCGGCGAGAGAAGCAATACCGGGGTTACCCGGAGCGGCAAACAGGTGCGGCTTGTGGCTGCTGCGCGAAAGCGCCCACGCTAGAGCGTGTTCGCGCCCTCCGCCTCCAATAATGAGGATGCGCATCGATACCGCGGCCCCCTAGGCGCCCTTGCCTCCGACTGCAGAATCTGGCGCCCAGTCGCTGAATTTCGCGTACTCCTTCCGAAACGTCACCAACACGGTGCCGGTTGGGCCGTTGCGGTGTTTGGCCACAATCAATTCTGTAGTGCCGTCGTCATCCACCAACGCGCCATCCGGCTCGCCGAGGTCGCTGTCGCCGTCGTCGCTTCTGCCTCGGCCTGATCGACCCGCGCGCGCCTGCTTATAATCGTGATAACCCTTGCGGTATATCAGAATCACCACATCGGCTTCTGCTTCAATTGCACCGGAATCACGCAGGTCGGAAAGCAGCGGTTTGCGTGATCCGCGATCCTCGCTGCCTCGAGATAGCTGCGAGAGCACAACAACCGGAACACCCAACTCGCGCGCAAGCGACTTCAAACCGCGAATCATGGCAGAGACTTCCTGATTTCGGTTCTCGGACCTTACCGTAGAGCGCATCAGTTGCAGGTAATCCACAATCACCAAATGCAATCCGCTTCCTGCCTTCAAGCGGCGACACTTTCCACGGATTTCCAGCACGCTGGAGTCGGAGGTGTCATCGATGAAGATCGGAGCCTGCCCAACCGTTTGCATGGCGGACGTCAGCCGTGAAACCTCGGCATCGTCCAAATCACCTGTGTTCAACCGTTGGCCATTGATTTGTCCTTCCGAGCACAGCATGCGCTTCACTAACTGCTCAGCAGCCATCTCCAGGCTGAATATCGCGACAGTCTTTCTCTCGACTTTCGCCAGATGCGTACCAATCTGAACGGCGAGCGCGGTCTTACCCACGCTCGGCCGCGCGGCAATCACAATCAGATCGGCAGGCTGAAGGCTCGTGAGTTGAGTGTTCAAGTCCTTCAGATGTGTCAGGTACTCCGCCGGCCCTCCAGCCTCGCTGGCTCTTTCCATCGAATCCCAAACGTTCTCGATGTAGGCGCTGACCGGCGTGAGGCCACGACGGCTGCGTTGATCAGCGACACCGAAAACCAGCTCCTCAGCCCGATCGGCGGCATCGGCGCCCGAGAGCTGTCCATTTAGCGCAAGGGCCTGGATCTCGGAGCCACAGCGAAGCAGGGAGCGGAGGATCGCCTTATCGGCAACAAGGTCGGCATAATAGGGCGCATTCGCCGCCGTAGACGGCACCGTCATCAACTCATTTAAGTAGCTGGCGCCGCCACTCTCGTCCAACTTGCCGAGCGCTTGCAGCGTTTCGGTGAGGCTCACAAGGTCGATCGGCTTGTGGCTTTCCGCCAACTCAAGCATGGCGCCGAAAATCACCCGGTGCCGGTCGAAGTAGAAATCGGCGGAGCTCAGCACCTCAGTCGCTTCTTCTACGGCACGCTGATCGAGGAGCATCGCGCCAAGGATGGCCTGTTCGGCCTCCAGATTCTGAGGAGGAACGGGGTCGTTCCGCGCCGCGTTTGGCAGATTCATGGCGGTGGCGCGGCCGTTACTCCCCTGGCGCTCATTCCACAGAAGGTTCGGGCACGGCCTCGTCTACCGGCGCATCTTCCATCGCCGGCGTTTCCGCAGCGACAGCCGGATCGGACGCCGCCTCAGTCGCGACAACAGGCAGCAACTCGGCGGCGAGCCGCGCTTTTTCACGCGCTTCCAGCTGCTCCTGAGTGGCAACATCTACCTTGAAGCTGGCAGTAACCTCACTGTGCAGCCGAATTGAAAGGCTGTATGCCCCGGTCGTCTTGATCGCGTCAAAGTGACCGAGCTTGCGCCGATCGACCTCCACGCCCGCAGCTTCGCCAAGTTTGGCGGCTACATCGGCTTCGGTAACGGCGCCGAAAAGCCGGCCGGTATGCGCGTTTGCCCGCACCACAAACTGAAGCACCACGCCCTCGATGCGATCGGCGGCGCTGCGAGCGGAAGTCGCCTTGTTGGCTTCCAACGCTGCAAGTTTCGCCAGCTTGTCCTGGTACTGCTTCATCACGCTGCTGTTAGCTACCAGGGCAAGCCGACGCGGCAGCAGGTAGTTCCGCGCGAATCCGCCGGCAACCGTTACAATCTCGCCGTCGATGCCCACCTTGGGTACATCGCGCGTTAGCATTACTTTCATAACAAACCTCTCTTCCCTGCTGACGCTTCCGCCGGCGCCGGTGAGCCTGAGACTTCAGCACCACGTTTTGGGTGGTCGCACACACATGCAGGCTACCGCACTATTCGGAGACCAATCGCGGGCGCCGGATGATCCAGCAGGTCGTAACTTCCCAGCCAGATTGAGGAGTATCTGTTTACCCGCAACAGCCCCCTCAAGTCAAGTTTGGGATGGCGCGTGTCGTACAGGTCGGCCTGGATGCCGTTGCCGAATGAGGGAGCCCAGTCCAGCCCAACGCCGGGCTGGCTGGCGTGTACGCCAAAGCGGAATGTGGTCGTTGGTGAAACGCCTTTGCCGTACTGCAGGTTCCATCTTGTGGTTTGGCCCAGATCGTAAAGGCCAATGTCTACCAGGTCGCTCTTGCCAACATGCACCTGGGCATCCAAGTCCAGCCGTAAATGGCCCGGATTGAACTGCTGGGCAACGTTGGCAATCAACGAAGTCGGCGGCAGCTTTATCGTGGGCTTATGTACGCTCATCAGCCGATCGAGCAGCGTGTTCACTTTGGTCAGCGTCTGCTCCCCGCTCCGGGTTACCCCGCTCAGGTTGCTCACGGTGCTCTTCAGGTTACTCTGCAAGGCGGGGTCACCCACCAGTTGGTCCAGGTCTGACGCAATCTGGTTGAATCGCGAGAGCGTCGCGCGCGCCAGTTCGGCGGTATCCTGCAGCGACTGCACCAGCCGTGGGTCGGTCACCTGCTCGGTCAGCTTCTTGACCACAGAGTTGGCATCCTCAATGGTGTTATCCAGCTGCGCCAGAATGTCACTAAGACGGCCGGTGATTTTGGTTACCGATCCGTTTCCGGTTTTCACCACCGCGATTAGCTGCCGGCTGAGCTGCTGCGACGTGACCTTTGCTTGTGCGGAAACGTCGCGGAAATTCGAAACGGTTTGCAGCAGCGAGTTTCGCATGCCCTGGTCGTCCAGCAAGCTCGCGGTAGAACTGGCCGCCTTGTTGGCCGTCTGCATCATCGTTTGTGCCGACGCAAGAATCGTGTTGATGCGCTTCGCCGCCGTCTTGAACTCGCCGCTAATGGCGTCAAACTGACGGTTCGCCTTGCCGACCAGTTCCTGCGCCGTAGCGGTCGGCGGCGCGCCGGTAACCCGCGCCGACCCGTCTTGAGGCAAGCTTGCCGTGGATACGCCTGGAACCACGTGGAGTTGCGGGTTGGATATCAGCAGCCCGGCTGCAATTTCGAACCTGGAATCGGCAGGAATCTGGTATCGATCGCGTATAGACAGGGTTACCACTGGCATTGGCGGCCGAAGCCGTGTGTCCAACTCCACGCTTCGCACCTCACCAATTTGTACACCATCCATGCGGACCGGGCTTTGTGCCTCAACGCCCTGCGTATCTGCAAACGACACATGCACCAGGTAGGAATTGGGATTCAAATGTGCCAGATACAGATAGAGCGAAACGCCCACGACAAGCGCTACCAGTCCGACCAGCGCCGTACGCAGAGCAGGTTTTGCCGCCATGGTCAGTGTCCTCCGACGCCGGCGGGCGCCAACTCCGCCGTCGATACAAACTCGCGCACTGCCGAAATCGTGCTGCGACGCACCGCATCCGGCGTGTCGAATATCACAAGCTCTCCCCCGTGCAGCATCGCTACGCGGTCCGAGATGCGGAATACCGATCCGATGTCGTGCGAAACGATGACCGATGTTACACCGGTGGCGTCACGCGTTGCAACAATCAACTCGTCAATTGTCCGGCTGGTAATCGGGTCCAGACCGCTGGTTGGCTCGTCGTAAAAAACGATGCTCGGCTCCATTGCGAGCGCACGGGCAAGACCTACGCGTTTCTGCATACCTCCGGAGAGTTCGTCCGGATAGAGCCGTTCCACACCGTCCAGGTCCACCTGCGCCAGCCGTCGCGTAACAATCGCGTCACGTTCGTTCCGCTTCAATCCGCGCCGGTGCTGGGTAACCCCAAACAGAATGTTGTCATAAACGGTCATCGAGTCAAACAAGGCTGCGTACTGAAACACAAGGCCCATCTTGAGGCGCACGTGGCCCAATTCATCCTCAGGCATCCGGGTTATATCGGCTTCCTCGATCAGGATCTCTCCACTGGTGGCGCGGATCAGGCCGGTCATCAGTTTCAGGATGGTGGTTTTGCCGCTGCCCGAGGCGCCCATCACTGAAACAATCTCGCCAGGCATAATCTGCATGCTGATGCCGCACAGCACCTGCCGCCCGCCGATGGCATACACCACGTCGCGCAACTCTATCGCGGGCGCGGTCACCGTAACGCCAGGTGCCGCAGAAAGGGCGTAAGCGCCAAATCCGCCAGGAAGATTGAGATTACGCAAAGCACCACGGAACCGGTTGTGGCCCGACCGACGCCGGTAGCGCCACGGCGAGTAGAAAGGCCCTGATGGCAGGCGATCAGGCCGGTAATTGCGCCGAACACAACCGCCTTGATCAGACCTCGTTCCAGATCCACCGTGTGAGCCCAGGTCCGAACCGATTCAAAGAACACCGGACCGGTAATGCCGGCCATGCGCGCAAAAAGGTAGCCGCCATACAAGCCTGCACAGTCGGCGATCGCCGTCAATAACGGCAGCATGATGAGCGCCGCTGCAATGCGTGGCGCCACCAGGTACCGCACAGGCGAAACCGCCATCGACCGCATTGCGTCTACCTGCTCGGTTACAACCATGGTGGCGAGCTCTGCTGCAATGGCGGCGCCGGCCCGCGCAGCCAGCGCTACCCCGCTCAGCACCGGGCCAAGCTCGTTAAACAGCCCGTATGCCAGGGTGCCGCCCACCAGCTGGCTGACGCCTACCTGTTGCGACAGTTGCGTTACGTAATAGGCAAAAACAGCGCCGGTGGCACCAGTAATGATCAAAACTATCCAGATCGAATCCGCGCCGACCGCGGCCATCTGGTCCACAAGCTGCCGCACAGGTATGCCTTCACCGGCGGCGGCGACGACGGTCTGCCATGCGAGCCCAACTACGCCGGCAATAAGCTGTAGGGGGCCCGCACCCGTAATGCGCGGTACGCGTGAACCTGCCGCTGCCTGCCCAGCATCTGCTGCCTGCTCAGCCATGGCAGAGAGTATACAAGCGCATCTTTACAACCGTCAACGCGAAAGCCGTTCGCCAGGCGCGTAAAGATGCATTTCTGAAACCTCGTGTCTACAAAGTGCGTCGTGCGGATCGTCGCTCGTCAACCGCTCCCGGATTCCGCAGCCTTCCCACCGCAACTCTATGCACAACTCGAATACGCGATTCATTACGGCCGTCCTGCTCGTGGTCGCACCACCGACCGTGTACGGCTCGCCCGCAAGCGCCCAGGCCAATGGAAGCCGCCATATCGCAGCGGTTCGCACGGCCACTCCACCGGTGATTGATGGCGACCTGTCTGATCCATGCTGGAAATCAGCGCCCACGGCCAGGATGTTTACCGACGAGCAGAACGATCGGCCAGCGCCGGATCAAACCGTCGCCATGGTTGTGTACGACAGCCGCTGCATCTATGTTGCATTCCGCTGTACCGACAACCAGCCGGCCTCCATCACCGCCCGTGAAACAGTCCGCGACAGCAAATATCAGAACCAGAACAACGGCTCCTACGATACCGAAGACAACGTGGAAGTAAGGCTCGACCCCTTCCTCTCCCACCGCGACAGCGACATCTCACGCTTCTCGGTAAATGCAATCGGCACGCCGTCGGCGCTCCTGGGAGGCGGGCGAGCCGCCAAGGTGGAGTGGGAGGGGTTATGGCAGGCAGCGGTAAAGCGGACGCCAACGGGTTGGCAGGCGGAGTTCCGGATCCCGTGGCGGATCCTCAACTACCCAAAATCCAACAAGCCTATCGATTTTGGCATCAACTTCACGCGGTTCCAGACGCGCACCGCGCTCTTGAGCGAATGGAGCAATCTGGGTCCGCAGGTGTTCACCGCCCGCGAGGGGATCTGGACCGGCGTCGTACCGCCGGCCGGCAGGTTCAAGCCTCGTCTCTCGCTGCTGCCCTACCTTTTGCCGGCTGAACGGGCTGGCGCGATGAGCCTGCGGATCGGCATGGATGCGCGCTACCCCATCTCACCACAGCTCACGGCTGTGGCAGCACTGAATCCCGATTTTGGAACGGTGGAAGGCGCGGTGCAGGGGATTCAGTTCTCTCACTCGGAGCTTTTCCTTCAGGACCAGCGCCCCTTCTTCGTTGAAGGTAACGAGCTATTCGGCAACAACAACTTCAATCTTATTGGAAACTATTTCTACTCCCAGCGCATACCAGGCTTCATTCTGGGCGGCAAGGTGTATGGCAATGTGACGCACAGTGATACGCTGGTTGCCCTCGAAACCGAGACCCCCGGCAGCAGATCCGACCTGGCCACGCGGATCCGGCACGACTTTTCACCGACCGCGAATCTCGCCTTGACGCTGGTGCAGCGAACCGCCCCAGGCGATAACAACACCGTCGGCCTGCTGGAGCATGACCAACGGTGGGGGAAACTGGAGGCCGATACGCAGCTGGGCATCAGCGGTGGAAACACCGCCGGCGGCCACTCCTTCCAGACCTTCGAGGTGTATGAGGACAAGCTGAATACAACCGGCATCGGTCTCACCGACGTGGCGCCGGACTTTGTCGATGAAGATGGCTACGTGCCATTTAACGATGAGCGCTCGGTAGTTCTGTTCGAGAACTGGGCGGCCGCCTGGAGGCATGGACCGTGGCGATCGTTCAATGTGCAGTCGATTCCTCAATTCGGTTGGCACTACAGCGGTGCACCGTATCAGCGCGGCATTGATACGGCGTTTCAGTTTGTAACCCAATCGAACTGGCAGTTGGGCGGCGAAATCAATTACGACAAGTTTGATACGCAAACCGACGCTACCATGATGCTATCGGTGACGCGCGGCGTGCTGGACCGGTTTCATACCTGGGGCATATCCATACTTCACGGCCTGCAGGGCAGTCGACCCTCCACATTCGTGCAGCCTTCGTTCTCATACCGCTTCCTGCACAAGCTGGACATCACGTACGCCGGCGCGCTTCTGTACCGGGATGGCCGCACCCAACAGCACGTGGTGTCTTTGAACTATCAGGTATCGCCCACGGTGGCCTTCGGTGGCCGCCTGGTAGCGCAAACCGGCGGCACCAATGGCTTTCTGTTCTACAGGCACTCCGGCGGTAAGGGCACCGAGACCTACATCATCCTCGGCGATCCCAACGCGCAGCGATGGACAAATCTGGTTGCAGTGAAGCTGGTATTTGCACTCTAACCGCCGCCGATGTCGTGCAGTGTAGGCGCAGCCGCCAGCCACAGTTCGCATATCGCTCTGTCAATCACCCCCAGAACCTCAACGGCCTCTGGCGCATGCCATACGGGCCGCAGGCATTATTGGTACCATCCTGGGCCGGCTGCGGTGCGGCTGTGGCCTACAGGCCCGCGCCATAAAGCCAGTGGTACCTATCGGGCCACTGGCCGAAGTCGGCTCGGAGATTGACGAATCTCGCCTCAGGATGAGGCCCTGCAGCTCGGGCCGCGGAATCAACCACGCCGCGTTCTGGCATCCTGCCCCGCTTCGTCATTCCGGACCCCTCCAGCGCCGGTTCCCGAGCAACGCCGAAGGATCGGCTGTTGATGGTTCCGGTTCCGGCAGCCGGCGCTCGCTGCCAGGCATTTCCGTTCTTAAACGTCAAAAAGAACAAAAAGAAGTCGCGCGGATGGAACTTTTTCGCCCCAAAAACTCGCTTAACGTTTTAAAGGCCGCGTGCGTGCGAACATTTTCAGATAAAGGTCGTATACTCCTTGACAGGCTTGTTCTGTTAGATTATGATAACTTTGGTTTCGATTTCGTATACGGTGGATCCGGTAGGAAACCGCACCGGCGAAACGGTGGGAAGCACCTCTACGAGCTTCACGATGGATAACGACGATGAGCTTACGTCGACCAGCGGCGGATTCGCGAACAGTTACTCGTACAATGCAAACGGCGAACAGACCGGCCGGACGCTGGCCGGCACGGCGTACACCCTCGCCTTCGATTACGATGGCCAGCTCAAGTCGATCACGCAGGGTACCGCGGTGACCGGTTTCGGCTATGACGCTCTGGGCCGCCGCGTGAGCCGCGCCGTTTCAGGCACAACCACCTCCACGCAGTATGCCGGCGGCGCGCCGGTAACCGAAATGCAGGGCAGCACGTTCACGGCAGCTTACACCGTCGGTAACGACCTGCTCCGGCGTAACAGCGAGTATCCGGCGTTAGATGGCCTCGGCTCGGCCCGCGCCGAAACGAACAGCTCCGGCACGGCCACGGCCACGCAGGATTTCGATGCGTTTGGAAACACGATCGCCTCCAGCGGCAGCAGCGGCAGTCCCTACAACTTTGCCGGCGATTGGGCCTACCAGAGCAACGGCGACGCCGGGCTGCAGCACGTAGGAGCGCGCTACTTCGACCCGCAGGTCGGGCGGTTCGCCAGCCGCGACAGCATGCTGGACCAGATTCCGTACGCCTATTGCGGTGGCGAACCGACAGACTTCGTGGATCCCAGCGGGACGGCGCCTATCTGGATGGGTGACCTTGCCTGTTTTGGAGTTGGCGGCATATTGATCGGTGCACCTTTGGTAATTACAACTGCGCCAGCTTGGTTCCCGATCGCGGGCGGCGCCCTTATTGTTATCGGCTGCGTTGATATCGTCCGGGGCATCTTCGACATAGGTCAGCAACAGGCTGACCGGCGAATTGGGATGCCGTTTCCAGACGGTGGCGATCATCGTTTCTCAGCAGAGATGGAATACGAGACGAATCGCGACCTGTACCCCGACATCAAGCCTAAGCCGGGCTGGACCGAGCCAGTGCCCGCGTGGTACAAGAAGCTCTAATAGCCATGGAAAGCGACCTCGTACGCAAAGTGGATCGCGTCAACGATGCGGCCTGGGTTCGCATAGTCCCGATAGGCATTATTGCCTGGCTGCTTGCGTGTGCCATGCAGTTGCCCGGCCGCGCCTGGCTGGCACGGATGTGCGTTGGAGAGCCGTGCATATTCATCGCGGAAATGGTGGCAGTGGTAGCGATCGGGCGATGGGCACAGCGCAAAGTCGACCGCTTGATCGCGTCGAGCGTTGATGTAGCCGGGCTCGCGGTGATCGCCCGGCGAGCAAGGTTCCGCTCGGGGCGCGCCGGACCGACGCTCCTCGCAGTTTCGCGACAACTGATGCCCATGGAAGCAGAGCAGTGCGCGGAATTCGTTGTTCGCTATCCCGACGTGATCGGCCGCCTCCTCGGGGCGCATGACAGCACGGCGGTGGCAGCGGCGGCCCGCGCGCTGTCGCTAGGCGGGAGCCCCGCGGAGTTGGCACGGGCACGACGACAACTCGGACGACGTGTCGCCGTTGGAGGGTGGCGCGACATGCCCGATCTTGCTACCGCAATCAGCAGCGCTGACGCCATATTGGCGGAGGCAGCGGCCGCTGCCCAACTGGCGCAGCAGAGCCTTCGCGCGGTTGCCGTTACCTCAGCTGGACACGATACCGAGATGCTGCGCCCCGGCGGACTCGACCTTGGAAGATCGGACGGCCTCCTGCGCGCTAGCGCGCCGGAGCCACAGTTGGCGCCGCCACTGGTAAGCCTGGAGTCGAGCATCGGTCCCTGACGTTCAGAAACGCGGACCGGCTCAAACTCGTACTCCATTTCGTATACGGTGGATCCGGTAGGAAACCACACCGGCGAAACGGTGGGAAGCACCTCTACAAGCTTCACGATGGATAACGACGATGAGCTTACGTCGACCAGCGGCGGATTCGCGAACAGCTATTCGTATAACGCCAACGGCGAACAGACCGGACGCACGCTGGCCGGCACGGCATACACCCTCGCCTTCGACTACGACGGGCAACTCAAGTCGATTACGCAGGGTACGGCGGTGACCGGTTTCGGCTACGACGCCCTAGGCCGGCGCGTGAGCCGCGCCGTTTCAGGCACAACCACCTCCACGCAGTATGCCGGCGGCGCGCCGGTAACCGAAATGCAGGGCAGCACGTTCACGGCAGCTTACACCGTCGGTAACGACCTGCTCCGGCGTAACGGCGAGTATCCGGCGTTCGATGGCCTCGGCTCGGCCCGCGCCGAAACGAACAGCTCCGGCACGGCCACGGCCACGCAGGATTTCGATGCGTTTGGAAACACGATCGCCTCCAGCGGCAGCAGCGGCAGTCCCTACAACTTTGTCGGCGATTGGGCCTACCAGAGCAACGGCGACGCCGGGCTGCAGCACGTAGGAGCGCGCTACTACGACCCGCAGGTCGGGCGGTTCGCCAGCCGCGACAGCATGCTGGACCAGATTCCGTACGCCTATTGCGGTGGCGAACCGAACGATTTCGTGGATCCGAGCGGGCGAGGACTCGTCTGGAGCCTTCTGAAGCGTCTCGGGGCGGAGTCCACGCCAGTCAATCCGGATATCGCCGACGGCGGTACGGGCCTGGGCCCGATCGGCCTTGGGCTTGGGGAAGCCGGGCAGCACCTCGGGCTTCCATGGCTTGGCGACATAGGCCAGATTGTTGGCGGGGCAGGATGGATCGTCGTAGGTATCGGGCTCCTGGGACCCGAAGTGACCGTTCCTGCTATGCTCATTATTGGTGCCATTGCGCTCTTTGGCGGCGGCGACCAAGTCGCTCACGGAATCGCGGCGTTGCGGCGCGACCTATGAACCCGCATCTGGCCATCGCGTTGCACTGTAAACAGCCCCGCCCCCGTGGGCAGTCGAGCCGTATGGCCGTCGCGCGTCGGTGCGCTTCGGCCTCGCGGCGGCCGCCGCGCCACGATCTTGGCCATGATTTAGGTTGTGATGGCAGCAGCCGCTGATCAGATACATGCCGTGTTGGGGCTAGCCATGCTTTCCGCCGGCGTTTGGCTCACGGTAGCTGCTATTGCAACGCCGCGATCGGAGGCGGTCCGCGAGGTGAGGTGTCGCACCGGCTTTCCAGCGGCCCTGCTCGGCCTGTTGATGAGCGTTGTTGGTTTGCGCTGGCTTCTGGCGCGTTTTATCTTGACACCATCGTGGCTATCGGATCTCCTCACGATCGTGGAAGGCATGGGTTGGACATTGGCGGCTTTATCGTGGCTCGTTCGCCGGACGCGCGCGCCGAAGCCGTGACTGGCGTGGAACGCTCAGCAATGGTGTCTGCCAGATGGAGTCGGTTCTCGGCAAATACTCTTCCGGCCACGCTGGGGGACCGGGCCCGCCAGCGTCGGCGCCCGCCCGCGCGCCATAAAGCGCCTGTGTTGCGATGGCGATTACCCGCGGCGGCCCGTGAGACGACGGGCGCCGCCAGCACCGGCTTCAACCAGGACGGCGACCTGCTCCGTCGCAACCGCGAGTACCCGGCATTCGATGGGCTGGGTTCCGCCCGTGCCGAGACGAACAGCTCCGGCACGGCCACGGCCACGCAGGATTTCGATGCGTTTGGCAACACGATCGCGAGCAGTGGCTCAACATCGAGTCCGTACAACTTCGCCGGCGACTGGGCCTACCAGAGCGATGGCGACGCCGGACTGCAGCACGCAGGAGCGCGCTATTACGACCCGCAGGTCGGGCGGTTCGCCAGCCGCGACAGCATGCTGGACCAAATGCCGTACGCGTATTGGGGGGTGAGCCGACAGACTTCGTGGATCCCAGCGGACGGAAGGCGACTGACTGGACCGCTGATTTTCAGTGCGGGTTTGAAACTGTCGCCACCGTCATCAGCGGTAGCTGGGGAGGTGCAATCGGCGCAACGATCGGCGGGAGGAGATGGTTCCCTGGCCGGCCGTGGTGGAGGTTGCTCAATCCGAAGGCTGGCCCAAGGCCTCCCGTGGCGGACGACCCGGGCCCCGAAATAGGTGTCGGTACAGAGGTTGAGATCGGAGAGGGCGGAGAGGTTATAGCTGGCCTCGTCGGTGGGGCGGAAGAAGGCGCGGAGGTAGGCGTATTCCTCGGACCTGAGGGCCCCCTGATAGGCGGAGCCATCGGCGCTGGTGTCGGGTTTATCGCGGCGGCCGCCGTCTGGGACTGGACCCATTGACCGGTACGGAGCGCCGTCGCCGGAGCCGGTTCCCCGCTCAGGCCGCTGGCCCGCCGCGCAGCAGTCGAGAACGCCTGGTCTCGGCGCTAGCCGACGCATTCTATTGTATGCCCATGCTGGGTGTAATGACCGGGGTGGATGCGTGGATGCATCGCAGCCAACGTTCATTTACCGGTGTTGAGTGGAGAATAGGAGTTTCATGGCTGGTCGGTACACCAATGTGGTTTGTCATGGGTTACGTTTATCATAGGTCTAAGCCTGACGTGTGGGGGTATTTTGTGCCGCCGATTCGATTACTGGCGCGGCGCTGGCCCGGTATCCCAGCCTGGAATGCATTCATCCGCACGCTGATGGTGGGGTGCCTGGTCTTTCACGCCGCCTGCGTCGTCTTCTGGATTATTACGCTGGGGCAACTTTTGGTGAGGTGATGCGGTACGGCGTGATCGGCGCGGGGGCGCGTTTCCGTCGCCACGCAGCGCTGCGTGAGTGCGCTGCAGTCTGGTGAAGAGCGACGACCGTACCGTCAACTGCCTGTTGCTCTACTTCGGTTGGGATGACGGCCCGAACGCCTGTGCGACAGGCGGGGCAGTTTTACGGCAACGGTAGCGCGCCGTAACGTTCCCGGCCTAGACCCGCGCCATCTGAGCCATAAGTACCCCTCGCTTCGCTCAGGAAGACAGCCGAAGCCACACGCCGGTTGACAGCGAGCGGGCGATTTGCTAAACTTACGATAGGTACCGGCTGCGAGTTGATTTCGCCCGGCCGCCACGACGCAATATGGTGGCTGCTGCGCGCGTTGCTAAACCAGCCTGCATGGAGAGATCCGCATTGAAGCAAGGCCCGGTGCGGCACGCTGCGGCAGCCTGGATGTTGATTTGTTCGCTCGGCTGCTCTGAATCTCTCGCCGCACAGCATCCAGCACCCAGAAGCCTGTCGGCCCAAGTCACAACGCACGCGCCGGTCATCGACGGCGATCTTTCCGATCCGGCATGGAAGGCTGCGCCGGAGGCCACCACCTTTGTGGATGTGCAGAACGGGAACCCCGTGGCCGATCAAACGGTGGCGCGGGTCCTCTACGACAGCAAGTACATCTATGTGGCATTTAACTGCCTCGACAGCAAGCCCAGCACCATCTCAGCCCGGGAGACCGTCCGCGACAACAAGTACCCCAACACCTATACGGTTAACAACAATGAGGACAACGTTGAGGTCTCGATAGACCCGTTCTTTTCGCACCGCGCACAGGATATCTCCAGCTTCAGCGTAAACGCAATCGGGACGCCGTCGGCTCAACTCGGTGGTGGCCGAGGAAGCAAGCTGGAGTGGGAGGGGTTGTGGCACGCAGCCGCCCGACGCACCAAAACCGGCTGGAGCGCGGAGATCAGCATACCGTGGAAGATGCTCAACTATCCCGTCAAGGCGGGACCGGTCACGTTTGGAATCGAGTTCCGCCGGTTTCAACTCCGCACACAGATTCTCAGCGAATGGAGCCCGGAGGGTCCCAACACATTCCTCAATCTGGAAGGCATGTGGACCGGCGTCAAGGTACCGCAGAAGGAGTTTCACCCGACGGTCTCCGTACTGCCGTACGTACTGGCAGGCGAGACGAGGGGAACCATGAACCTGCGTACCGGAGCCGACCTCCGCTACGCCATTTCGCCTCAGATGACGGCGGTGGGCAGCCTGAACCCCGACTTTGGCGATGTGGAGAATGCGGTTCAGGGAGTCCAGTTCTCACGAACCGAGCGCTACGTGGCCGAAGAGCGCCCGTTTTTCCAGGAGGGCAGCAGCTACCTCAATCATATTCATATCAACTTTGTAGGTGAATACCTCTATACTCCCAACATGCCGGGCTTCATCGGCGGGCTCAAAACCTACGGCAAATTGAGCGATCTGGATACACTGGGCGTGATGGATGCATGGACGCCCGGGGCAAACGGAAGAAACGACTTTATCAGCCGCTACCGGCACGACTTCAATAGAAGCAGCAACCTGGCATTCTACTTTGGACAGGTAAGCCAGGCCGGTAACAACAATACGATTGGAGAAGTGGAGCAAGATGTGCGCCACGGCAAGTTTGAAGAGGACACGCAGTTCGCTCTGACGGGCGGAAACACAGCCGGCGGCCACTCGCTCGCAACCGCCCTGAACTATAACGACAAGCTGAACCAGGCTTCACTGGCCTACGTGGAGGTGGCGCCCGATTTCGCCGACATCGATGGTTACATCCCGTATGTGGACCGGCGCGGTCTCGAGCTGTACGACGTTTGGAGTGGAGACTGGCGCAAGGGAACGTGGCGCGGATATAACGTAAGCTCAGACCTCAATTTCAATTACCACTTTGATGGCCGCCGGTTTCAGCGCGGTGGCACCACGTCGGCGCAGTTCTTCACCCGGGCCGATTGGCAGTTTGGCGGCAGTTTGGACTACACCAAGTTTGACGACCAGACCGATGCCACGGTGGGGTTCACCATTGCCCGCGGTGTAAGCGACCGGTTTCACCAATGGGGCATTATTCTGCAAACCGGGTTGCTCGGCAGCCGCCCGACCACCTTCCTCAACCCGCTCTTTTCATACCGGCTGTTCAGGCACCTGGATGTAGCCTACAATGGCGAGATCCAGAACCGCGACGGCACCGTGTTTCAGCACGTGCTCACGGCCAACTACCAGTTCTCGCCAACCCAGGCGGTGGGTGGAAGGGTTGTGGATCAGACTGGCGGCACGAACTTCTACTTCTTCTACCAACACTCCGGCAACAAGGGCATGGAAACCTACATCATCTACGGCGACCCGAACGCGCCAAAGTTCGTGAATCGCCTCGTGGTCAAACTGGTTTTTGCGCTGTAGGCCGGTTCGGCCAACCTATGGGTGGCCGCCACACAGCGCATTGTAGATGCCGATCACACGCTTCACATAGTTCTGCGTTTCGCGATACGGCGGTACCCCGGCGTACTTCTTTACCGCGCCCACGCCGGCGTTGTAGGCCGCAATGGCCAGGTAGGCGTTCTGGAGGCCGCCGAATGTGGCGAGGCGGCTGGAAAGGTACGAGATAGAGCCTTCCAGATTCTGTACCGGGTCGAACGGATTGCTCAGGCCGAGTTCCCTCGCAGTACCGGGCATCAATTGCCCAAGGCCAACAGCGCCGGTCCGCGATACAGCCTGTGGGTCAAAGTTCGACTCGCAGATGATCATCGCCACAACCAGGCGCGGATCCACGTTGTACTGATCCGAAAACCGCAGCAGGTTGAACGCAATCGATACGGCCTGCTCCTCGGTAAGGCGTGGGTTCTGACGCGCGATGAAGGCGTAGTAGGCGGGAAAAATGCCACTCACACGCGGGCCGAGGTTGGCCATCGCCTGCTCGGCTGTGGCCGGTGAAAGGCGGGCATAACCGCCCCGTGAAGCAAGCTGCACGCCACCCGGCATCCCGCGCCGCAGTGCGTTACGAAAGCCGGCCCGCCGCATCTCGGCAGATCGGAGTTGCTGCAGCGCAGCCTGCTTGCGCTCCGCCATCTGCCGCTCGGCGGCGCTTACGATGCTGTCGTGAACTACGGCAAGCACCTTCAGCGGCGGCACATTGCCAAGCGCTCCGCCACCCACCCGCGCCAAAACGCGCACCATCGGCGCACTGTAACCGGATAGGCCTGCCAGCATCCCGTGGGAAACACCTGTCAGCATCACGCCACTGCCATCGGATAGCACCAGCATGATGCTCTCGCCGCCCCCGGCTGTCTGAACCGATCCGTTCAGCGTACCGCGCAGCTCTATCACGCGGCCCGCATACTCTTGCGGGTCCAACTGGATGCGGGAATACGTAAGGGACCGGTTGCAGCCGAGTTCATGCCGCAGATGGATATAACTCGTGCCGGGGTCCTCACGCGCAACCGCAAAAGAAGCGCAGGCGAGCGCGATCAGAATTGCAAAGCTGGTGCGAAGGATTCTCAAGCGGGTGCTGCCTGCAGGGGTTGCCGGGCCGGCCAGTGCTTCTCAGCGGAGAGACCGGGATTCGAACCCGGGGTAGCGCCGTATAGCACTACAACTGCTTAGCAGGCAGCCGCTTTCGACCACTCAGCCATCTCTCCCTACCACCAACCATTGTACACCAGCCACTAGAATAATGCAAAGCGCGCCGATACAAGGAACCTTGGCCGGCAATGTGGAATACGCAGCAAATTGCCCGGTCTCTCGCATTCAGATCCGGATGCCGAGCAACCTGTTCGTGTCTTTGAGACGTATCGGGGTGCTCCACGTTGTACAGGGATAAAGAGATAATGACGCCATACTACAGCCCACGTTCGCGTTCGCTGATAACCTGCATCGCTCTTCTCGCGCTCACCTCAACGGCTCAGGCCGCCGCGCCGCCGCGACATCGCAAGGCTGGACCGGCAAACATGCAGTCGGCCGTTCTCAAAAATGTCCACTGGCGAAGTGTTGGGCCGGCCAGCATGGGTGGCCGCATCGCCGACATTGCGCGAGACCCGGGCAATCCGTTCACCTTCTATGTGGCCATGGCCACCGGCGGACTCATTAAAACCGAGAACGACGGCGCCTCCTGGACGCCCGTGTTTACCCACGAACCGGTTGGCTCTGTGGGTGCGGTGGCCGTCGCGCCGTCCGATAGCAAGCTGATATGGGTCGGCACAGGAGAAGCCAACAACCGCAACAGCTCCTCCTGGGGCGATGGCGTGTACAAATCCACCGATGGTGGGGCTACCTGGGTCAACATGGGGTTGAAAGAGACTCAGGAGATCGCGCGGG
Organism: Armatimonadota bacterium; assembly: GCA_028871815.1. Taxonomy (NCBI): domain Bacteria; kingdom Bacillati; phylum Armatimonadota; species Armatimonadota bacterium. The sequence goes on along the minus strand of JAGWMJ010000001.1, from coordinate 289,131 downwards.
TGGTTATAGACCCCAACGATCCGAATCTGGTTTACGTGGCCGCAATGGGTCATCTCTGGGGAACCAACAAGGAGCGCGGCCTCTACGTAACCCGCAACGGCGGTAAAACCTGGGATCTGACGCTGGCGCCCGGACCCGAAACCGGATGCACCGACATTGCGCTGGGCGCGCCGGGCAGCCACATCGTGTATGCCGCCACCTATCAGCGCATCCGCCATCCGTGGGATTATGAAGGGCTGGGCGATCAGTCCGGCATCTGGAAGTCAACCGATAGCGGCGCCACGTGGAAGCGGGTGACCGCCGGTTTACCGCCTTCGCCACTTGGGCGAATAGGCATCGCCGTCGCCGCCAGCAATCCCAAAATCGTTTATGCCGTTGTGGAATCCGACGCCGGCGGCGCCACCGACCTGTTTGATATCAACAGCAAGCACGGTGGCGTGTTTCGCTCGGATGACGCCGGCGATACCTTCAAGCGCGTGAGTGGAACCGACCCGCGCCCCTTCTACTTCTCGCAGATCCGTGTCGATCCCACCGATCCCAACCGTGTGTACGTCCTCGGCTTCAATCTCTCCGTATCCACCGACGGCGGTAAAACCTTCGCCGGCAACGGCTCCCCGGGAGTTCACTCTGATCTGCACGCGCTCTGGATCGATCCGCGCCATCCGCAACACCTGATGCTGGGCACCGATGGCGGCCTCTACATCTCCAAGGATCAGTGCAAAACCTGGGACTTCATCAACAACTTCCCAATGGGCGAGTTCTACCATGCCGTGGTCGATGACCAGACGCCCTATAACATCTACGGGGGCCTGCAGGATAACGGGTCCTGGTACGGACCCAGCGCCAAGCAGGGTTTCGCCGGGCCCGACAACTCCGACTGGAAGATGCTGGAAGACAGCGACGGTTCGTTTGTGGCCGTAGATCCCACCAACAACAATATTGTATACGCCGAAGGCCAGGGGGCCGACGTGTCACGCGTGGATCTCAGCACGCACAAGCGGGTGTCGCTGCATCCAATGCCACCGGAGGGCGATCAGGCATACCGATTCAACTGGAACTCGCCGCTTGCCATTTCTCACTTCGACCACGACACGGTCTATCTGGCAGGCAACCGCCTCTTCAAGTACACAAAGGCCGGCACGGAGTGGACGGTTATCAGCCCGGACCTCAGCCGGCAGATCGGACCGCGCATAACCGGACAGGGCTCCGGCGCCGAAACGTACGGAACCATCACGGCCATCGCCGAATCACCCATCAAGAAGGGTCTGATCTGGGCCGGGACCGATGACGGCAACGTCTGGGTTACCCGAGACGATGGCACGAACTGGACCAAAGTAAGCACCAGCCTGCCTGAGCAGGCACAGCGCTATTGGCTTAACGCAATAGTCGCGTCACGCTACTATCCGGGTCGGGCCTACATTGCCGTGGATGGTCACCGCAGCGATAACATGCGGCCCTACGCGTTCACAACCGATGACTACGGCGCCACCTGGCGTAATATCACCGGCAATCTACCCAGTGAGGGTGTGGTCCAGGCGATCTGCGAAGATCCGGTTAATCCCGACCTGCTCTTTGCCGGAACGGAGTTTGGTGCATGGGTTTCGTTTGATCGCGGCGCTCGCTGGCATAAGCTCGGCGCCAATCTGCCCACGGTTGCGGTGGATGACATCGTCATTCAGCCGCGAATGCATGCCCTGATTGCGGCAACGCACGGACGCAGCGTCTGGGTTATCGATAACATCGCGCCATTGGAAGCAATAACCGCCGATACCAAGGCGGCTTCCGTAATGCTCTTCCCGCTTACGCCCGGCGATGAGTATCTGCCCGTGTTCGGTGGGTTCGGCAACGAGCCGCGCGTCTTCACCGCCCAAAACCGCGAGGCCGGAATACCCATCGTGTTCTGGATGCAGTCGCAGGCAGCATCAGCGCCCAATCTGACGATAGCGGACGCGCGCGGACACAACGTGGCCACTCTCAGTTCCGATGTGTTCGCCGGCCTGAAAACCGTAACGTGGGACCTGCGGCGCGGCAGCGGCGCGCCGCCGCGTCGCCGCTTCGGTGGTGGCGGCGGTGGCCCCGGTGGAGCGCCGCCAGCCTGGGTGCGCCCTGGCGAATACACGGTCACGCTCAAGGTTGGCCAAATCTCGCAGTCTCAAAAGGTGCAGGTGAGTGGCGACCCCGCTCTCTCCGAGCCAGCAGCACCACAGCTCGCTGGGCGGATCCCGATTGGCTTACGGGCACGCTAGCCCCGGCTGTACTCGCTGAGAACAGCGGCAACCTCCGCTCGCGTAAACTCCGTTGGCAGCGGCTCGCCGGCAGCCAGCATCTCGCGAACCCGCGTTCCCGAGAGTGTGGTGCGGGTCTCGGAACCGTGCGGGCATGTCTTGGGAGAGGCCATGCCGCCGCACGCGCGGCACCAGAAGCTGTGCTCAAATTTGAGGGGCACTATTCCCAACTCCTCGGATGAGAACCGGTCGAAGATTGCCTGTGCGTCGTAGGTTCCATACCAGTTGCCAACACCGGCATGGTCGCGGCCAACTATGAAGTGCGTACAGCCGTAGTTCTTACGGATCAATGCGTGAAACACGGCTTCTCGCGGTCCGGCATAGCGCATAAACGCGGGATTCACCGAAAGCAGCACGCGCTCTGGTGGATAGTAGCCCTTCAGCAGCGCCTGATAGCATTGCATCCTTACGGCAGCAGGAATGTCGTCGCCCTTGGTTTCGCCCACCAGTGGATGAAGCAACAATCCATCAACCATCTCCAATGCGCACTTCTGCAGATACTCGTGGGCGCGGTGAACGGGGTTGCGCGTTTGGAAGCCAACCACGGTTCTCCATCCACGATCCGCGAATACGGCTCGCGTCTGCCTGGGAGTTAAGTAATAGTCCACGAATTCGGCATGGCCCGGCAGTCTGATTACATGCAGCGCTCCACCAAAGAGCGTATCGCCTTCGGCAAAGAGGCCCGCAACACCGGGATGGCTCGGGTCAGCCGTGGCGAAGACGGACTCCGCCTCCTCAACCTTGTTCCGAGCGTAGATGCTCTCCACGTCCATCACGGCTAGTGGCCCGCCGGCGTCCACCAGCGCAACCCTGGTACCCACTTCCGGCATTTCATCCTGGCGCAAGGCAGGGGCCAGCGTTATCGGCAGCGTCCATACCAATCCATTCGCCAGCCGCATGCTGTCGACCACCGAGCGGTAGTCCGACTCACGCATAAAGCCATCCAGCGGGCTCGCAGCGCCGATGGCAAGTATCTCCAGATCGGCCGCCTGCCGGGCCGTCAGCTCGACCTGGCGTAGGCCGGCCGCTTCATGCGCCAAAGCCTCGCGTTCTCCGGTCGCAGCCAGCCGATCGACAAGCACACCGCCGTGCGGGCGCGCGCCAAATGTCTGCATCGTTCAACCTTTCAAGGATCAATTGCCGATGCCGGGTCAAGCACCGGTGAAGTTACGGGTGGTCGCAGCCGCAACACACAGATTGGCGAACCTCTGGGCCAATATCGCGCGTAGTGTAGAATATCTGCGGCCCGGTTGCCGCCTCAACCTACATTCTGGCACGCAGTAGCCATACGCCGGCCTTTGGCCCGGTATGCGCCGCCGAACCGGCATCCAACAGTTCGCTTTTCATTTTCACATGGAGGAGACCATGCCTGCACTCCGTCGATCCGTTGCGCCAGTTGGAATAGTAGCGGTGCTGTTCCTGTCGCTTGCGGCATCTGCGCTGCCTGTAGCAAGCCGCGCCGACACAATCGTTTCAACATCAATGGATGGGAAAATACGCGTCTGGTCAACCACCGGGGACCTCATCAAGACCGTTACCGCCAACGCCGGCGGAATCTCCCTGGCCCTGCTCAGCTTCGACGGCAAACTGCTTGCTACCACCGGAGCCGATAAGAAGGTGATGGTGTGGCAGTATCCCAGCCTTACGCCGGTTCGCACAATCGCGGCATCCGATAACGGCGTTACGGCGCTGGCGTTCACCATGGACGACAAGCAGCTGCTTACGGGCAGCGCCGGGCACCGCCTGCGTGTCTGGGACCTGGCCACCGGCAAATCCACTGCTTCGTTTGTCGTCGGCGCCGGTCCCGTGCTTGGTATCTACGACGTCCCGGCCCCGGGCGGCGCCGGAAGCACGATGATAATCACGCTGGATGCCGACGGCCACCTCAAAATGTGGGGCACCGATGGCACCAGCATGTTCGACATCCCCACCGGCGATACCGGCATCAAGTGCATGTCGGGCAATTTCAAGCTGCAGTTGATCTACACGGGCGACACAGCGGGTTTGGTGCACTACTATGGTGAAACCGGGCAGGGCGCATATATCGGCACGCAGGGCAGCGCCATAACCTGCATGACGGCTGCGAGAGATGGCAAGACGGTTATCACAGGCGGCGCAGATGGATCCATCAAGGTATGGGACGCTATGACGCACAAGGTGCTAACAACCATCGCTGCCGCTCATCCTGGTGGCGTTACCGCCCTGATGGTCTCCCCGGACGGCCAGATGCTCGTCTCCGGCGGCGCCGACAAGCAGGCACGGGCGTGGACCATGAGCGGTGACCCAATCAAGAGCGTGGCAATTGGCGGCGGAGCCATAACCTACCTCGCGCCGCAGGTGGACGTGGCGACGGCATCCGGCAAGTAGCCAGCCACCGGCACAGTTTGCGTACACCGAAACGGCTCCGGAGGCTGATGCCCCCGGAGCCGTTTCCATGTCTGCCGCATCGTTCCGCTCTACGTCTTGCGTGGTGGCATCGAGCCCAAGGTGTCGCCGGCAGCCCGTCCGAGCCATAGATCCATCGCATGGGCCGCAGTAACCAGCACCAGAGAAGCGACGGGCGCGGCGAACAGCACGCCCCACACGCCGCCAACCTCCAATCCGGCCAGGATCACAAACAGCACAACGACCTCATGCAGGCCGAGCGCCTTCCCCACCAGTTTTGGGAAGAGCACCTTGGAGCCGAACTCGTTGAGCGCCACAAACACCACGATCAGCACCACAATCTTTCCGACCGGCGAAAGCAGCGGACCTGGCGGTGAGAGTCCGGCGGCAATCAGTGCCGGCGCCGCGCCGACATAGGCGCCAAACACCGGCACCAGAGCGGCAACCGCGACGAATGCGCCGATCAGCAGCCAGAAGCGGACGCCAAGAACTGCGCAAGCCACCGCGGCAGCAACGCCCGTCAGGATGGCCAGAGCCAGCTGCCCCCGCACATAGCCGCTAAGCAGGGCATTTGCGTCGGATTGCCAGGCATGGAAGTGCGGCGCAAGCCACTCCGGCAGGCGGTGTGCGAGCCCTTCTCGCAGGGCCGTACCGTAGATCAGCAGGTAGAGCGTGACCAGGCACGCCAGAAACGTCTCGAATGCGCTCCGGGTAAACCGGCGCGCCGATGAGACGAAGCCCGGCGTCGCCGTGGTCACCCAGTCACGCACGGAAGGAGGCGGGTGCCGGGCTATATGGGCCAGGCTGAGCGGTATTCCGTGGTGCCGCAGCCACAGATCGGTGAGGTGAAGGTGGGCGAGCGCATGCTGCCGGATCGCGGGGCCCTGGCGGGCGAGCGACCGCCCCTGAATTGCCGCCTCGGCGCCGAGTACCCAAACCGATACGCCAAGCGCCAGCAGGATTACAAGCGTTACGGTGGCAACACCGGCCGCTCTGCTTGCGCGGCGTCCGCGGGCACGGCGGCGGGCAAACTCCACCACCGGGTCCAACGCATACGCCAGCAGTGACGCAACCGCGAATATCAGCACCGTGTGATGGATCTGCTGCAGCAACCATTCAAGCGCAGCCAGGATAGCCCCCACAGCCAATATGGCCATGCACGCCATCAATAGCGCTCGCCATCGCTCAGGAGTAACGCGAAGCACAGCCGGTGCGGCCGCGCCCGGCGCGTCGCTCGTCGGCGCCGCGCCACCGTCTTGCCTTTCTCTCATCGGTCTCTCAACCTCCCGGTGCTCTGCGTTGACATCTCCCGTGAATCGTGTGATAATACCATCCTGTGGGAGAGTGCCTGCCAGCGCACTCTGTCGTCGCCGCCAGTTTCACCGGCAGAAGGAGAAGGCCCGCAATGGGACCGCTAAAACGAATGATCCGCTACCTGCGGGCCCTGATCATGGGGAAAATGGATGAATGGGAAGATCCCGAAATCATCCTGAGCGAAGCCGTGCGCGAGATGAAGGAGAACCAGATCAAGAACCGCGAGCTCGCGGTTCAGGCGGTTACCCAGAAGCACAATCTGCAGGCGGAAGTTGACCGGAGCGAACGTCTGGTGGCCGATTGCGAGAAGAAGGCGATGCAGGCGCTTCAAACCGGTAACCGCGAACTGGCGCGCCAATTCATGAAGGAGAAGGCCATCCAGGAGCAGACGCTGGTATCGATGCGCCAGAACCTGGCTTCGGCAATCGAATCGGCCGAAAAGGTTAAACAGGCTATTCAGCAAGAAGAGCAGCAAATCCGGGCCAAGACGTCGGAAGCGCTCGCAATGAAGGCCAACTTGAAGCAGGCACAGATCCAGATTCGCCTCAACAAGGCGATGGAAGGAATGGTTTTCAGCGACAACGCGAACAACTGGTCGGCCGTACAGGATCGCATCCAATCCATGCAGTCCGAAGCTACAGCTCGTGCAGAAGTCACCAGCACGAGTATGGATTCCAAAGTGCAGCAGATGGAGATGGCGGGCATGGATGCCGAGGCAGACCGCCAACTTGCTGAGCTCGAAGCCAAGATGTCGCTCGGGGGCAATCCTGCTGCGGCCTACACCACCAGCCAGCAGCAGCAGACTCAGTCCGTAGGCGCCGGCTCATCCGCTACGGCAGGCAACGGCGCAGCTTCCCCGGTAGAATCGGAGATCGACCGCCAGTTGAGGGAGCTTGAGTCGAAGCTGGGGGGCCAGAAGTAGACCGCTCAAGGTGCTTAAATGAGCCTTCCAGATCGCATATACCGCATTGCCAAGGGCAAGCTTGACGAGATTAAAGACCGCTTCGACAGGGTTGATTCGGAATACAGTCACCGCGACGCGGAGACCGCGGCCCGGGCCGAACTGAGCGAGGCGCTCGACCCCGAGCGCCGGGCAAATGCCGCCGCTGCCTCCGCGCCGCGCCGCACGCCACAAGAGATTGCTGCCGGCTTGCCACCAGGCGCCGCCCGCACGGTAGAGCAGGATGCCGCCCCTCTGGCGCCCGTGCTGGCCGACAGTGATCCGTTGAACTACCACTACCGGCTTCTTGGGGTTGAGCCCGGCAGCGACTTTGCCGCGGTAACTTCGGCATATCAGAGGCTCGTGATTCGGTGTGACAGCAGCCGGTTTGCCGCTGAGTCCGATGAGGCGCGGCAGGCGGCGGAAATCCGCCGGAGGCTGGACGCATCGTTCCAGGTCCTGCGGGACGCCCTGGACCCCACAACACGTCGTTTCGATATGCTGGAGTTTGACGCTGCGCCGGATGTGGCGCGGCCGGCCTCTTCCTGAGGTTCCGCGATTATGGCGTCACGCACGCTGCTATCTCCCGAGGAACAGACGCGGCAGCTGGCCTCCCTGAATGGCTGGAACATTGTAGATGGTGCGATCTGCAAGTCGTTTCAGTTTGCAGACTTTGTAACGGCGTGGGGCTTCATGTCACGCGTTGCGCTGCTTGCCCAGCAGATGGACCACCATCCCGATTGGCGCAACGTGTATAACCGCGTGGAAATCTCGCTTTCCACACACTCGGCCGGCGGCATCACCGGCATGGATATCGCGCTCGCGACGCAGATCGAACAGCTGGAGATCGGCTGACGACCCAGCATGACGGCCGCCAGATACTTCGACTACGCCGCGACCACGCCGCTTGATCCCGCTGCCCTGGAAGCCATGCTTCCGTGGCTGGGTCCACAGTTCGCCAACGCCTCGGCCCTCTATGAGTCGGCCCAAACCGCTGCTGCCGCCATCGAAGAGGCTCGGGAGCGTGTGGCGGCTGCCGTCGGGGCACAGGCAGAGGAGATTGTGTTTACCAGCGGCGGCACCGAATCGATCTGGATGGCAATCGCAGGTGTTGCAATTGACTGCACATCCGGCACACTACTCACAACCCGCATCGAGCACGAATCTGCGCTTCAGGCTTGCGCCGTCTGGCGCCACCTTCGTACGGACCTGGCGCCTGTGGATGCGGAAGGCATCGTGCGCGTTGAGGAGGTCGCCCGCCTCATCCGGGCCGATACCCGTATCGTCTCTGTAATGCATGCCAACAACGAGGTTGGATCGGTGCAGCCCGTTGGCGAGATCGCACGGATCTGCCGGCGTCACCGCGTGCCGCTGCACATCGACGCCGTCCAGACCTTTGGCGTATTGCCGATAGATGTGCGGCGCATGGAAGTCGATCTGCTCAGCGTCTCAAGCCATAAACTCTATGGACCTCAAGGCGTCGGCGCGCTCTACATTCGGAGCGGCATCGCCTGGCGCCCGGCGGTTACGGGCGGAGGCCAGGAACGCGGCCGCCGTGGAGGAACCACGAATGTGGCAGGAATCGTAGGATTCGGTAGCGCTGTGTCTTCTGCAATGGATCGCGTTGAGCTGGAAGCCAGGCGGACGACGGCCCTGCGGGAGGCGCTGATCGAGCAGATACAACTCGCTGTCCCGGACGCAATCCTGACCGGACCGAGGGCGGATCGACTGCCGGGTAACGTCCACTTCTGCATACCCGGCGTCGACGGCGCCGCTATGGTGCTGGCGCTGGACGCCAGGGGGATACGGGCCTCAGCCGGCGCTGCATGCTCGGCTGGGAGCACCGATCCCTCGCACGTGCTGCTGGCAATGGGATTGTCGCCGGAGCTGGCCCGATGCGGGCTGCGCCTGACGCTGGGCCGCGGCACGACGGAGACGGCAGTGCGTGAGGCAGCGATCGCGGTCGCAAGCGCAGTTGCCGAGTTGCGCCCCGCCCGAAGCAGCCTGCACGCTCCCCTGTAGAGTGTTAATTCTGCAACAGCATGCAACAGAGCGAGACCAGAAGCGTTTAAATCAGAGCATCGCAAAATAACTTGACAAAGGAAAGCTGGTCTCTTATAATAAGGAAACTGTGGCGTGACGATTCAGTTTCCTGATTCGAGTTTGTGAAGAAAATAACGAGCCGCCCGTCAATTGGCGGGCCGCCGGGCAAAACACCTATCTGTGCCGTGCACGCTCGGAAGGTCGAACCCCGCGAGAGAGTGGTGCTGCGAGAGCGGCTCAGCGAGGAATACGGTAGCAGCACGGCGAATTGTGGGAGGAAAAGTCCACACCGACTTGGAAATGAGTAGAAAGATAACGTTGAGCGCGGCCGTGATGCCGGTTGTAGGTTCTGCTCATCCTGTGAAAAATATCACTTACTGCGCCGCGGCGATTCCGCTGCGCAACGACCAGAGGAGAAAGTTCCAATGAGCACCGAAACCGTGGCACTTGAAGAGTCGCGCGTGCGGAAGGCGCCGACGCCGCGGCATCGCTCCAAAGCAGCGGCGGAATTGCCCGAAGAGGATGTGGAAGAGACGTTTGGCGAAGAGCCCAACGAGGAGATCCTGCACCTGTATGAAGCTGGTGCGGCGTCGGCCGAAGCGGCCTTCGAGCCGGCCGTGGCGCACGTAGCGGAGCCTATCCCTGTTCCGGAACCAACCGTAACGCACCACCGTGCGCCTCGTACGCGTGCCTCGGAGGAGACCGACCACAGTCGCCACGACGAAACGCTCCACCTTTGGATGAGCCGCGCGAAAGGCGCGCAACTCCTCACGGCCGATGAAGAGATCCGCCTCGCGCGCGCCGTGCAGAACGGCGACAAGGTCGCCAAAGACAAGCTCACCGAAGCCAACCTGCGGCTTGTGGTATCCATCGCCAAGAAGTACAGCGTTCGTGGTATCCCGCTTCCCGACCTGATTCAGGAAGGCAATATCGGGCTGATACGCGCCGTGGAGAAGTTTGACCCCAGCAAGGGTTACCGCTTTAGCACGTACGCCACCTGGTGGATCCGGCGGGCGATCGCGCGCGCTATCATCAACCAGGGACGCACGATCCGCATCCCAGTCTATGTTGCCGAAATCATCCACAAGGTGGTAAAGGCGTCCGGCAGGCTGCGGCAGCAGCTCCTTCGCGATCCTACCGTGGAAGAGATCGCGCGTGAGCTCGAAGTTCCCGTGGAGCGCGTCAACGAGATCATGCGCATAGCCCTGGAACCGCTCTCGCTGGAGACCCCGGTCGGCGAGAAGGATAACAGCCAGCTGGCCGACTTTATTCAGAGCCAGACGGCCGTATCTCCCGCCGAAGCTACGCTCAACCTGATCCGCCGCGAACAGATCGAGGATGTGCTCGACAAACTTACCGCGCGGGAGCGCGAGGTTCTCCGGATGCGGTTCGGTCTGGAGGATGGGCACGCGCACACACTGGAAGAGGTGGGTCGCCGCCTCGACGTGACGCGTGAGCGTGTCCGGCAGATTGAACTCCGCGCCCTTAAGAAGCTGCGGCATATCGGGCCGGCTGAGCTCAGTCGTCACTAGGCCGCGCGCGGCCTGGCACGGTCACAAGGCGTAACACGGGCGGGCGCATCCTCAGGCGTCCGCCCGTTCTTATGAATAATTCCTTCGTTACACAAAAGTTCATGCCCATGAAGCTTTTTCCAGTTCGCCGCCGACCATCCGATCGCCGGAGCCGCTGTTCCCTGATCTCAGCGACTGCGGCCGTAATCGCGCTCGTCGCACCGCCGGCCGCGCATGCCCAGGCTCAAACACCGGCGCTGAACAAGTCGCCCGGCCTGGAGGCTTCACCTGGCGCTAACGGCGCGCCTCTCTCCCTCGCGCAGGCGGTCTCCATGGCGCTGCGCGTCAACCCAACACTCGTGGCGGCACAGGAGGCGCTCGTACAGGCACAAGGCCACACGGCCGAAGCCGGCGCCGCCTTCAATCCAACGCTTAGCAGCACCTTTACATACACCCGGCTTAATCAGGGACAATCAGCAAAGTTCAACGGACAGACCATTGTGCTTGCGAATCCCGATCAGCCGGTGTTGGGCCTTCAAGCAACTCTGCCGATTGATATCGTCGGCGAGTTGCGAGCCGCCAAAACCCAGGCCGAATTCCAACAGATCAGCAGCCGCCTCGACATAAACCGCGCGCAAAACGACCTCGTTCTTAGCGTCAAGTCGGCCTTCTACAGCCTTCTGCGCGCCGAAGCTACCGTTACCGTGGCCTCCGAGAACGTCCGCGACAATCAGCTGCAGCTGGATGACGCGCGGAAGAAGCTCCGTGCCGGTACCGTGGCGCAGTTTGATGTGATCAGCGCCGAAACCAACGTGGCCAACGCACAGCAGCAACTTATATCGGCCCGAAGTTCGGTAAGCCTTGCTGTTGCCGCGCTAAACAGCGCCATCGGGCTCAACATCGATACGCCGCTGCAGGTTTCAGCCGATGGCGCAGTCCTGAATCCGCCCACAGCCGCTACGGTCACTGCGCCTGCGACAAGCACCGGGTTCGACGCGCTCGACCTGGGCAGCGACTATCGCGCCGATCTGGCGCAGGCGCTGAACGACCGGCCAGAAATACTTGAAGGCGATGCTGCCCTGGCTGCCGCTCGCAAGGGCATTCTGTTGGCAGAACGGAGCCAGCTTCCATCGCTCGGCCTTTCGATTACGGCCAATTACAATCCGAATGCAGCCGGCTTTACGCCCATTACCACCAATGGGGCTTTTGTGGCTCAGCTTTCTATGCCGATCTTCGAGGGCGGGTTTGCCAAAGCACGCCTCAAAGAGGCGCGGGCCGGAGTCGCCGTAGCTGAAAACGCTCTTCGTGTCGTCACCGACCAGGTCACGTTAGATGTGCGCACGGCATGGCTCAACGTCGTTCAGGCTGCCGAGCGAGTCCGTGTTGCCGATGCGGCACTCAAGGAGGCACGTGATCAATACCGCCTGGCGCGTGTGCGCTACAATGCCGGCGTGGCCGCCCAGGCGGGCATCTCGCCTTTATTGGAAGTGAGCAACGCACAGTCTGCGCTGGCTCAGGCGGAGGATAATCAGGTGAACGCTCTCTACGACTTCAACTCCGCGCGCGCGGCGCTCGATCACGCCGCCGGGCGGTTTGCGTACCTTCCTGCCGGCGCAGGGTTTCCCGCGCCGCCGCCGCCTGCGGCAGTCGGCGCAGCGGCGCCTGCGAAGTGAACCAGCCGATGACGAAGCGCATTCCGTTAATTGCATTGGCGATTCTGGTCGGTATGGTTGGCTGCAGCAAGCCGGGCAAACAGCCAGTTGGTACGCCCGCGGCACAAACCGTAGTGCCGGTACAGGTCTCGGTGTGGCCCGTTGAAAGGCGCGACATCTCCGATACCGTTCAGGTAACCGGCGCCCTCGCGAGCCTCAACGATGTGATCGTGGCCGTGAAGGCGGCAGGGAAGATCGTGGCCGTCTACGCGCGGGAAGGCGACGTGGTGCATGCCGGCGAGATCGTCGCCCAGCAGGATACGTCGGACTTGAGGAACAGCCTGGCAGCGGAGCAGGCAAACCTGCTTGCTGCCGAAAGCCGGGTAACGCAGGCCCAGACGACCCTTACCAACGCCAGGACCACCGTGGCCCTCACGCAGGTACAGACGGAGGCCGCAATCAGGCAGGACGTGGCGGCGCTGGCCGCGGCCCGTGAGCAGGCGTCCGTTACGCGAGAAGGTGCGCGTCCACAAGAGCTGAAGCAGGCGCAGGCAAACGTTCAGGCTGCCGCCTCCAGCCGAACGCAGGCGCGGTCCGATCTGAAGCGGTACCAGGAGCTCTATCGTGAAGAGGCTATATCCGCCCAGCAGTTGGATCAGGCGCAATCGGTGGCGGACTCGGCCGATGCTCAGTACAACTCTGCGTTTCAGGCATACAGCTTGCTGCGTGCCGGGAACCGCCCCCAGGATGTGCGCCGCGCTCAGGACGCCGTTGTTCAGGCTCAACAGGAGCTTGCAGCCGCCATCGGCAACCGCCAGCAGGTGCGGCTGCGGCAGGAGGATGTTGCGACCGCCAACGCCGGAATAGTATCAGCCCTGGCAGCCGTGCGCCAGCAGGAGGCGGCTGTGCGTATCGCCCAACAGGCGCTCAGCGATGCCTCCATCCGCTCTCCAATTAGTGGTGTGGTAGCCGAGCGCGACATCGATCCCGGTATGGAGGCGGCCATCACCAAGCCAAACGTGATGCGGATCGTCAACCTGAACAGCATCTACATGGATGCGCAGCTTCCGGAGAATCAGTTCGCGTTTGTCCACACCGGGATGCCCGTAGGCGTGAATGTGGATGCGCTGAACGGCCGGGTATTTCAAGGAACTATAACTCGGATCTATCCGGTTGCCTCTGCCGCCGGGCGCGCATTTACGCTCCGCATTTCACTGCGAAATGACGGCAATGTTCTGCGCCCACAGATGTTTGCTCGCGCCACCATAGTTCTCGCCATGCATCGTAATGCCGTGGTCGCGCCGACGCCTGCCATTCTTCCGGACAGTGGGACGGCTGCGCACGTGTTTGTGGATCGCGACGCTATAGCAGCCAGGCGCGCAGTAACACTCGGATTCACTGACTCCCAGTTCACCGAAATCCGGTCCGGTCTCCAGCCGGGCGAGAAACTCATCATCATCGGACAGGCACAGGTCCAACCAGGCGACCATCTGGCTGCAACCGAGGTTCCCGTCAGTGCGGCACAAGTGGCGCCTGCCAACTGAGGCCCACCGCCCCGGCCCGATACCCAGGTGTTCGCAAGCCTGGAATCTGCGACCGATCCAGCCGATTCCGGCAGCTGCGGTTACATCATGCGTGAGACGCACACTGCCTATTCCGCTTGGTTCTGCGCTGTTTTCGCATCCGCCGGCCAGGCATAGTGGCGCCTCTGCCCCGAAGACGTATACCTTCCGTCGTCTGGGCCTCCGGTCGTCAACCAACCTCAAGTGGGCATCCCGAGCGAAGCCGAGGGATCGGCAGTTAATGGTTCGGGTTCCGCTTCCGGCTCCGGAGCTGCCGGATTGCGCCGCCGCGTTCAGCGCTGCTGTTTCCCCGGAGCAACGGTTCTACTGCGCTCAGGTTCTGTCGTGAGGCCACGCGCCGCCTTGACATTGCTCTCGCCGTGCCACATAATGAAGCCCGCAGTGCGGGAGTAGTTCAGTGGTAGAACGCCAGCTTCCCAAGCTGGATATCGCGAGTTCGAGTCTCGTCTCCCGCTTCCAGCCTCCGCATGGCGGTGTTCTTCGGGCCGGCGTTTGCGGTCCGAACACCAGCCGGCTGGATCCATCCAGGCGCCGTACCCAAGTGGCTAAGGGAGCGGTCTGCAAAACCGTTATCACCAGTTCGATTCTGGTCGGCGCCTCCAACTCCCCGGTCCGCCTCAACGTTACCCTTGGACACTAAGCCCTCGCAGGTCGATTCCACCGCAGTGCGCCTCGCCATACGCGGGCAACTTGACAGCGCTCTCGGTGAGTTGGCCGCTCTCTGCGCCATTCCCAGCGTCTCGGCAAGATCCGAAGCCCTGGAGCCGTGCGCGGAACTGGTTGCCGCGCAAATGCGCGAGCACGGACTGCAAGCCGAAGTCATGCCGACCGCCGGCGGACCGCCTATCGTCTTCGGCTCGCTCGCCGGCCGGCAGCCCGACGCACCGACCATACTCCTCTACAACCACTACGACGTTCAGCCGCCGGAACCGCTGGACCTATGGGAGTCGCCGCCGTTCGAACTGACGATCCGTTCGGGGGTGGCATTCGGTCGCGGCGTTGGCGATGACAAAGGCCACATTACATCGCGACTGCTCACGCTGGATGCCCTGCGTGCCGTCACCGGTGAATTGCCGTTCAACGTCAAGTTTCTTGTTGAGGGTGAAGAGGAGATCGGCAGTCCCCACCTTGGTGACTGGATCCTGGCCCATCCCGGGCTGCTGGCCGCGGATGCCTGCATCTGGGAAGAGGGGATGGTCACCCCGGAGGGAGCGCCACTGCTCTACTGCGGCATGCGCGGCATCGCCTGCTTTGAACTGCGCTGCCATACCATTTCACACGATGCCCACAGCGGCTTCGGCGGCAGCATTCTGCCCAACGCCGCCTGGAGGTTGGCGTGGGCGCTGGCAAGCCTCAAGAGCCAGGATGAGCGGATCGCGATTTTCGGTCACTACGATACCGCTGTACTACCAACGATCCGCGACCTCCAGCTGCTCAGCGCTCTTCCGAATGATGCAGCCGAGGTACGAAACCGCTACGTTCTCCCGGATTCCGGCTTCCTCGGCGGTCGCCAGACCGATGGGCTGGAGTATCACCGGCGAGCCGTGTTTGAACCCTCTCTGACAATCAATGGGCTTGACGCAGGCTGGCAGGGACCCGGTTCAAAAACGGTGCTTCCGGCCGACGCCCGCGCCAAGATCGACTTCCGGCTGGTGCCAGATCAAGATCCGGCAACCGTGGGTCGCTTGTTAAGGGAGCATCTGGATAGGCTCGGGTTTGAGGATGTTGAGTCGGTCTATCTCAACGGACAGCGGCCAGCTCGAGTGGATCCCGACCACCCGTGGGTGCGGCTTGCTGCCGAGACCGGCGAACAGGTCTATCAGCAGCAGGCTGCGATAGCCCCCATGTTGGGCTCATCCGGGCCTATGTGGTGGTTCGCACATCACCTCGGCCTACCCATCGCAACGCCGGGCATCGAATACCCGGGGCTGCGGGCGCACTCGCCGAATGAAAACGTAAGGCTCGACGATTTTGAGCTCGGCACGCTGCACTGCGCTCACCTTCTCTCACGCGTGGGAGAATTGCCACGCTGAGGATCGAGCGGTCAGGGATTTATCGTCAGCGCGCCCGAAGCCGAGGTGCCGTAGTACGTCGCCTTGATGTTCGCTGTTGCGGTTGATGTTACGCTCTTTGTGGTAACCGTGAACGTCGCTTGTTTTGCGCCCGGAGCAACCGTAACTGTGGCCGGGACTCCGGCGTTGGAATTGTCGCTGCTTAGCGTCACAGTCGCACCAAAATACGACGCTGGGTAGTCTAGCGTAACGGTGCCGGTGGCCGAGGTGCCGCCGGTAACGCTGCCGGGCTGAACCGAAACCGCCGTCACGCTTGGCACAAACGTAACGATGGCCATATCATCGCGAGCCGGATCTGCCGCACTCTGCGCTTCAACCACCGCCCGTTCGTTGGTGAACGCCGTCGGCGCCTTCAGAAGGCCGGTGCTGCTCAGCGAAGCGCTCTTTGGATGGTAGGGAAGACTCCAGATCACGTTCGTGTTGCTGGGTCCGGTGACGGTTGCGCTGAACTGGATGCTGGCGCCGTAGTGTACATAGGCGTTTGGCGTTATGGTCACCTGATTGAAGTCGAGCGGCATTGAAGCGCCCTGGTAGTCGCAGCCCGCGTCGATCGGCGCCAAAAAGGCGTCGGTATTGCCGAACACGGTCGCCCGTACCACATACCAATCCGTGGAGCAGTTGACGATATGGTAGATGCCATCCGGGTACGTGGAGTTGGAGTACTGGTGCAGCCTCTTCAGTGAGGTCGCCACCACATTCACATCGCCAACCGGCGTGGTGCCGAACGTGATCCTGCCGACGACGCCGCCCTTCCATGCTGCCCGCGGATTTGCGTCTGCAATCGTCTCTGCCGCATCGATTCGTCCGTACCCGAACACGTTGTCCCAGCCACCATCCGGCCTCGCGTTCATCTGATGTGCGCCACGCTCAATCGCGTTGATCAGCTTTTGAGGCAACCCGTGAACCTGGCTGTATCCGTGCTCCGCCGCGTACAGAGCCGCGAGCGCGGTAACGTGTGGCGTGGCCAGCGATGTGCCGGGCAGCGATCCATAGTTCAACCCGTACAGCCCCAGCTGCGCATACTCGCCCAGAGCGGGGTTCGTGGGGTCCGACAGCGATACGGTGTAAGTAGGAGCTGTCGACCAGATCAGCACGTACTCCTGGGTTGGATTGAGCCCGAGAGTATCGGCATTCGGCGCGTTGTTTACAAACGTGGTGATATCGCCGCCAGGCGCCGCAACGCCGAGTTCGTAGCCGTAGTTGCTGTACGACGCGAGCTGCTCACCGCCGATCACCGTGTCGCCGCCATATGCCGTAGCAGCCACGGCGAGCACATGAACAAGAGATGCGGGGTAGCGGCGGATTTCGCCGTCGGATGGGTGTGTTGGGTCGCCGTCATTGCCGGCGGCCGCCACCACCAGGGTGCCATGCTTCCAGTCGTAATCCACGGCGTCGGCCAACGCCTGAGGATAAGTGGTGGTATCCAGGTCCAGGCTTACATTGCAAACGACGCAGTGATTGGCTGCTGCGTACTCCAGGGCGTAGACGAGGTCCGAGTCGTCGCCACTGCCCGTGCTGTCGATTACCTTGAGTGGGACCAGTTGCGCCACAAATCCAAGACCGGGGATGCCCGTGCCGTTGTTCGCAGCGGCCGCAATGATACCGGAGACGCTGGTGCCATGTCCCAGGTCGTCTTGCGCCAACATCGGGTTCGGGTTGCGGTTGCCAAACACAAAGTTGCGCGCCAGCGCCGTATTGATCTGGCCGCCGTCGGAGATGTCGGTCTGCGTCGATTGGTTGGGATTCGTAGAGACATCCGCTACGTAAGCGAAGTCGGCGTGAGAAAAGTCAATCCCGCTGTCAATAACGGCAACAAGCGGCAGTTTTGCCGGGTCGTTTGCCGCAAGGTTCTTCCGCTCCGCCGCGGTGTAGTAGTGGCCGGGGAAGGTGTTCCAGGCGCCGAGTGAGTTGATCTCCTCCAGGTTCCAGGTGTAGGTCCAGAATGCCGAATCGTCTTGTCGGGCATCGGCGTCGGTAGAGTCAAGGCCGCTTAGCACCACGATCAACTGCTCCCAATCCTCCAGGGCCCAGTACGTATCGTTCGGCGGAGGCAGGGTTTCGGCGCGTATGTGCCAGTCGGGCTCGGCAAACAAAACGCCCGGCATCCTCTTCAGCGCCGCTACCGTCGCATTCAGCGCGGAGGGCTGAGCCAGCCGGAAGACGTGCCAGTCAAGGTTCGGTATGGAGCTTTTGTAGGCCAGTTGAGACACCGCGGTGTGGTTCGCACCTGTGAGCCGCGCTGCCACCGCAGAGAATTGCGCCGCAAACAGCAACGGATTGGCGCCGGGCGCCAGCTTGACCATCACTTGCGTTATCGGCCGCTCGGGCGGCGAGCCCGGCGCAAAGCCACGTACCAGCGGCGGTATCTGCGCTGCAGATCGCACCGCCGAGGCGCCGCTGAGCACGAGCAGCAGCACCGCGACCCTCCCGAAAGTCATGAGAATTGGCCGGAGCTGTCGTCCGGCTGTAGCAGCTCCATGGGGCTTATGTCCCATTGTAGTAACCCTCCGCTCTCAAGATTGGCGCTCACGGCTGCGAGCACCGCCACTGGTACAACAGCCACTTCGCGCACAGACACAACGATTCCTGCAACATTGTCAACACCGTTATCATGATGCAGTTAACAGTGCGGGTATCGGCAAGAGGGCCGGATACCGGCACGCCGGTAGGGGTACAATCCGACTCGTTGTCGTGTGCGGATCCCGCAACAGTCGCCTGCGCGGCCGGAGAGAGCGCTGAGAGAGTGCAAACCGAAACCCATGCTCCAGAGCCCTGTACGTTTGTGCTCTTTGGCGCTACCGGCGACCTGACGCGACGCAAGATCATTCCCGCGCTCTTCCGGTTGGCGCAGCGCAAATTGATGCCGGAGCGCTTCATCATCGTGGCGTTTGCCCGCCGGCCCAAGGATGATGGCCAATTTCGTGACGACGTTTGCCAGTCTCTAACCGAATTCGGTTCGGATGCCGCATGGACGGCGGAAGAGTGGCACACGTTCTCGAGCCGCGTCTACTACGTGCGCGGCGACCTGGATGACCCGGCCTCATACCAGGCGCTCTCCGAGCGCCTTCGCCAACTCGAACGGAGTCACCACCTGCCGGGCGCCAGGCTAATCTACCTGGCCACACCGCCCGATCAGTTCGCACCTATCGCTCGCCAGATCGGCGCGGCCGGTCTGAACCATGAAGCGGGCCCTCACGCGTGGGTGCGTCTGATCGTGGAGAAGCCGTTTGGTATCGACCTCGACACGGCGCGCGACCTGAATCGCGAGCTTGCTTCCATTTTCACAGAGGACCAAATCTATCGTATCGACCACTATCTCGGCAAAGAGACCGTGCAGAACATCCTGGTGCTGCGGTTCGCCAACCAGATATTCGAGCCGCTCTGGAACCAGAAGTACGTCGACTCGGTGCGGATTACAGTAGCCGAGACGCTTGGCATGGAGGGCCGGGGTCCCTATTTTGACCACGCCGGCATTACGCGCGACATCGTTCAAAACCATGGGCTGCAAGTGCTCACCCTGGTGGCGATGGAGCCGCCAACCTCGCTGGAAGCCGATGCGATCCGCGACGAAAAAGTGAAGGTCCTACGCTCTATCCGTCCTTTTACACCGGCAGATTGTGAGCACTTCACCGTCCGCGGACAGTATGCGGCCGGCAAGGCGGAGGGAACCGAGCCCGGGGCGCCGGCATACCGCGATGAACCCGGCGTTGCGGCCGACTCCAACACCGAGACGTATGCGGCGTTCCAGTTCGCTGTGGATAACTGGCGATGGGCCGGCGTTCCGTTCTTTATGCAGGCCGGTAAGCGACTGCCGGAACGGAAGACCGAAATCGAGATTCGCTTTCGGGCAATTCCAAACGTGCTGTTTGCGCGGCTCAGTTGCACGGCAGTACCGGCAAACCGCCTCACAATCCGAATTCAGCCCGATGAAGGCGCCTGGCTCGAAATAGGCAGCAAGATGCCCGGTCCCGACATGCAGGTGGAACCCGTCCGCATGGATTTCCGGTATGGCTCCAGCTTCAATCAGCCGATCCCGGAAGCCTACGAGCGCCTGCTGCTCGACGCAATACGTGGTGACGCATCGCTCTACGCCCGCAATGATGAAGTGGAAGCGGCATGGTCACTGATAACGCCGGTTCTGCACGCCTGGCAGCACCTCAGTTGCCCGCTCTTCCCAAACTATGCCGCCGGCACCTGGGGCCCGCCGGCGGGGCAGCGGCTGATGGCGGGCGAACCGGCCGCAGGCGAACCGCACCGGTAGCCTGCCGCATCGGGCTCTGTACGTGCCGGCCCCGCCGGCGTCAGGCGCCCCACAACTTTCGGTCCAGGCTGCGGTACTGAATCGCTTCGGCGATGTGCTGTGGCGCTATCTGCTCACATCCATCGAGATCCGCAATCGTACGGCCAACCTTCAGAAGCCGATCATAGGCACGAGCCGAGAGTCCCAACTGTTGAATTGCGGCGCGCAGCAGGTTGCGCACAGGCTCGGTGGTTTTGCAGTAGGCGCGGATCTCCTTCGGGCCCATCTGTGCGTTGCAAAACAGGCGGCGACGGTGTGGGTGAAATGGCTGCTGCCCGCCTTCTTCACGTATGTTTTCCGCTGCCGAAGCCGGATCTGATGTGTCCGGCTCCGTCGGCAGATGACTTGCGAAACGGGCAGCCTGCTGGTGACGGGCGCGGCAAACGCGCTGGCGGATTGCGGCCGTACCCTCGCTAACGGTATGGTGCAGCAGGTCTTCCTCCGGCACTCTCGGTACATCGATGTGCAGGTCGATGCGATCCAGCAGCGGTCCGCTGATGCGCTTCTGGTACTTGGCTACTGCGCCCTGACTGCAGATGCACTGCCGAAAGGCGTCGCCATAGTAGCCGCATGGACACGGATTCATCGCGGCAATCAGGGTAAAGCTGGCCGGAAACGTGTAGGAGGCCGAAACCCGTGCAACGCTCACCACACCGTCTTCAAGCGGCTGCCGCAAAACCTCCAGGGCGTCGCGACCGAACTCCGGCAGCTCGTCCAGAAACAACACGCCATGATGAGCAAGGCTTACTTCGCCTGGTCGCGGAATGGTGCCGCCGCCGGCCAGCGCTGCCGTAGAAACGGTGTGGTGCGGTTTGCGGTACGGCCGCGTGGTAACCAGTGACACCTCGGCAGAGAGAAGCCCGGCTACGGAGTAGAGCCGCGTTGCGGCCAGCGCTTCATCCGAGGTCATGGGCGGCAATATGCCCGGCAGGCGGCTCGCCATCATGGTCTTTCCGGATCCGGGTGGGCCGATCAGCAGCACGTTATGCCCGCCCGCAGCGGCAACCTCCAACGCTCGCTTCACATGCGCCTGCCCTTTTACGTCGGCAAAATCCAGCGGATACTCGAGGGCTTCAATGTTGAGTACTTGTGGGTCGTAAGGTAGTGGTTCCAAAGTATCGGGAAGGGCGAGCGCCGTTGCCAACTGTGGCAGCGACTGCACCGGATACACGTCCAATCCCTCCACCACAGAGGCCTCGCGCGCATTGGCCGCCGGTACAAACAGACGGGTTCGCTGCCGCTCCCGGGCGCCCATGGCTACGGGCAGCGCGCCATTCACCGGACGCACCGCGCCATCCAGTGACAGCTCACCGATGATCACCGCTCCCGCAAGGTAGTCCTCAGGTATCTGGCCGGTTGCAGCCAACAGACCTATAGCGATCGGCAGATCAAAGCTGGGCCCGGCCTTGCGGATATCGGCCGGCGCCAGATTGATCGTGATCCGCTTATCGTAGGGGAAGTGCATACCGGAGTTGCGGATTGCACTCCGAACGCGGTCGACGCTCTCTTTTACGGCGGCATCCGGAAGGCCCACCAGATTGATGCTGCCGGCCATGCCGCTGGAAACATCTACCTCGACATCGACTTCGTAGGCATCGACGCCCAGAACTGCGCTGGAGAGTACGTGGGAAAGCATAAGCGTTTGGTAACTCGCTGCCCTCTGGATCCAACCAATGCACCGATGAACCGACTGGTGCGACGGCTCCTCACACTCCAGACCATCGTCTGGCCGTCGTCGCTGTTAAATACGTCGCTCGCTGTAGATTATCGTGAACAGCCGTAGTGCTTGTTGGCGTCTTATACTGGATGTCTCTATCCGCGGCACAACCACTACTCGCACGGCGCTTGCTGTATCCGGAAGCCGGGACCGCGCTACGCCTCGGACAAGGCGATCGCAATCAGGCGATCGGCCGCGTCCGCCATCTGCTCGGGGCCGGCGTCGTTCAAAAACGTGATATCGGCCATCGCGATGGGACCGCCCTTCTCAATCTTCTCAATCTCGGCGATATCACGCGCTTCGGCCTCAGCCGCGGTCAGAGGGCGCTCTGGCCGCTCAGCGAGCCGCCGGTAGCGCATCGCGCGTGGAGAGCATACGGCGGCCACGATCAGCCGTCCGCCGAGCGCCGCATAAAGGGTTCGATACTCGGAAAAGCTGTACAGGCCATCAACCACCACGTTGCGATTTGCTTCCAGCAGTTCGTGGATCTCCGGCAGCGCGCGCACCGCACAGACGTCCATCCCCTCGGCTGCGCGCAGTTCCTCCCTTACGCGCCTTTCGTTCTCCGGAGTAAGCGCCAGTCCGCGCGCCTGCACCTCATGAAGCACGATGCCGCCAAAGTAGATCACCGGGCATCCGCGACGGGCCAGTTCACGGCACAACAGGCTCTTTCCGGAACCCGTCATGCCCACTACAGCAATTACGCGATTCAGGATCATCCTCGGCGAACTCAGCGGAGTGACTCGACCCGGTTTTGCCCAAAACCGGGCCGTGGTGGCAAAGAGTATACTGCCACTGTCCGTTGCGGGCAGAACCGACGTGGCAAATCGGTCCCCTTTTTGCACGTACAGGCCCTTAGGGAGCACTGGATGCATGACGGCACTCATAACGCTGTTTCGTTCCGTTTGCACGCCACCACGGTAGTCTGCCGACATAGCCCGGCCGAGTTGGCCGCCCTACATCGCGAGCAGGCAGCTAGGGAATTACCAAAATGACGTTATCGAAGGCTCGGGGCTCGCTCGGTGCGCGCGCCCTGCAACTTGTTCTCTTTTGCGTATTCGGTTCTCTGGCGCTGCAAGGTGCAGCGTCGCAACGGCCCGTGCGCATGCCTACCGGATCATTTCTGCTCCGCCCTGCACTTTCGCGGCAGCAGCTGGTGAATCAGGTGCGAAACAGTCCCGTGGAGATGCATCGCTTTGAGGCGGTTTTCCACCTCTCAGCGCACAACGTGCTGGTCAAGCTGAGCGAACTCCGACTGGCGAAGTTGCCGGCAGATCGTGTAATGGATGTCTACTTCATCCATCCGGGCAACCATATTGCGCACCGGGGCTACACAGTGAAGAGAGGCACGCTGGTTTGGCTGGACGCCGCCGGCAATCCGGTGCTGATCAAGATGTGCGGCAATCCGTGCACCGTTCTGAAAGGCGTGGCAATGATGCCACGGCCGCTCCTCAGCGGTGAGTCGATCACGATGCAGCCTCAGCAAGTGGCGGCTGCCGTGCTGCCACAGCCCGAAACGCCGGTGGACGTGGCGAACTTTGTTGGCTCGTCGCCCGGGATCATACCGGCTGGCGCAGTACCCTTTGGCGGAGTCTACCGGTCGCAGGTGCCCGTAGCCGGCGCCCATGGCGGCGTATCCCCGATCTGGCTTCTGCCGGTGCTGGGCGGCATCTTTGGTTCTGGCGGCGGTGGCGGGCACAAGCCGTCGGTGGCGCCGGAATCCGACACCATCTACCTGTTCCTGGCCGGCCTCATCAGCTGCGGCGGAATCGCCGGTTTGGCCACTGTACGACGCCGGCGGCGAACCGGCTAGCCGTGCAGTTGGGCTACGCCCGACTGCGAAACCGAAATACGACAAACCTTTAAGGAGAACCGCGCGACAACCGGGCGTAGAACGAGAGCTCTATGGATTTTTTGAAGGCATTGACAATCGTCCGGCGTAGGGCATGGGCAATCGGCCTCAGCTCCCTGCTTGCAATGGTGCTTACATTTGCGCTCACGCGTAAGGTCGGCTCGCGCTGGTTGGCCACGGTGTCGCTGATGACGATACCGCAGCAGAACTTCTCGGATACGCAGCAGAACGGCAACGAATACAGCTCCACCGATCCGGTGGTCGCCAAGTCACAAGCTGCGGCCTACGACGAAATTGTAAAAAGCACCGAGGTTCTGGCGCCGGCACTGGCGAGCCTGCAAGAGTCCGCGCTGCCCAACGACCTGCTGAAGAATATTGTGCTGCAGGCCGTTGGCCGCGACACATACGAGCTTCAGGTTGCCGATTCCAGCCCGGTACGCGCCGGACTTATGGCGAACGCCATCGCCGACAGCTTTGTGGCTCGTGCCCGCGAGCTGAACCAGAGTCAAGACGCTAAGCTTGTACATCTGCTGGAGGCAGCGCTGCACGATACCGACGTGAAGCTCGCCTCCGCTCGGGCGCTGGATGTGGCCGTCCACTCCGGCAATGCCACACCGGACCCACGTTTGGAGCCCGCGCTCACACGGCTCTATAATCTGCGCGAACAGCACGATTCTGCGGTGGCGCACGCCGCGGCACTGCAGGCGCAACTCAGCACCCTCACGGCTTCGATGCGTGGGCAAACGCCGCCAAGAACCGCCAGGGGGCACAGGAGCACACGCCGCGGAACATCCGGCGCGCCACTGGCTTCGGATCCGATCCTCGGGACACTACAGACCGAGCTCGCCCAGGCAGAACTGCAGCTCGACACGCTGCGCAAAACCCTGACGGATGCCCATCCAGACGTCCAGCGGCAGTTAGCCATTGTTCAGGATCTGCAGAATCGCGTAGCAACGGAGGAGGCCGCCCACCCGCTGGCCGCTGCGATACCGCCGGGAGATGCCGCCGCCGCAGCAACCAACTGGCAGCAGGCGCAGCAGCAGCTCTCGCTGCTCCGGCAGCAGGTCTCCGCATCCCGGGCTGAAGTGCAGCAGATCTCGGATTCCTTGATATCGGCTGCTGCGGATGTGCGTCGGCTAGGAGCGGCCAACACCGGCACGCAGGTAGTGAGTGGCGAGGTTCAGCAGCTGCTGCAAAACCGCATCGCGGTGGCCGGCCGCCTCCACAGCGCCCGCCTGAGCCTGGATGCCGCCACGCGCCAGAGCCCCGTCGTCATCCTGAACAAGGTTTCGCCGTACAATCCGGTTATCAACTCTACGCCCGGACGGGCGCTGCGCTGGATTATCGCCGCAGGGCTGGCCATGCTGGTTCTCGCTTCGGCGCTCTGCGTTGCCGTCGATACGCTGGACCGGCGCGCGCTGAACCTCGAACAGGCCGAACTCGCCTACCCCGGGCCGATATTGACGGCTATTCCGCAAGCCGGCGGTTCGGTAACCAGTGCTGCCATGGCCCGCGCCTCAGAGCTGTTGCCGCAGTCGCCGCATGCAGAAGCCTATCGATTCCTTGGTCTACATCTGATGCGCATAACGGGCAACATGCCGCGTGCACTTACCGTGGTCTCCACCCGAAGCGGCCAGGGATGCACCCGAACCGCATGCAATCTCGCCATCACCCTGGCGCAGGCAGGATATCGCGTGCTGCTCGTGGATGCCAACCTCCGCAAGCCGGGTGTACATAACGCCTTCAACCTGCAGAACGATTTCGGCCTCTCGGACCTCCTGTCGGAAAGTGGCGCCTCCATCCAGCGGGCGATTCGTCCCACCACAATCGTGGGACTGCGGGTTATCACGGCAGGAAAGTCGGCCGATAACTGCTGGGCGCTGCTCAACAGCGAGCGGTTGCCGGTGCTGGCCAACAGCCTGCAAGGTGCCAGCGATTTCGTGGTCTACGATGTCGCTCCCGCCATCGAATATACCGATGCCATGCTCCTGGCTCCCGTGGTGCAGGCGGCGATCATCTGCGCCCGCGCGCTGGATGTGCCCAGCGGCGAAGAGCCGCGCCTGGCTGAAGCACTGCAGGAATCCGGCGTTGCCGTTTTGGGTACTGTACTTACCGACGCCCCACCAAGCCTTACTCGCACTCGCACCGCAGAGGCCAAAGCGGTGCACGAACGCGGAATCGGCAGCATTCTATCCAACGTAAGCCCAGGTCCCACAATGCCGGAGCGACCGGCTGCCGATACCTGGTCCGGAAACGAATAGGCTGTCACCTCCCATGATGTTTGAGTCGCTCGCCTTCCTTGCCGCAGCGCTGCTGCCCCACATACCGGCATTACCCATGCTGATCGCAGGCGCATTGGCGAGTTGCCTTGGCCTGATGGCTACACAGGCGGCTCCCAGCCACCTTACCGGTGTCGCCGAGCGTGTGGCGGAAGCCGACGACCAACTGCCGGCGCCAAGCGCGCTCCGGGCCGTAGTTGTGGGCAGCGGGCCGGTCGCCCTTCGCCTGGCTCGCGACCTTGAGGAGCACGGCTACCACGTGATTGGGCTTGTCGGCGACGAAACTGCCGGACCTATGCGAAGCTCGCGCTGGCCGGTACTCGGCGGCCCAGAGATGACGCCCGGTGACTTGCATCGCTACGGCGCAGACGAGCTGTTTTTCGCTTTCAACCCATCCTGGCAGGAGAAACTGGCCGAAGATCTTATGGCGGCCAATCCATCCGTCGCCGTTCACGCGATACCGACGCCGGTAACCGTCCTCAGCCACCTGCACCGCGTCACCAGTATCAACGATGTTGCCCTGGTACCGTTGACCCAGCGACCCGCGAAAGTACGTCTGGCCGTGAAGCGCCTGTTCGATGTCGCCGCCGCCGGCGCCATAGCAGTGGTTTTCGCACCGACCATGGCGCTTGCAGCGCTGGCGATACGCCTTACCTCCCGCGGACCGGCGCTTTTTTCGCAGGAGCGCATTGGCCTCGATGGCCGCATGTTCAACATCTACAAGTTCAGGACCATGGTTGCAGACGCCGAACGGCACACAGGTCCAGTGCTCTCTACGGGACCGGGCGATCCCAGGCTCACAGGGCTCGGCGCGATTCTGCGGCGAACACACGTTGACGAGCTGCCTCAACTGTGGAACGTGATCATTGGCGACATGAGCATGGTGGGGCCGCGGCCGGAACGACCTCACTTTGTGCGACAATTTGAAGCAACTCTGCCGTCGTACTCACGCCGCCACGCAATTCGGCCCGGAATGACGGGACTCGCGCAGGTCTACGCGGGATACCACTCCAGCGCGCAGGATAAGCTGCGCTTCGATCTCCTCTATATCTCACACCTGTCACTGTGGCTGGACCTGCGCATACTGGTTCAAACCCTCGCCCGCCTTGGCAAAAGCGGCACTCGCCGCAGCAAATGAACCTGCCTGCCCGGTCTGCCGCCCGACTGGTGCTCGGTCCCGCCAGCCGCCTGCGCCTCCGTCCGCGCCGCTCCCTCCTGTTCCTGCTCACCATCACCATCGTGCTGCCGCTGGTGGTCGCGCTGAGTGTGGCAGTGGTTGGCGACCTCAAAACGCTGGGGCTGTGCATTGCCCTGGCGGTTGGCCTCACCATCCTGGCGCGCCCGTTCTATGGCATCACGGCGTTTGCCGCCGCGCTCTATATCCGGCCAGAGGAGATGATCTACTCACTTCGGAGCCTGCACTTGCTCGAGATGCTGGCCGTAACGTCGCTACTGGGCTGGATCGCTCACCTCATTGTGCATCGAGAACGGCCGCTCCGAACACCCGAGATCACGATGATCAGCTGTTTTGGTCTCGTAGCTATCCTTGGCTCGATGCGGTCCGGTTCCGCATTGGATGCTGTGGATGCAATCGCCAAGCTGGTGGCGCTGGTCATCCTCACGCTAAATCTGGCCAACACACCGGAGCGGTACCGAGCGCTTAAGGCCACCGTAATATGGTGCAGCGCCTATCTTGCCGCATTCTCCGCCTTCCTCTATTTTACGGGCGGGGCGATGGATGAGCACGGCACATTCCGCTCGCAAGCCACCGGCATCTTCAGCGATCCCAACGACCTGGCTGCCGCGCTAACCGCCGGCTTTGCGCTCTGTATTCCCGAAACGTTGCGGGGCTCAACGGGGCGGCGTGCCACCTATGCGGCGCTCACCGTGCTCATCGTGTTCTCTATCTTTCTTACCGGCTCACGGGGTGGTCTGCTGGCATTTATCACGGTGCTCGCGGGATTCGGCATCTGCTACACGCGTCACAAAGTGCTGGCTGCTGTGGCAGCCGTTACAATCGGACTCGGTATCGTGATGCTGGCTTCGGCCCATATGCGCGATTTCGATACGCAGGACGCGTCGGCAAACAGCCGCTTCCACTTCTGGGAGAATGGAATCTATCTCGCCACGCACAATCCGGTGCTTGGCGTGGGATATGGCGCGTTTCCGGCCCTGAACGAAGGCTACACCGCTCACAACACCTTTGTCCTATGTCTCGCCGAACTCGGCGTTTTCGGCTACTTCTTCTTCATCGGATGTCTGTTTTACTGCTATCGCAACTATCCCGGGTGGTCTGCCGCAGAGGGCGAGGAGGAACAGGCTGCTAACGACATGCGCAGCTCGCGTCTTGCGCTTACCGGCTACCTCGCCGCGGCTTTCTGGATATCGCGCACGTATGTTCCGGTGCTGTATCTGCTTGCTGCGCTTCCGGTAGCCGCGCAACTTGCCTACGCCGCGCGATCCGACATGGTAAAGCTGTCGCCGCGTCAGACGTTTCGTGATTACAGCTCCATCGGTGGCATTTGCATTGGCTCCATCATCTTTATCTTCTTCCTGGCGCACCACTTCGCCTGATGCCCATTACCGATAAAGCCGCCAATCGATCCAGGGCTGCCGGCATCGCGTACCTGATTTTTCAGCCACTTACGCTGAATGCGCTCAGCATTCCCGCAACCGCGTTCATAATTCGGCAGCTGGGCCCGCTGGGTTATGGACAGTGGGCGGTTGCCTACAGCCTGGTCGCAACCGTGGGTTTCCTCACGAATCTCGGATTGCGAACACTCTTTGTGCGCTCCGCCGCGCAGGACCCGGCGCGCCTGCCTGAGCTCTTGGGTGAGCAGATTGGTCTCCGCCTGATCCTGGGAGCCGGCGCCGTTCTGTTGTGCCTGAGCGCCTGCGTTGCACTGCGCTATCCCTTGGTTATTGTCGACTGTGCGCTGCTATCGTGCGGCAGCATGATGGTCTACGTGGTTGCAACGTGCTTTATGGACGCTCTGCAGTCGCTGGATCGAATTCGCGAGTTCTCCACGGCAGGCTTCATCGCAGGAATCCTTGTGACGGTGGTTACTGTCGCGGTTGCGGCTCGCGGCGGCGGCCCCGTAGCGCTGTCGGCGGCATATCTCACCAGCCCCGTGGTCAATCTGTTGGCGCTGTGGCGGGTGGTCCGTCGCCACATAGGGCCGATCCATATTCGCTGGCGGGTCGCACGCTTCAAGGCGCTGATGTCTGAGTCCAGAACCCTGATCTGGCAAGGCTGCCTCGGCGCCATCCAGGATCGATCCGAGCAGTTGGTGCTGCCCAAACTGGCCGGCGTGACTGCGTTTGGGTACTACGCCGCCGGCGCACTGCCCTCCGACCGCTTGGGCGTAATTCCCGATGGGTTGGAGACGGCGTTCTACCCCGGCATCGCGCGGGCTGCCGCATCCAGTAAGGACGGCGCGCTCAAGCAGACCCGGAATCTGCTGGCCGTCTCGCTGGTTACGTGCGTTCCAATTGCGCTCCTGGGCTTTTTTCTGGCCAAGCCGATGGCCGTTATTCTGTTTCGCACCCATTGGCAGCCGTGCGCCACGGTTATTCGCATCACCATCTGGTCGCTACCGCTGATTGGACTGTCCAAAAGCATGAGGTGCGGCCTCAACGCGGTGCATGCGCACGATGCTGGTGCGCGTGCCGCAGCGTGGGCTACTGTTACCGGAGGGTGTATCGCCATTATGCTGATGGCGGTGTTTGGTATAACGGGCGCCGCTGTGGGTATGGTAGTACGCACCGCCCTGGCCGTCCTCTTTCTATCGGCGCCATTCCATCGCAACTTCGCCGGTACGCTCAGGCAGCTGCCGCTAGTACGTATCGCCATCTGCAGCGGCGTTATGGCAGCCGTCCTGCACCTT
This sequence comes from Armatimonadota bacterium, assembly GCA_028871815.1. Classification (NCBI taxonomy): domain Bacteria; kingdom Bacillati; phylum Armatimonadota; species Armatimonadota bacterium. Next base: position 259,311 of record JAGWMJ010000001.1, on the reverse strand, counting down.
GCCACGCGAAGCACACTGCCTGCCCTCGAAGCGCTTCTGGCTGCCGGCGTCGTTTCCACCCTGGCGTACGTCGCTTCGCTGCTGCTGCTGAGGATTGTGGAAATCCCGGCGCTTTTGGACCTTATGCGTCCCGCATCTGCCGAGTAGGCATGCCGCCATGGTGACAGCGCTGCAGCAGCCCGACCCGCACGTTGCAACATCACGGGTACCGGCGGTCATCTTCGGCCCTAGCGCCGCGGCGGCCGCAGTGCTGCTGCGCCACGGCATACCCGTGACGGTGGTGCACGACGGGCCGCTTCGTACGCGTCTGCCGGCTGGAGCTTCATTTCAGATCTGTCCCAGCTACTCCGAGCACTGCGACGACCATGCCTGGGTTGAGGCTCTCGTGGCCACGAGGAGCAGTACGCACGAAGCACCGCGGTCTGTGCTGTTTCCAAGCACCGATCGGGCGCTGCTGGCGATCGGGCGGCAGCGACCGCTGCTGGATGCGCGCTTTGTTGTTGAGGCTCCGCCACCGGACGTCGCGGCAATGGTGATTGATAAGGCAGCGTTCGCCGCGTGGGCGCTGGAGTGCAGGCTGCCCATTCCAGATTCGCTGTTGATCCCGCGCGGATCCGACCCCCTTGCGGTGCGCGCACTGCCGATGCCGGTTATCATCAAGCCACAGCACACGTTCCAACTGGAAGTGAGTGACGGCGCCAAGCTCTTCCTGGCGGCAGATGGTGATCAGGCGGTGGAGATGGTGAAGCGCTGTCACAGCCGCGATATGGATGTGGTGGCACAGCAGGATCTCTCGGCATTCGGCAGCCGGCAGTGGTCACTCTGTGTTCTGTGTGGGCCTGATGGCGACATTTTATCCGCCGTGTTGTCGCTTAAACTGCGGCAGGTTGCCTGGGGCGCCGGCACGGCTGTGGAAACCATCCCAATGGATCACCAGGTGTTCGAGGCGGGGAAGCAGGTTTGCCGCGCGCTCGGTACCCCGGGAATTTTCGAGATAGAACTTCGGCCGGATGCCGCCGGTGCACCGCGCGTGATCGAGGTGAATGCTCGCATCTGGTCGCAGGTGGAGCTGCCACAGCGGGCCGGTATCGACCTGCTCTACGGAGCGTGGTGCGCCGCGATAGGGCGGCCCGTTGCGCTGCCTTCCCGCTATCGCGCGGGTATCGTATGGTGGAGTTGGAAGCGAGATCTGCGCGTGTCGGCATACCTCGCCAGGCATGGCAGGTTGAATGCCATAGAGTTTCTCAGCAGCATCGTGCGCGCTCGCGTCATCGAATAGATCCTGTCACGGAGTACCAACGCCCGAAATGCCGATTGCAAAACGCGAAGCTGTGTCACGCCTGTTACGCTTTTGGCCGGTTGGATTCGCGCTTCGACCGGTGCTGCACAAGCGCGACCTGATATGCCTCAACTACCACCGCGTAATCGACTCCACTCCATTCGATGACGGCGTGATATCGGCATCAACGGCGGAGTTCGAACGCCAGCTTCAGTGGCTGAGAACGCACGTACCAATCCTGAACGAGGACGAAGCTCTGCGTATGATCCGTGGCGAGGCGGATCCCGGCGCGCCGGTTGCGGTGATAACGTTCGACGATGGCTATGCCGATAACTATGCGGCCGCTTGCCGCATGGCCGAGCTGGGCGTGCCCGGCATCTTCTTCATCGCCACCGGTTTTATCGAGTCGGGCGTGCTCCCCTACTGGGACAGGATCGCTCGCAGCGTGAAGCGGGCCGCCGGCTCTGCGATCTCGTTTCGAGTTGGCGACAATGTCTACCAGGTTCGGGTTGGTGAAACACAAGCCGTTGCGGCGCGAAACCTCATACATGCCTACCGAGCCGTGGATGCCTCCCAGCAGGAGCTGTTCTTACAGGCCCTGGAACAGGCCGCCGGTGTGCAAGGCGACGCCGATTCGGGTCGCGACCTGTTCATGACGTGGGAGCAGCTTCGCCAGTTTCGGGGTATGGGCCACGGCATCGGCGCTCACACCCACTCCCATCCAACACTCTCGGCGCTGCCGGTCGAGGAGCAGTTGGCGGAGATGAAACAGAGCCGCGATATCCTGAGGCGCCAGCTGGGCTGGGCGCCGAGGACACTGGCCTATCCCGTGGGAACGCCGGCAGCATTCAACAGCCAGTCCAAGGCGGCCGCCAAAGAAGCTGGCTTTGAAGCCGCGTTCAGCTTCTACGGTGGACGCAATCCGCGTGGCGCTACCGACATATTCGACGTGCGGCGTTTGCCGGTCTCCCCCGACATCTCCGAGGCAATCTTCCAGACGCGCATCACCAGTGGCGTGCCGTGGTGAGGTTGGCACAATCACGAGAATCCGTACGAGCCGGCGCGGGCTGGCTGATATATCGTCGGCCGAACCGCTGGAGCGCAGTCAACGGCTCGCGCTAAGCGCGCGGGGCCACTTCCGTTGCGATCTGTAAGTAGCTTCGGTACCGGCGCTGGCTGATCTCGCCGCGCTCGACGGCAGCCGTGACGCAGCAGCCTGGCTCGCTTTCATGCGTGCAGTCGCCGAATCGGCAGCCGGCCTCCAGCGCAGCCGCAATCTCCACAAAGCACTCGCCGAGCGCATCGCGACCCATCGGCGGCAGGTTCAACTGCCTCAAACCGGGCGTATCGGCCAGCCAGCCTCCACCGCTCAGCGGGTACAGCTCACGGATCGTGGTGGTGTGCCGGCCCTTGTGCGTGATGCCTCCAACCGCGGCTGTTTCGCCGCGTAACGCCGGCTGCAGGCGGTTCAGCAGGCTGGTTTTGCCAACGCCCGATGGTCCGGTAAACGCAGAGACCTTATCGGTGAGCATCCGCTTCAACGTCGCGACACCCGATCCGGTCACTGCGCTGGTTGCCACCACGCGGTATCCCATCCGGCTGTACTCAGCGAACGGACCGGGCCACTCAGAATCCGCGATCAGTTCGCGCTTGTTCGCCACAATCACCGCGGATAACTCGCAATACTCGGCGATTGCAAGCCACCGGTCTATCCGCCAGAGGTCGGGGTGCGGAGCGGCGCAAGCAAACACGATCACAAGCTGATCCAGGTTGCTCACCAGCGTCTGGTCGCGGCCGCGGAATGCCGACCGTGCAAAACGGCTGCTGCGCGGCAATATCTCCTCGACAACGCCGAAACCGGGCCTCAGTACGGCAAAGCGCACGCGGTCACCAACCGCAACCGCATCCTGCATAAACGGCCTGCGCGCCCGTGTCACGCGGCGCGGCGTTTCGGTGCTTTCGCTGTACGTGAATACCTTCTTCAAGTTGCCGCGAAGCGTGCAGCGGCAGGTACCACAGCCGGCCGATTGGTCCAGTGCCTGAACCGTATACTCGCCAGCCGTCGCGCGAAGCACAATCCCCTCTTCAAGCGGTCCCAACCCCGATGATGCCCGGTCTCGAGCCTCAGTTTCTTCCTCGATAAGCTTGCCTCCGGTCACTTCTCAAGCAGCAGGTGCTTGTGGTTGCCGCCAGTATACGGCATTTGGGAATGCCGGTGCGGCGCCTGTCTGCCCGCGCATCAGAAGAAGATGATGGGCGGCAGGCCGGCGGGCGGAGCCGCTGGGGTTAGCGGGCGCCTGGCTCGAACAGGCGGCAGCCACAGCGGGTGACGGCTCGAAACGCCCGGCGGAATCTCAAACAGGGTCAACCGGCTGATGCCGGTTCCGTGTTCGTCACTGTGCCATATCTCCTTCCAGTGGCGCATCAGGATGGAGATCCGCCAATCCACAGTATAGGTATCGCTGAAGGTACTTCCCACCGCGGCATATTTGTAAAGACCATCCCTCATGTCGCTAAGCAGCCGCGCCGGCGCGCGACCGCTCGGCAGCGCCTCAATCTGCCAATCCTGCGCCTTTGCGCCGGCATAGTGCAGCATGTACCACCGGCCAACGCTGGCATATGCCGGCGCCAGCATGTAGTCGCCCTGCTTCCATCGGGCAGCCAGGAATCGCGACGCAGCGGCCCAGCGCGGCATTCGTGACCGCACGTCCATTCCCGCAAGGGTCATGCTGCCCGGCTGCACCGCGCACAGCGCCATCCAGGCTACCGCCAGAGCGCTGCCGACGTAAGCCTGCAAATCACTCACCGCTTCCACAAGCAATCCGCCCAACAGCGTCAGCATCGGCAGCACATGGCACAAGTACTCCGGGCCAAGAATGTGCGCTGCCTCCGAAGTGCCGAGGATTGTCAGCGCCATGGCGGCCAGTGCGCCGTGGCCTGCCGTGAGCCGGCGCCTGGCTGCCAGCACTAACGCGCCGGGTATCGCAGCCACGTACCACACAAACTCCCAACGGAAACCGTGCCAGTACCAGTACAGGTAACTCCACTTCGGAGCACGGTCATAAACCCGACGGCCAACGGAAACCGGGAACTCGTCGTGCGCCATCACCATGTAGTGATGCAGCATCGCGTAAGTTCCACCAAGAAGTCCCGCGGGGAACAATGCAGCAGACACCAGCACGAAGCTCAGTGCGCCGAGCGCCAGTCCGCGGGCCAGGGCCGCCCGTCCGCCGGCAGATCTCCACGCAATCGCAAACACAAACGGGGCGGCCAAGCCCGTTCCCAACAGTTGTGGAAAGAACATTTCGGAGGTGCACAACATGCCGCCCAAACTAACACCGATAATACCCATCGCTATTACATTCGGGGTTCGGCAAAAGCGAACCAACCCCCAAATATCCAGCAGCAGCCAAAACGTGATGTATGACCATGGAAGCGCGTGCGATGCCGCGCGCACACATGCCGGAGTAACTATCACAATAGCGGCGCAAGCGAACGACAGAATCCGCCGGCCGCGGAAGATTTCCAGGCCGCACAAGTAGACTAACACCACAGAAAGAGCGCCGAAAACCACGGCAGGTATGCGCAGGGTGCGCTCATCGGCGCCAAACTTCAGCGCCACCATCAGCACCTCGGAAGCGAAAGGCGGGTGAAAGTGGCGCAGCGCTATCAGCGCGCTGTCGCGGGCCGAATTGTGTGAAGTGTCCCAGCGGTTCGCGTCCAGCGAACGCGTGGCTGCGGTAGCGTAATCCGCTTCATCCAGCCACAAATCGCCTCGCGTAAAGTGCCACCGCCATACCACTGCTGCTGCAAATAGCAAAAGGCAGATCGCGCACTGGGCAGCAATGCGCCGCGCCACGGACCAAAACGCTATACGCCGTCCGTTCTCACCATCCTCAACCGACTTCGCCGGCTCATCCACCGGCTCATCACCCACCGACGGACGCCTCAGAACTTGCAGGCGCGCTACACTTTGGCAAAGTCGGTCTCCACGGCTGGCGTGCCGTCTGGGCAGTCCACCACCCGGTAATCCTCAAACAACATCGGCTCGGCTTGAAACAAAACGCGATAGACCAGAAGCGCCAGCCTCCGGATTTCCAGTTCGGCATGCCGGTTGGCGCGCATCTCAATAAAGTGGCGCCACGCGCGCGCATTGGCTGTTACAACAATCGGAGCTTCCGTCTCGTTCGGGAGCACCGCCCGCGCCGCCTGCTGAACCTTCTTCCGCAAATCGGTCCGGGCTTCACCACTCAGCATCGCGCCGCCATCCTGCTGAAGCGTCAGCAGTTTCGCCGCCACCCTGGCATACTCCGCTGCCGCCCGATCAATCCGCAACTCAAATTCGGCGTGGAGATCGGCTTCGGCGGCAAACTCCGGACGCTCTACGAACCGCAGAACGCGGCCCGAAACGTATCGCTGAGAGACCTGCGAAAAGGCAAACCCGGCACGGTGGCGCACCAGCTCATGCGTTACCGACCGCGAGATGCCGTATAGCAGTATCGAATATGCTGCGTGCTCCAGCACCGAGCCGTGCCCGCTCTCCTTGATGTTCGCAAGGTAGCGGCCGGCGTCGGCATTCTTTGTGCGCTTCGGGCCAAACGACATATAACACAACTGTCCGGCCGCTTTGCAGATTGCAGCTCCAGGCGCCAGTTCGGTCTCATCCGAAAGGTACGCGCTAAACCCCAGATCTCCTTCGAACCCGTTCAGGAATGCGGCCATCCCGGCAAGGCTCACGGCGGGGCGCGCAAGCAGCGCCACGCCAGGCGATCTCAAATACGGCGTGCCTGCGCCGGTTCGCAGCACGGGCGAGGCAAACTCGGGGTGGTCCGCAGCGGTCATCTCTGCCTCCACGTCGCTCACGGCAAGCCACCATCCGCTGAGGAACTGCCTGCGACCGCTGCAGCCGGAGCCGCGCCGGCTGGAGTTCTGGAAACAGCGACGCGTCCCGTTCCAGCAGTAACAAAGGCCATGCCAAGAGCGCTCCCCGTTATGCCTGCCGTATCGCACAGAAGTTTTGCGTTTAGGCCGCTTGTAGAAAGCTCCCAGGCGCCATTCTTCAAACCGATTTTCAGGAGCGAGGCAACAGCGTTCCTCCCGGCGCCTGTCCGGACCATCCACAGTGATGTTCCGCCTGGCGTTGTCTGCCCGTCCGTCACCACCGGCGCGCTGCCCGGCAGCCGCAGCACCCAGCCGCCGGGCGCACCCTTTGGAGCCGGCTCAAACAGTTGGCCTGTGTTCTCGGCCTGAGAAACCATCTTGGCCACCAGATGCTGGCTCTGCGAAATCGGCGCTCCATCCTGCGACCATACCAGCAGAGAGCCGTACGGAGTATCGGTAGAGAAGCGCAGCCCCTGCCCCAATCGGTAAACCCGCTTCGGCTCGAAAACTCCGCAGAACACCTGCAGCGTTGGGGTATTGATGAACAGGTTCCCCGCATGCGTGTCCAGCGTGATCTGCCCGGTATCGCTGCGCCAGATGCCGGCTTCCACCGCCGCGGCGGTTACAGCCCCACCCAGGCGATGGACGTGATCGGCGTACTCGTGCAGCGTCTGCACATCGACGGCCGGCGAACTGGGTGTAAGCGTATCGCCCACCTGGACCGAACCATCGCTGTTGTAGACCCGTACGAACCATGCGGCACGCAGAAGGTCGGTCATGTGGCTGGGCCACGAAAACAGCTTATCTGCCGGATAACATATGGTCAGCCGGCGCTTCGCGGGCGCGATTGCTCCTCGCAGAAACGCCTGTCCGGCGATGGCGTACTGCCCCCAGACCGTGGGATCCGCTTCAAAAGCCAGATCATTCAAGGCATCACAATCCACGCCGTTCAGCGCGCGGTTCGTCTGATACCCAAACAACAGTACGGCATCCAGATCCTGCAGCGAGGCATACGCCAGTACCTCGGGAACCGAAGCGGCGCGGTAGTCGTTCGGCCACGGAACCGCCCACTCGCGAACCACCACCGGCTTGTTGTCCCACCGCAGCGCAGCAGTGTACGGCGCAAAGCCGTATGCGCTGTCGTCATCCAGAAACTGCCGGTCGCCATAGTAGACGACGGCGGCGTTCGTGGGGTCTGGTTGAGCAGCATCTCCGTACCAGTTCTCTGCCGTGAAATCGCACGAAGCCGCCACGGAATCGATATCCGCCGGAACCTCCGACGACACCACTCCGGTGACCGGTACGCGCAGCCCAATCGACCGCAGGTAAGAGCGCATATCGGCAAAGAATCCGCTCTGCACGTCGCACAAAAACCGTACGCCATCGTTGACCCGGAGTTGTGAACGGCGCGGATCCGGAGCCGGTTGAGCCGCGCCGGGCGCCGGCGCCTGCGCCGGCGCGAACAGCGGCAGTGCGGTTGTCAACTGCCATGGGTCCTCGCTTGCCTGCAGACCGGGAGCGCCGCTTGCATCCGTCCATGCCGCCACAAGGTTGTCGCGAGAAGCATATCTCTTTTGCAGCCATACATTCCAGCGCTGCTGCAGTTCATCCGCGTACGGAGCGATAAGGCCATCGGTTCGCGCCGGATACAAAAAGAAGCCGTTCTCGTTGCAGATTTCGACCATGGCAAGAGCCGGGTCATCGATAGGGCGTAGCCCGGAATAGGGATTGCGATGGGTTAAAAGCTGATGCGCGTACCGCTTCTGCAGTGCGATCAGCGTGGGATCGAAAAGTGCGTACGGCCGTGCGCCACGCCGAAGAGCCGATGCGTGCTCCACGCCGTCTCCAGACTTGAACGTCCGTAGATCCAGCAAGTCCAGGTAGTAGTAGATACCGTGCCGTCTCAGCGCGTCCATCCATCTATCCAGCTTGTCCAGATACCGGCGGTCCAGGCGGCGCGACGTGCGAGCATCGGCCGGCCCCAGAAGGCAGTTCCTGTTGTCTACGGCCTCTAGCCGCACCAGGTTGAGGCCGGTATCGGCGAAAAGCCGTACCGTGTGCTCGATCTCGGCATCCGGAATATCCAGCCGGGTGCTCGAGACATTGATGCCCCAAAACCGCGCTCGCGTTCCATCGGCAAACACAAAATGACCGTCTGCCCCCACCTGCAGCATGCCGTGCTGGCCGGCCGGCGCCTGCAATGTACCGCTGAAATCCACGGAGCAACTCTGCGGCAGATTCCATACGCCAACGGTGGCCTGCCGCGCCGATGAAACGCTGGAAATTGGCGGCGACGGGTCGGACTGGGCCGATACCGAACTGGCTGAACAGATAAGCAGCAAGGTAAGCGCGAAGGCGCCATTTGCGAACTTGAGCGCCAGGTGAACGTTTCTACTCACGCCGGCGTCCCAGCCATCGCCGGCGACGTTGCAAACCTGCTCAACCGGAAGCGCTCGACGTCGCACGGAAGTGGTTTGTCCAGGGCGCGGCACGCCGCCAGTTCACCGAGCAGGGGCGCAAACTTGAAGCCGTGCCCCGAAAGTCCGCCGATCACAAAGGCGCGCGGTACGCCGGGTAGGCCATCGGCAATGAAATCGGCGTCCGGCGTCACGGTATAGAGGCAAACCCCGCCGCTGCCGGAAACCGGCGTAAAGCCTGTGAGCCGGCGCGATATATAGGCGGCCAGAGGTTTGAGGTCGTTCCGGGTCGTACGCCGGTACACGCTGTCGGCATCCGCAACTTCTCCGAATCGGTGGTGCGCCACCTTGAGCCCGGGATGCGTGATGTGTGGAAAGCCGTAAAAGTGTGTGGCGGCGTCGATCCACACGGGGAACTCATCCGGGCCACACGCGTGCTGGTACCGCGAATGGGCACAGTAGGCGATCACCTGACGCGTTACCCGAACCGGAGCAGATTGCCCGGCACGATTCAGAAGCGGCTGCAGCCATGGGCCCGGCGCAAGAATGGCGGCATCGCCAATGTGCTGCTGTCCGTAGACTTCCGCCCGGACACCACCACGCGCTGCCGCGACGGAGTCGACGCGCGCGCCAAAAACAAACTTTGCGCCAAGAGCCGTCGCGCATGCCTTGGCAGCGCGCACGCAGGCCGAGGCGCGTACAAACCCCATTTCCGCGTCGTACACGGCAACCTCGTCGCGGTCAAGGTGGAATAGCGGATATCGCGCCATAGCGGCTCGGCTATCCCAGACTTCGTGCTGCACGCCGTTCGCAGCCAGAGCCGCGGTCGTGGATCGGACTTCGCTATGATCTCGCGGGCCCAGCGTTATGCCGCCACAGCGCACCAGCAGCTCCTCGGTTGGATTGGCGTCGCAAAACTCATCCCACAGCGCCCAGGCTCTCCGCATCAGGCCGGTGTAAAACGGCTCCGGATAGGCATTGCGGACGATGCGGCTCTCACCATGCGAGCTTCCTTTGGAGTGATCCAACTGAAACTGTTCGAATACCGTTACGCGGGCGCCGGCCAATGCCAGCCGCCACGCTGCCATGGCTCCAACCACGCCACAGCCCACCACCAGCACGTGGGGAGCCGTCAAAGGTCGCGCTCCACCACATATCGCGCTATGCATCGAAGCGGCTCGGCCTGCTCCGCAAATCCCGTCAGCGAACCTACGGCGCGCCCCGCCTCATCGCTGGCCATCCGGCGAGAGGCATCCAGACCAAACACCTTGGGATACGTGGCCTTGTCACGCTCTTCATCGCTGCCGACCGGCTTTCCCAACTTGGTCTCATCACCGGTCACATCCAGAATGTCGTCGGCAATCTGAAAGGCCAGGCCAACGTGTTTGCCGTAGTCGGTCAGCCAATCCACTTCGGCATCGTTGGCGCCGGCGAGCAGCCCACCCGCCAGCACCGACGCCGTAATTAGCGCACCGGTTTTACGCTCGTGGATGCGCCGCAGCCGGTCCGCAGTAACCGGCTGTCCCTGCGCCTCCATATCCGCCACCTGGCCGCCCACCATTCCCCACGTCCCCGACCCGCGCGCCACAAGGCCGATGACCGGTATAAGCCGGCTCTCCTCCGTTCGCCGGGAGTTCTGTGCAATCAGTTCAAACGCCAGCGCCAGGAGGGCGTCGCCGGCCAGCAGCGCCATCGCCTCGCCAAAGACCTTGTGGTTTGTAAGACGGCCTCGCCGGTAGTCGTCGTTATCCATACATGGCAAGTCGTCATGGATCAGGCTGAAGGCGTGTATGCACTCCAGCGCGCATGCCGTTTCCATAACATCCTCTGCCGAGCCGCCAATACACTCAGCCGCAGCGATAACCAGGATGGGCCTTAACCGTTTTCCCGGCGCCAACACGCTGTATCGCACCGCCTCAGCAAGCTTCTGCGGCGGCTGATCCACCGGTGGCAGAAGCAACTCCAGGGCCGCTTCCACAGCGGTACGCCGTTCGGTGAGGTAGCTGCCCAGGTCAAAGGTCACGCCGTCGCCCCCACCGCCGCCATGGCGCTTCGTATCGCCTCCAGCGCCGCCTCAACAGCCCGCACATGGTCGGCAAACTCGAACGCTGGCTCATCCTCACGGGTTTTCCCCGCTACGTCGGATGGGATGTGGATGAAGCCGCACCGCGTGCTGTCACCCGCCTGCGCTGCGTACCGCAACGACCGGTAGAGCGCGGCGTTGCATAGATAATCGCCGGCAGAATCCGATATCCGGGCCGGCAAACCTTGCGCTACAATGGCCTGCGCAAGCATCTCGCACGGCAGTGTCGCCTCCAACTCCGGCGGGCCCGCTTCCTCCAGCAAACCCGTAGATGGTGCATAACCATCTATATCGGGTCGGCCGGTGCGGTTGAATGCCAGCCGCTCAACCCGCCAGGCAGTTTCGCCGGCAGCCACGCCCAATGAGAGCACGGCATCATACGGGTGACCATCCACACCGGTCGTCAAAGCGGCCTCCAGCACCGCCATCGCGCGGGTGTACGACACCGGTAGCGAAAGACATGTCAGCGCGTGGCCGGGCGCGCCGGTGAGATCAAACCACTCCACCAGGCTCTGGCTGGGGTTTGCGGCTACAGCGCCGAAAGGTCCATATCCGGTCAGCAAGGTGCGCATAAGGAAGAGGCGGCCAGGAGCGATGTGCGCCCGCCGAAGTCGGCGCACGACCACGATCAGAACCTGTAAAGTATAGCCGCCGAACCTGATATCCTGCATAAGTATCAACTCGTTCAAGCATCGCGGTCACGCAGCGGTTGTGCTATAACCGAGCCATGAAGGAGAGCAGAAGAGAAAAGCAGCCGGATATCTGGTCCGCGGAAGGTCGTCGCCGTCGCGCTGCGGTGTTTGATACTATTGTGGATGACTACGAGCGGCACCGGCCGGGGTATCCGCTCGAAATGTTTCAGACGCTGCAGGCGCTTGTGGCACCGGCAGCTCGCGTACTGGAGATCGGCGCGGGAACGGGAAAAGCCACCACCGGGCTGGCCGCCTGCGGGTTCCGGCTGGTATGTCTCGAGCCCGGTGCCAACCTCGCCGCCGCTTTGCGCCGCAACACCGCTGGGTTTGGCAATGTGGAGGTTCTCAACGTCAGCTTCGAGGCGTGGCCCGCGGAACCGGGCGGATTTGACGCCGTTACCGCAGCGCAGTCGTTCCACTGGACCGATCCCGCCACGAGACTTCAACGGGCAGCCCTGGCGCTGAAGCCGGGCGGCGTTCTGGCGCCCTTCTGGAACTCGCCGGCCAATGATCCGTCGCCTTTGGAGGATGAGATCCAGCAGGTCTACCGCCGCGTGACGCCCGAACTTGCGGCACGGTTCGAGCGCCGGCCGGTCGTTAGCGAGCACGAGCGATGGCAGAGCGAGTTCAACGCCACTGGGCTGTTTGAGAGCGTTGAGGTCCGTGGCTTTCCATGGAGCAAGACCTTCGCCACCGAAGAGTATCTGGCGCTGATCGGTACCTACTCGGAAAACGCCACGCTGCCCCAGTCGACCCGTCGCGAACTGTTCGACGGCCTGCGCAGCGTCATTGATGCTGCGGGAGGCAAGATCACGCGTGACTACGTCTGCAGGCTGCACATCGGCCGAATCGCGCGCAGCCGATCAGCCGACCGGTAGCAGCCGCTCGACTCCACCCATCCAGGGGCGCAGTACCGGGCAATTCGGGCTCCCGGAAACCCTCGCCCCGGAAGCCCGACGGCCCTCACTTCTCCGGCGCCGTTTCCCCTAACTCCCGGAACCACTTTCGGTAATACCGCCGACCCAGCACCATCGCATGCGTAAGCGGCACTTCCCGGTTGAGGTAGACATGATTATGGGGATCCGGTTGGTTGGGCGCCAGATAAAGCTGCCAGTTTCTAGCCGGGGTATGAAGACCCACAACAGCCAGCAGAGCATCCGACAGTTTTGTTTCGGCGTCATCTTCGCCGGCGGCGGATCCGCGTCGAGATGAAATTTCTTGTCTCGCAGGTATACGCGGTAGGCGTCCGGCCGCATCAGCACTGCTTCGAGCTCCGGCACCAGATTCGCCTCGTTGGCCCCGCCGAACTGGCTGCTTTCTGGGGCACCGGGCACGCCCGGACCGACGAACATCATGTTCTCCCACAGCAGCAAGCCGGCCATCGGCTGGTGTGCAAGCCGCCATGCCCGCAGCAAGAGCACCATGGAGGAAATCAGCATCGGATCTTTCAGTGGATGGTCGAACTGCATCTGCGCCCGGTAGTAGCGAAGCGCCTCAAGCCGGAAGAGCGCCGTCGGCGCTGGGTTCTTCGCGCGAACCTGGAGCACAAGTGCCGGCTCATCCGCCGTCCGGCGGTCGGGATCGGCCTGGTAGAGTCCGACCCATGCCGCCAGGTCGTACGGATTCCGAACGGTTGCGGCAGCGAACGCGTGCGCCACCACCGCCCGGCCACGGGTGGAGCACCGTCGGAGCGGGAACGCTTTGTCCGGCCTCCGAGTGCGCATGCCTCCCCGAAAGGCCGAACGGCCTCAATACACCGGCACCTTTGCCCCGAGCTCCTGCAGCCACTTTCCATAATAGCGCCGGTCCAGAACCATCTGATGCGTCAGCGGAGCCTCCCTGGATAGGAATACTACGTGGTGGTGTCCAGGCTGATGCGGCGCCAGATAATACACGTAGTGCTTCGCTGGCGGAATCCACCACCGCAGCAGGCAGCAGAGCATCGTCCAGTTTCCCCGCGGCGTCATCTTTGCCGGCGGCGGATCGGCATCCAGCGCGAACTTCTTGGCGCGCACGTACGCGCGGTATGCGTCGGCCCCCATGAGTTCCGAGGATAACTCTTGCAGGAGGTTGGTCTGCAGCTTCCCAAACACGGCGTCATATTGCGGGACGAGGTCGAATGGCCCGAAGAACTGAATATTCTCGAGCAGCATGAACCCCGCCATGGGCTCTCTTGCGAGCCGCCATGACCGCAGAAAGAGCCGGGCGGCCGCCGCCAGCTCTAGCTTGTGCTTCGGATCGTCGGTGTGGGCCTGCGCCCGGTAGTAGCGCAGGGCGGCCAGCCGGAATACCGCCGTCGCGTCTGGTGCTCTGGCCTTCACCTGCGCCACAAGTTCGGGTTCGTCCGCCGCCCAGCGATCTGGATTTGCCTGGTAGAGGCCAACCCATCCTGCGAGATCGTTTGGATTGCGAGCGACATCCGCTGCGAACGCGGCGGCGGCCGCCGGCCACGGCCCGGGCTGTTGAAGATCATTCGATGCCGCTTTGAGGGCCGGGAGTTCGAAGAAGCGCAGCGGCTTGGATACGACGGTGCCGATGATATTCGGCAGGGAGTTCTTGACCTGCGGCGCCAGGCGCGTGCCGGCCTTGCCGGGACGCGCCATTACCGCGGCAGCGAGGACTGCCAGGAAGACGGCGGTGATATCAGTCATTGGACGACGCCTCCTGAAGCACGCCACCCGCGCAAAAGACCCCGCTCCAGGCCACGTCGGAGTTGTAACCGTGTGCGTCCCACAGGCTGCACGTGCCATACAAGTCCGAGTATATCGGCGCTGTGAAGACATACACCGTAGCGTATGGCTCTACTGACACCGATATTGACTGGGTGAGGGAAGCCGTAATTTGGCTCCCACATGTGATGCTGTCGTTTATCTTGAACTGAAGGTACGCCGCGGGGTCGCCGATCTGTGTTACGAATTCGGTCCCAACTGTCCCGCTCTCAGTCATTGTGGCTGACTGGCTAATCGTGACGGTGTAGGTCTGCGTCAGCGACGTATTATTCGTTGACTCACCCACGATTGTCCAGCCGGGGTGATTTGTGTTAGTCGGATTCGGCGCCGGATAATCGACCTGGCTCGTCTTCACCCAATCCTCGTACTTATCGTGGAAGTGCATCATATAGTTGTTCTTGCACTGGGCGCCGTCTGAGGGATCAACGAGCGCGAGGATGATCTGGTCCTCGCCGCCCTTTGTGGTGTCGACATAGGTCTCGTCAATGCCTCCGGGATTCGCGCCACCGCCGAAGGTTCCGTCGGCATTGTCACCGTTTGTGCTCTCCGTCCACGCGTAGGTGCTATTCGTGTGCCAGGCGCCCCAAGGGTTGGCGAAATAGTTATCGTATTGGAACCCGTCCTGAGAATCGACCATGTTGCAGTCCAGCGAACCGTCGGCATTCCTCAGATCCATCACCCGCGTTGGCGCGCCGTTTACAACCACCCTGTGGTAGGTGGGGTCGTTCGTTGAGCTGATGGTTACCCCGCGTGTGTCGATGTAGACGCTAAATGACCAGCTGACCTCTGCGAGGGCATACCCGGTGTCGCTCACATCAGCCGTGGTGGTTACCGTGATTGCCGGCAGCGTTATTGTTCCACCCCCGCCCTGCCGCTGAATAAGGTGGATCCCCTCGGATAGTTCGCCCGGGTTCTGCGCCACTTCTGTGTCGCTCAGGCCGTCGTCTGCGGTGGCGGCCAGGGTGGCGCCGATGCCGGAAGCGAATGAGTAGCCATGCTCCGCTACGTAAACCGGTGAGGGTGGGTTGACGCCCGGTGAGCCATCGGCATTCACCCAGCTGAGTGTGGGAGTTACCTGAATCGTCTCAACAAGCTTTACGTTCGTGTAGCCACTGCCGCCCATCTGTACGTCCGAATTCGGCAGCGTGTTTGTGCCGGTGTGCGTTACGCCGTACCTGGTTGTGGACCAGGCAAGCGCCTTTACGTAGGTGTTACTGATCTTCCAGTAGGGGCCGCCCTGCGCTCGTGCAACGGTAGCAGCACCGAGCGTGAGAACCGCCATGGCCAGCGTGAGCGAGGTCGGACAAAGGGCGCTGCCCGCTTTATGGTTCGACGCGCAACTCAGACGCGAAATGCGCTCAGCGCGAACGCGCGGTGGGTGAGGGTAGTATCGCAGTTCTGTTTTGCAGTCATAACCGGGTCTCGCGGGATTTCAGGTTCCTCCTTTGGAACTCTCCGACGTCGGTATAGCAGCGCCCTCAAGGCCGCGCCTGTCCATCCAAAAGCGACACAACGGCGTTAGGGTTCTTTGCTCCTTACTACGTTACCGTCGCGGGCTTGTATTGTCAAGCGACACAAATTGAAGTGTTGAATGCAAGCAATTTACAAGTTTCGTACCGCTTACCATCCACGGATAGCCCGGCGGTTAGGCCCAGCGAGGCGGCGGGTAAGGGGATCGCGGGCAAGGCGACCCGTGGCGGAGCATTCGCACCTGCACCCGATCGCATCAGCGCGCTCGAAGCGGCCACGGCACCGCACACTCAAGAACCTCAGCCGTTCACCTGGATGGCAAGCGTGAGCAGCATAGTGGCCAGGATAGAACATCACCAAGCGATTTATGATACGTGCGATAGGTTGTACACTCGGCGCGCACCTGACTGCCGGTCTGCGTCCCTACGGCGAAGAATGGCGATAGCAGGCAGCAGGCGGGTTCAACCGCGCCTCATCACTCTGCATGATTTCGGCAGCTCGGTAAGCCGAATCGCGCTCATGCTATACTTTGCTTATGAGGTGATCGACAGGGTTTTTGAAATTGATTTGGCGCCCGAGACCGTGGCTGTTCTCAGCGCCGAAGCGGAAAAAAAGGGGATCTCCATCCAGGAGCTTGCGCGCGCGATTCTCGAAGTGAGCCTGGCGGTCCCTCGTATCCGTGACCTCGCACCGGATGAGGAAGAGCGGCTGCTTGATGAGCTTGCTGCGATAGGCGCAGGACTGCCGCCAGTGCCGCTGTCGGAAACCTATTCCCGAGATACGATCTGCGCGGAGCACGATTAGCGCTGTGGCGCCTCGGTACAAATATCCTGCTCAGGACAGTGGGGACCACCGTCGGGGATCACATAACCATCCGGACCGCCGTGCGGGACTTGCGAAACGACGGGCAGAACCTTACCTACCTGTCGCAAAATCTCATCGAGTTCTGGAACGTATGCACACGCTCGGTCTCAGTTCGAGGCGGCTTCGGTTTCCCTGTGGCTGAAGCAGACCGAGGGTTGAAGCTCCTTGAGCGACTTTTCACACTTCTTCCGGATAGCCCGGCCACACATACACAGTGGCGCCGCGTTGTAGTGGCACACGGAGTTCAGGGAGTTCATGTGCACGATGCTCGCCGGGTTGCGGCGATGTACGTTTACGGCATTACCCATGTCCTGACGCCGAACCCGGTCGACTTCCAACGCTATCCAAATGTCACCAGCGTTCACCCCGGTGAGGTTTAGAGGGCTGATGAAAAAAGGCGCCATAGTCTGCCCTCAGTTCATGGACCAGCGCTGACGCGCCGTTCCACTCGCCTCGCCCTTGCTGTATTGGTCGCAACCGGTCGCTTCGCGCCCGGTTGCGACCTTTTGTACCGGATTCGCTTATCCGCTAAGCGTTCGCCCCGGGGCCTAATCGGAAGCCGACCCTTTTCCATTACACTCTTAGAAGCCGGACAATAACGCGAAACGGTGCCGCCCGAGGTTCTCTAATGTGACCTACCGGAACAAGTTTGAGACTCGCGCCGGCGCTTCCCAGTTTCGTGCCGTCCTGATCGCGCTCCTCTCCCATGATGCTGCAATCGCGCCATGATCGAAGCAAGTGCGGTCATCCCAGGCGATGTGTACCTTGGCGCCGAGGGCAGCGATCTCGGAACGGTTTTCGACACGATGCCCGAGCAGTTCGGCCAGGCGCGTCCCGGCTATCCTTCGGACCTGTTCGATTCGCTCTGCTCGCAGCTGCCGGCGGCTGCGCAAGTTCTGGAGATCGGCCCGGAAACCGGCAAGGCAACCGCCGAGCTGGCGGCGAGAGACCTCCATATCACGGCCATCTAGCCGGGCGCCAACCTCGTGGCGTTCCTGCGTCGGAAATTCATCGGCGCAGCAAATGGCAGGTTATCCACACAAGCTTTGAAGATGGGCCGGTGGAACAGCGCGCGTTCGAGCTGGTTACGATTGCACAAGCGTTTCACTGGATAGATCGGGGGCTACGCTACACCTGCAGCGCTGTGGCGCTCAAGCCGGGTGACCTGCTGGCGCCATTCTGGTATCTCCCGGATGAGGCCGAGTCCGCGCTCGAAGCTGAGATCGCGCCTGCCTATACTCGGACCGCGCCGGAGATGCCACGCCGGTCGCGTAGCCAAACGGTCGAGGAGCGGCACGGTGCCTCGCGCGCAGAGATCGAAGGGAGCGGCACATTTCACCTGGTCAAGGTGCAGCGGTTTCCGCGGCAGCGAACGTTGACGACCACAGAGTATCTGTCGCTCCTTGGAACCTACTCCGACCATGTGGTTCTCGATCCGGACGCGCGCCAACTGCTCTTCGAAGGAATTCGCGCGCCGCGTGACGGCGATGGCGGCGCCATTACCCGGCGCTGCGCCTGCATCCTGTTTATGGTCCGGGCGCTGTAGACCGGTCGGTTTTGCACCGCATTGATCCCTCGCCGGCCGCCCTCGATGAACCGCCGCAAGGCCCGTCGGGCCGGGCGAGGCAGCCGGTTGGGAATCAAGCGGCACGTTACGCGATGTGGTAGAATGGATTGAAGAGGCACCGTCACAAACCGGCGCAGAAAGGTGTGTACCGACCATGATCGCCGTTAGCAAGCGGGCGGGCGGTTCGTCTCTCTCTCTCTCTCTCTCTCTCTCTCTGAGTCCGCCCGCCGTTTCAGGCGATTCGGTCCAGCCCTTTCCGTTGCAGCCCTCCTTGTCGGCTTGACGACGGTGGCGCGCACCTCCAGCGCGCAAACGCGCGGCGCGGCTCCAACGCTCGTCTCCTCTGGCTGGTGCCGGCTCGCGGACCTCCCGCCCGCTTTTCCCGGCGCAGGCAACTTTGGCGCCGCACCAATAGCGACGGCGTCCGACGGCGGCAGCACGTCCAGCGGCTCGGCGGCGCCGCAGTCCTTCAGCCCGGTGACAAACATCCTCTCCCCCGCGCCAACCGAAACCATCAGTATCGTCGGCGACCTCGGCGGTAACGCCGGCGCGCCGCCAGACACCGAGGGCGCTGTTGGGAAGAGCTACATCCTCACGGGCTCAAACTATATGGTTGTGGTGACCGACCGCGCCGGCAATCTGACCTATGACGCAAACCTTTTGTCATTCTGGGAGAGCGTCACAGGAGACTCTTTCGACAAAGTGACGGACCCGCACTTCCTGTATGACCCCTACTCGGACCGGTACATTGCTACCGCGATAGCGAATTGGAACACGGCGAACGCCATGGTCCTAATCGCTGCGACACAAGGCGACGACCCGGCGCAGTTCTGGAACGGCTGGGCATTCCGCGACGACGCAAGTGGCCAGACCTGGTACGACTATCCCAGCACAGGCTTCAACACCTCGTGGGTCGCGATCGGCCTGAATGCCGTCCCGGTGGGGAGTAGCACTTTCAGCAAATCGGTCGTGTGGGTCTTCGAGAAAAGCAGCCTCTACGCGGTGCCTCGAGACGGAGCGCTGGCGGCGCAGGCGTTCAACGTCACGCCCACGACCGTTGGCAGCCCAACGCCCGCCGTGACGTACAGCAGCTCCCAGCCAGATCTCTATATTGCGGCCAATACGGCTGCGCCCACAAATCGTCAAGACGACCAGGTGCAACTGTACAGGGTAACCGGCTCCGGGGGCGGCGCGGCTCTGGACTATGTTGCAAGCCCCACAACGTCATCGTTCGCCGACTGGTCCGGCAACCACTTGCCGCAGAGCGGTGGCAACGACATTGCCATCTTCGACGACCGTGTGAACTCGTGCTGCTTCCGAAACGGCTCGATCTGGCTGGCGCAATCGGTGGGTGAGCCGGCCGCCTCGCCGACGCAGGCTGGCGTGCAATGGTGGCAGCTCAGCACTTCGGGCACCGTACAGCAGACCGGCATTCTGCAGGATCCCAACGGCGTTGTCTCCTATGCGTACGGCGGTATCGCCGCCAATGTCAATAACGATGTGCTGCTCGGATACTCCAGCTTCTCGGTGGATCAGTTTCCGAGCGCCGATTATGCTTTTCGGGCCGGTGGTGACGCGATTGACGCCTTCAGACTGGACCGGCTCTTTGAAGGCGGCAGGATCAACTATAACGTGCCCGACAGCGAGGTGCCGCCTCTGAACCGATGGGGCGATTTCACTACGTCCGTTGTCGACCCGGTGAACGATTCCGACATGTGGACGATCCAGGAGTACTCCTTCTACCCGTCGACCATGCCGTGGGCCGTAACGTGGGCGAAGGTAGTCATCGACGGTGCGTATCCCGCATCTGGGCTTGCGCAGGGTGCGCCGGACGTGTTCTATGGAACTGCCGTCAACGGCGGAAGTTACACTGGCGGCGCGGTCTACTCGATTACGAGCCCCGGAGGCGTATACACACAAATACACGCGTTCAGTGGTCCGGACGGCGAGGATCCGTACGGAACGCCGCTCCTCATCGGTAACTATCTATATGGAACCGCGGTCAACGGTGGCGCGTCGGGCCACGGGGATGTGTGGCGGATCGACCTGACGAACCAGAATCCAGCGACGAACCTGACTGTCCTCCACTCCTTCGACGGCGCGGACGGGGCGATGCCGTACTGCGCGCTGGCGCAGGACAGCGGCGGGGTGCTATATGGCACAACCTATGCCGGAGGCACCGATGGCATGGGCACCGCGTTCAAGATCGACCAAGACGGAACCAACTTCATCACCATCCATAACTTCAGTGGTTATAACCACTCATTCCCGGCGAACAGCGAGCCAGCGAACTGCTACGCCGGGTTTCTGATAGACAGCTCGAACAACCTGTGGGGCGCCAGCTTCTCTGGCGGCGGAAACGACGCGGGCGAACTGTTCGAGATGAACACCGCCGGCACCATCACCAGCAAGCTCCACTCGTTCGGCGGCGCCGACGGCGCCAATCCCTACGCGCCGTTAATTATGTCGGGCAGTACGCTCTATGGCGTGACGGATTCCGGGGGCTCGAGCGGCAAAGGCGTGCTGTTCGCGGTCACTACAGCCGGGACCTACGCGCCGTTGCATACGTTTACCGGGTACCTCGGCCCGAACAATCCCGCAAGCGACGGCGACAAGCCTCTCGCGGGCCTGTTGCTTTCCGATGGCACTCTGTACGGCGAGACCTACCAGGGCGGCTACGACAACCTCGGCGCCATCTTCTCGTTCGACCTCTCGAACTCCGTCTACTCGCAGATTCACTCGTTCTCGGGCTACGACGCGATCAACCCGGGCGCCGGCGACGGGTCGTCGCCTTATGCCACGCTTGTGGCGGACTCCAACGGCCTGCTGTTTGGGACCACCGCCGCTGGAGGCGGCTACGGCAGCGGCGTGGTCTACTCCATCACAAACACCGGCTCCGTAATTAACTACCTCTATTCGTTCTCGTACTAATGCGGCGCGGTCCGCGCGCGCCCGAGGGGTTCTCATGGCTTCACCGCGATTTTATTTCGGACTCGGCTCGCGATTAGCGGTGCTTGTGCTGGCGTCCGCCGCCGCCATAGGGTCCGTTTGCGGTTGTGGCGGGAATGGCGGTGCCAGCGCGGCAGCGCCGAGTGCGGCCGTTAGCTCGGCGCCGCGCGGGGCCGGTGGCCTCGAATTCACCGGTACGGCGAACCACGGTCTGTATGTGCGGGGTGCGCCGATCGTGCTCACGTATTCGATCACCGACGTAAGCGTAGATCAGGCCGCCGTATCGACAACCGACACTTGGTTCCACGCCGACGCAGTCAGTGGCTCGCAAACCGTTGATCTCATCCCCGGACCTAGCGGGCCTGGCGGGGCACTTGGGCCCGGCTTCGAGGTTGAGCGCTTTCCGCTCTTCGTTTCCGAAACTGCGTCGTATCAGGAGACGGCACCGGCGCTCCCGCCGGGAAAGTGGCAAATAACCTGCTGGCTGGCTGGCTCGATCGGCGGCATTGCCGATGCCTCTCAGCCGCCCTACCAATACGCAGCCAATCCTGTCACGATAACCGTGCTGAGGTAGCGCGTCAGCGCTTGACGGCTGCCCGCGGCAGCGGCGTACTCCGGCGGCGGATACGACGCCGGTCTGGTATTCAGCGTCGGCCGTGGCTGCGCCCGACACTGGCGCCTGTCTTCGTTCAGGGCCCGGCGGCGAACGCTGCCCGGAGTGCCTGCCGGAGCGGGTGGACATAACCGTGGACGCCGTGGACAGCGAAACCGAAGACGGTGCGCGGCGGTGTGCCGGGGCTCCATCCTCCGCGCCGGCAGCGCTCCGGCAATCGTCTGCAGGTTCCACTTCGGATACCAAGACCTCCGACTCCATGCCCCCAAGCGTAGCAAGACAATGAAGAGATACCATGTCGCGGCGGCCCTCCGTGCGGTCGTGTTCCTCGGTTCTGCCTGCGGCTGGAACGGCGGCGGTTCGGGATCTGGCTCGACAGCAAGCCGCAACACGGTGCGTACCAGTAACTCTGCCAGATAGAAGCTGAACTCGTCCGAGGATTCTGGCTTTTACCTGGCTGCGGTGCACGTCGCCGCCAGGCACCGTTCGCAGCGGGGTCCGCCCGAGTTAAGCCGGAATCGTCGGACTGGCGGACCCGTCTGACAGGTCTGGCGTGAATGGAGTGAACCGTTTCGACGCCGTGGGACTGGGTGCCCGGCTGGCTCTAACGGGCGCACACTCCTCCCGGCTGGACCGCAACCCGGCGAGCTCTTTGTTGGCCGTACCCAGGTCGAATCCAACTGCCGAGCTGCGCTGCCTGTGCTTCCCAGGGCTCGAGGCTCAATCGGCCGCGATGCTCTCCGCACCACCCATCCAAGGGCGCAGAACGCGCGGTATCCGCACGCTGCCATCACCCTCCTGGTAGTTCTCCAGAACGGAGATAAGAGTGCGGGGGAGCGCAAGACCCGATCCATTAAGTGTGTGGACCAGCGCCGGCTTGCCGCCCGGTTCGGGCCTGTAGCGCAGATTCGTGCGTCGCGCCTGATAGTCGCGGAAGTTCGAGCAGGACGAGACCTCCAGCCACTCACCACCGGAATCACCGCAGGCAGGTGACCACAGCTCTACATCCTGCTTGGCTGCGGATACAAACGAGAGATCACCCGTGCACATCTGCACCACGCGGTGCGGAATCTCCAGCGCGGCGCACACGGCCTCGGCGCAGCCAATCAGCGAGAGCAGCTCCGCGTCTGACTGAGATGGCTCTACCAGCTTTACCATCTCCACCTTGTCAAACTGGTGACCGCGTTTGATACCACGCACATCGCGCCCAGCGCTCATACGCTCACGGCGAAAGCACGGTGTATAGGCAACATACCGCCTGGGAAGATCACTGCGATCCAGAATCTCATCCCGGTGCAGGTTCGTCAACGGAACCTCCGCCGTGGGGATCAGCCAGAAGTCTTCCTCCGCGTCGTGATACAGGTTTTCAGCAAACTTCGGCAGGTTGCCGGTACCCACCAGACACTCCTGCTTCACCATGTAGGGCGGATAAACTTCGGTGTAGCCATGCTGGCGGATGTGAAGATCCAGCATGAACGAAATCAGCGCACGCTGCAGCGCGGCGCCGGCGCCGGTAAGCACGTAGAACCGGGCGCCGCTGACCTTCACGCCGCGCGGAATATCCAGAATCCCCAGCTGCTCCCCGATCTCCCAGTGTGGGCGCGGCTCAAAATCGAACGTGCGCGGTTCGCCCACCGTTCGAAGCACTACATTCGCGCTTTCGTCTGCTCCATCCGGCACCTGCGCGTCGGGTAGATTTGGTATTCCCAGCAGAAGCCGGTTCAACTCGTCCTCGGCCGTGCTGCGCTGCCCATCCAGACGGGCGATCTCGTCGCCCAGCGCTCGCAGATTGCCACGAGCGCTTTCGCGCTCAGCAGGCGTTGCCCTGGCCATTGCCTTCGACAGGCTGTTCAATTCCGCTTTGCGCGTCTCAGCCGCCGTCTTCAGTTCACGGATCGCCTCGTCAGCATCGCGAACGCGGTCCACAACGGCCGTCTCCTCGCCAAGACGCGCCAATCCCTCACGCACACGTTCGGGTTCTTCTCGAAACAGCCGGATATCAAGCATATAGCAACCTCCCGGCGCAATTCTACCCGGCCGCCCTCGCGGCTGGGCAGGTCAGTGCATCTCAGTGCTGCACGTGCCGATTGCGGGCCGGTAGAAGTTGAACTGTACGTTGGGATGGTCGGAGAGCAGTGACATCGGCACCGAGGTATCGGCGATGCGCTGCGAAATCATCAAGGTCGTCAGCCGTATGCCGAATGGATTGTCGTGATGCCCCGGATGCCAGATCGACACCTTCTCGGCCCGCCAGGTCTGTTTCGGTCCCACGCTGATGGCGTGCTTTGGCACCAACGGCAGGTTGCCGGCGCCGGATGTGCGCGCATTCTGAACCAGGGTCAGCGGATGCAGCTCCACAATGCGGGTGCCGAACGTGCGATAGACCTCGGGCGGCGGCGGTTCATCCTGCCAAGGCGGTTCCCGCCGAGCCGGATCGTTGAACGCCCAGTGCTTCACTTCGCCCTGACCGCCCTGCATAACGGCGCAGCGGACGCCCTCCCAGCTCGCTTCGTAGGCCGCGGCATCGGCAGCGGGAAAGTGCAGGTTGTCGGCCGGCATTGCCAGGCGTGGTTCGATGCGATTGAAGCAAAGCTCCTTGTCGGCGCGGGCAAAAGAAAGCGGATGCGTCTCGGGCGCCTCGGTTCCGTTGACCAGCCACTCGTCCATGCCCCAGAAGTGCGCGTTACGCAGGTCGATCTCAAGCGCGTTTACCAACTGCGCCACCAGCGGCAGCTGCTCCGTCGGGCCTATCGGACCGCAGATGCCCACGGGCTGGTCGGCGGTGGCTTGGCGCCACGAAGAGATGTACTCCAACGCCTCGGCCAGATAGAACTCTGAAAGATCGTCGTACATCACCACTCGGAAGCCGCCGCGATCCAGCCCGGCGATGTCCTCCGCCGTCAGCCTGGCGGCATCCTCCAGCAGCTCGGAGTCCAGCGTCGTGTAGTCCCACCAGTCGGGCGCTACCTTGCTCAATGGGCGCGTCAAAGCTTCACCTCTCCATTCTCCACGGCTACGGCTCGCGGCATCATCAGCTCCAATAGTTGATCATCCTGGCGGTGTGGATGGCCGCGATGCTGGCAAAATGCCTCCGCCGCGCCGGCTCCCATCTGCCGCCCACGCACGCCGGCCCAGGTTCGCATCGCCTCTACGTAGGCGTCCAGACCGTGCTGCCGCCGGAGCCACTCGCTCTGGCTGGCGTGGCAGCTCAGCGCCGCGGCCTTACCATCGAGTTCGGCTGTGATATCTACCAGTGTCGTAATGCGCGCCGGGTCGCCAAACAGGTTGCGGCCCTCGATGGCGTCGGTGTAGTAGAGCGCCGGCAGCGCCTCCAGAACCGCCTCGCCAGCCTCCGTTTCGTAGTTCCGGACGGTGGCATTGAAACACGCGTCACGCACCAGGCTTGAAGTGATTTCGTGGTCCAACATATAGTCCTGCGGCGGCGTGGTGATCACCATATGCGGCTGAATGCGCCGCAGCAATCCGGCGACCTTTTTGCGTGCCGGATTATCGAAACAGATTTCCAGGTCGGCAAACTCCAGGCACTCACAGCTCGCCGCGCCGATTGATTTCGCCGCGTCCGCGGCCTCGCCACGCCGCACAGCGGCAATCTCTTCGCGTGACAGCTCATTGGAACCCTTGTCTCCTGGCGTCATCGTGGCGATATGGATCTGGTGGCCAAGCCCCACAAGCCGGATCAGTGTGCCGGCACATAGAATCTCCACATCGTCCGGGTGCGGCATTACAGCGAGTACGCGCAGACTCATAACCAGGTAATCTCCGCCGGCCCTGCAAAACGATGCATTTACCCCCGCAGATTTCTACCGCAGACCCGCTCCATCCTTGTTGGGGACGCGGCTTTCGGCCGGCAACCCGACGACCTTCCGAAACGCTGCGCAGACGTTTAATGCCGACAACCAGAACACGGCCGAAACGTTTGACGGCAGCGGCAATCCGACCACCTATTCCGGAGCCACGTTGAGCTTCGACCCCGAAAGCCGGATGACCGCGTACGGCACGGCGCTCACGGCCGGCTATACGATTGATGGCCTGCGAGCGTGGAAGACCAACTCCTCCGGAACCACGTACTTTCTCTACGACGGCATAACGCCGATCTGCGAAATCGACAGTACCGGTGCGGTCAGCGCGGTAAACACCTTCGGCCCCACCGGTCTGCTCTCGCGCCATGCAGGCACTTCAAGTATCTTCTACGCCTTCGATCCGCAGGGCAACCCGGCCGAAGACGTCAACTCCAGCGATTCCGTTCTCGCCTCGTTCGACTTCGACGCCTTCGCCGCCCGCTCCATCTCCGGTACGGCAACCGATCCGTACTCGGGCTTTGGCTCACAATATGGGTACTATAGCGACACAGAAACCGGCCTGCAGCTGCTGGGTTACCGGTACTACGATCCGGTACAGGGAAGGTTCGTAAACCGGGATCCCATCGGCATGGCCGGCGGGACGATCGTTTATGGTTACGTGGGGAATGACGCGGCTCGGTGGGTGCAGCAACTATGCCTCGTGCTGACCAGGTCCGAGCTCGGCACGATAGAGCGTAAGCTTGGCAAAGCCGAGGAGGCACCAAATCCTTGTGTAACGACGCCAGGCGTGAAATGCGCGCCGAAAGTCTGGTCACGATGGCTTGCGGCGGGCAGCGGGCGCCGGCGCTCATCCGTTTGAACCGCGCGGCACGCTCCGCCGAGACGCGCGTCTCCCGGTGACGCTGACAGCTCTCCTGCAGCGTTGGGAGCCCGGACGTCAGGCGTTTGCCTCGTGGCTCCTCCTCCTACCTCACGAGTGATGGCTCTTCTCTTCCGTCACTTCCGACACGGGATGCTACCGCCGACACCTACCTGCGGTGGATGCCTGTAGCTTCGCAAAACTCACGATAACCGACTTCCGCCACCGCCCCGACTGGCGATACCGCTTTGCATGGAGTCATGCTGCCGGCGCCGACTCATCGAGTGCCCCGTGATTCGTTTTTAAAGGCCCGCAAGCCTTCCGGATCTTCGGTCAGGTTCTACCGTGAGGCGGCTGTCCTACGTCGGTCAGGTTTTCGATGAGCCCACGCCTGCACTTGAGCCCTGCGACGATTTGCCTGTACAATGCGCCATGCAGGCGGCGTAAGGAGGCAGTTTCCATGGAACAGATTGGCATAGGCGTGGTGGGCATCGGCTGGGTCTCCAGCGAGCACATCCGTTCGTACCGCAAAAACTCCAACTGCCGGGTGGTGGCGCTTTGCAGCCGCTCGCGTGAGCGCGCTCAGGCACAGGCAGCCGATACCGGCCTCGGAGAGGTGCAGATCTACGAGCGACTGGAGGAGATACTGGCCGACCCCGCGATTTCCGCGATCTCCATCTGCACACGGCCCGATACACATCCGGAGGTTGCCATAGCGGCCGCCCGAGCGGGCAAGCACCTGTTGATTGAAAAGGCGGCGGCCAACGATCCGGCATCACTGGGCAAAATGCTCCAGGCCGTGCAAGAGGCCGGTGTAAAGACGGTGGTCAGCTTCGTTCTTCGCTGGAACCCGCAGTTCCAGTGGATCCGCGCGATGCTGGATAAAGAGGCTATCGGACCGATCTACTATGCCGAAACCGATTACTGGCATCACATTGGCCCACAGTACAGCCAGTACCGATGGAACGTTACGCGAAAGGCCGCAGGAAGCGTTCTGCTCTCGGCCGGCTGCCACGCCGTGGACGCGATTCGCTACTTCGTGCAGAGTGATGTGGAAACGGTGAGCGCCTTCGCGAACAAGCGGAACCCGGAGTACGAGTACGATACCAACCTCGTGGGAATTCTGCGGTTCCAGTCGGGAGCGATCGGCAAGGTCTCGGCCTCCTTTGATGCGAAGTGTCCGTACCAGTTCAACATCGACCTGCTTGGCGAGGACGGGGCGATCCGAGATAACCGGATATTCGCGCAGGAGTTTTTCGCCGGGCAAAACGACTGGATCACAACACCGCTCATCACTCCGAGCAGCGGCGATGTGTCGCACCACCCCTTCGACGGTGAGATCAACCACTTTATCGACTGCATACGCAGCAACAGCGAATCCCACGTGAACCTGGCGGATGCCGTGAAAACGCACGCGATCTGCTTCGCTCTGGATCGCAGCGCCTCCGAGCAGCGCACGGTAACGGTGGCCGAGATAGACCGCGAAATCTATGGCGCGTAGCCGCGGCCCGCGCATAAGCCGCCGCGGGCTTTTAGCGGGCGGCGCTGCGGCGATAGTGGCGCCGGCAATGCACACCGAACCCCCACAACCGCTCGAACTCTGGTACCGTCAGCCGGCCGAAGTTCCTCCTGCCGGCGCCGCGAACGAGTGGCAAAATGGGTCTGGTTGGCTGCACGCATTGCCGGTCGGAAATGGCAGTCTTGGCGCCATGGTATATGGTGGCGTTGTAGACGAGCGCTGCCAGCTCAACGAACAGAGCCTGTGGTCGGGTGAGCGGCAGGATTCGGACGATGCGGCAGCATTCAGCCACCTGTCGGAGATTCGCGCTCTGCTGTTCGCTGGAAGGTATGTGGATGCTCTCAACGTCACGGCAAAGCGATTTGTATGCCGTGGCCCAGGTTCATCCAGCGGTAACGGCGCCGCAGCTCAATATGGCTCTTACGAAACGCTGGGTGATCTGCTCATCACGTCGCCCGGTCATGAGCGGTTTACCAACTACCGGCGATCGCTCAACCTCGACTCCGCAATTGCCTCGGTTCAGTACACCGTGGAGGGCGTCCGATGGCGCCGGCAGACGTTTGCCAGTGCGCCGGCCGCGGCCATCGTCACCCAGATTACCGCTTCCACGCCCGGTGCGATCACCTGCACCGTACGGCTGTCGCGCATCGAAGCGGCTCAAACCAGCGCAACCGGCCACGGTCTGCTTCGCTCCGCCATCAGCCTGAAGGGCGGGATGAAGGCGGTCGTACTCCTGCAGGCGGTGGCGGACGGCGGATCGATCAGCGTGGAAGGAACCGGGCTGCGTATTGACGGCGCTACGGCGCTGCGGCTTATTGTTACTGCAGCTACCAATTACCGCTCGGACGCGTATGAAGAGGTCGCCGATGCCAATTTGCGGCGCGCGGCGAGCAGTTCATTCGCCGCCTTACGATCGGCGCACCTGCGGAGTCACCGGCGCCTCTTCCGCCGCGTCTCCCTCCGGCTGGGCGCCAATGGTGGAGCGGCTCAACCCACCGATGAGTGGCTGAAGACCGGGACGGCCGATCCAGCCCTTGCTGCCCTCTACTTCCAGTTTGGCCGCTACCTGCTCATCTCCAGCTCACGGCCCGGCGGACTGCCTGCAAACCTTCAGGGGCTTTGGGCGGCCACCATACAGACTCCCTGGAACGGCGACTACCATCACGACATCAACGACGAGATGAACTACTGGCCGGCCGAACCCACCAACCTGGCGGAGTGCCACAAGCCTTTCCTGCAGTACATCGATTCTCTGCGCAAGCCGGGCCGCAAAACCGCCGCTGCTTACTACGGCTCGTCCGGCTGGGTGGTGCATACCATCAGCAATGTTTGGGGATTCACCTCACCGGGCGAATGGCCATCCTGGGGCCAGTACCCTGCCGCGGCAGGTTGGCTGTGCCAGCACCTGTGGGAACACTATGAGTTCTCGCAAGATCGTGCCTATCTGCGCCGTGTATGGCCCATATTGCGCGAGTGCGCCGAGTTCTTTTTGAACACGCTCACCGAAGAGCCATCGCACAACTGGCTGGTGCTGGCGCCGTCGATTTCACCCGAGAACAGCTTTCGGACCGCCGATGGCCAGGTCGGCAGCGTTTGCTATGGGCCGACCATGGATACCGGCATCCTCCACAATCTGTTCGAGCATTGCATTCAAGCCACGCATACTCTGGGTGAGGACGCCGCCCTTAGCCGCCGTCTCCGGCATGCGCTGGACCGTCTGCCGCCGTATCAAGTTGGCCGCTTCGGTCAGCTGCAGGAGTGGATCGAGGATTTCGAGGAGCCGGAACCGGGTCATCGGCACATGTCGCACCTCTTCGCGCTGCATCCGGGCAGCCAGATCACGCCTCGTGGCACGCCGGACCTTGCGCGCGCCGCCCGGGCCTCCCTCGAACGCCGGCTTGCCCACGGTGGCGGCGCCACGGGCTGGAGTCGCGCCTGGATCGTCAACCTGTGGGCGCGCCTCGAAAACGGCAACGAAGCCTGGACGCACCTCAAAGCGCTGCTGCACGGCTCCACGCTGCCCAACATGTTCGACACCCACCCACCGTTTCAGATCGATGGAAACTTTGGGGGATGCGCCGGTATCGCCGAGATGCTTTTACAAAGCCACGCCGGCGAGATCCACCTTCTGCCGGCGCTCCCCGATGCGTGGCCCTCCGGCTCGGTACGGGGTCTGCGCGCCCGCGGCGGCTTCGAGGTGGACATCACCTGGAGCCGTAACCGCATCACGGAAGCCGCCGTCACGGCAAACGCCGACCGGGTCTGCCGCGTACGTTCAGTGCGGCGGCTGCAGCTTGCACCCTCCTCGACGGCCGTTCAACGGCCGGAGCCAAACCTACTGGTGTTCCATGCCCTCCGCGGTGTGCGGTATCTCCTCGCGCCGCCGACGTGATCAACCGACACTCAGCGAAAACACCTGGCCGCGCACGTCAACCTACTGCTTCCACAGTCGCGAGTCATCCTTGACGTGCCAGCGCTCGGTTACGCCGGGAGAGCGCTCCACCGTAACCGACGCCAGAAACCCAATCTCGGACACTTCGAGGTGGATCGGCGGCCGGATCGAAGGCCCAGACGTCGGTGCGATGTTGAGATCCGCCAGGTTCGCGGTGAATCGCCCGTGCGCGGTGCGCCATGCGTGCTCCGCAAAGTAGATCCGCATCAGCAGTTCACGCGCAGGAACGGCAGCGTCCGGCCGGAACGCTGCCGCGCCAAAGGGCGCCGTACAGAACTGCAGGTATCCCCACATCTCCGGCATGTGCATGTTGATCGCACCCTGGGGCGACCAGACCCAGTTATGCTCGGGCCGCCCGTCAATCTTCCGGTAACTGCCATCCACAACGTGGACGTCCCACTCCACGCGAGAAAAGTTGATGCGCCACTGATCACCATCCTGCGGTGGTGTGCGGCGGTGAGCGCATTCGGCGAGGGCGTGCCACGGCAGGGCCAGCTCCACGCTCCAGCCACGGTCGACGTCACCTGGCCGGTTCAACGTGCCTTGAACCTGAACGGCCGATTTCAGGCCCGCAATATCCCAGCCGGTGACCGGTGGACCGCCGTCGCGATACGGCTTTATCAGCAGCAAATCCCACACGGTATTCAGGGCGTTGATCTCAAGCTCGTAGTATTCGTGATTATCTCCGTCAGGATCGATGAACACTTCAAAGTCGTTATCGTGGAATATCACCGAATCCCGCTGCGTCAGGGTAGCCCAAACATCCGGCTCCTGAAGTTCAGCGGCAATGTACAGGTACTCATCATCCCAAAGGAGCTTGGCACGGGTGCGAAGCGCCGGCAGCGGCTTCGCCGACCCTTCAATATCCACAAAGTCCTCCGTCCAGGGCGCCGCATCCCACTCCGGCTTGTGCACATTGCCATCGATCGAAAACGCAGAGGAGGTTTTCACGCAGAGATAGTGCCTCGGCATCGGTTCAGGCGCCTTGCGCTATCGGAAAGACGCCGGGATCGCCCAGGGGTACCGACACATGCGGCAGCCCGGTATAGAATGGATTGCCCTGATAGTGGCACACCACATTCGAGCGTTCCGCTGAGGCATCCTCTTTAGCGCCCTGGTGCGGAATGTGCGAAAAGAAGAGGACCGCCTCGCCCGCCTTGGGATAGATTGTTTCCTGCTCCTGCTGGTAGCACCAGCGCTCAAACGCGGAGTGATCGCTGGTCCTGCCTTGCGTCGTGAACAACTCCGCTGGCGGCGCCGACTTGTGGCCGTTCTTTACAAATGTAAGCCGCGCAACACCGGGACCATTATCCTGAAAATAGAAGGTGGTGTTGATGCCGGTACCGCGCACGGCGTAGCGCGGCTGAAGCGGTTGATGCCAGTATCCGTAGAAATCCATGTGCCACTCCTGCAGGTACTCACCGGGATTGATATGGGCCCTCAGGCGGCGCAGCTGGCATTGGGGTCCGTAGAGCGCTTCCAGGTACGGGCGCACGGAGCGGTGCGCGATGAGCGGCCGGAATACTTCAGGGTTCTGCTCCAGCAGGTGATCGAACCACATGTTGCCGACCGCGTTCAGCCCCTCTTCCCAGCCGTTCGCTCGCGCCATATTCAGCGCCGTTCGGCATCGCTCCGTCTCATCCGCAGTAAGCGCGGCCGGAATCACGACATAGCCGTGGGTTTCAAGCGCGTCAAGACGCGCTTCCAGAGTGATCGTGTCGCTCGAGGCCGTGTCTGCGGTCATGGTAACCTCTCCGAATCGGCGGATACGGGCAATACGGCGGGGTATTGAATTAGTCGGCGCAGCATTCCTGCCGGGAAGTGATTCGCAGGTGGCAAGCCGAACTGCCATGTACGTCGTCTTCTCGGTGGGTTAACATCATCAAGTTCACAGTTTTCACAAAGCCATGGCCGCACCTCGCTCTGCCGGAGCTTGGAGCGATGGTTGCGTCACTTGGATTCAATGGCATTGAACTCCCGGTTCGGCCCGGATATCCGGTGCCACCGGATCGAGTGGCCGAACTGTCGCAGGCCGCTCGTATGCTGGCGGATTATGGGCTTACCATAGAGAGTATCGCCGGCCCAACCGATGAACGATCTTTGGCGGCCTGTTCCGAGGCTGGAGTGCCGGTGATCCGTGTCTGCCTCAATGTAGATGCGGCCGGCTACCGCGCCACGGAAGAGCGGTTGCGGCGCGAGTTCGATCAACTGGCGCCGCTGCTGTTGAAGCACGGCGTTACCCTGGGCCTGCAGAATCACAGCGGAAGGTGCATTCCCAACGCGTTAGGGCTGCTCCGATTGTGCGAACCCTACCCGCGAGAGGCTATTGCGGCCGTGTGGGACGCCGCGCACAACGCTTTGAACGGTGAGGAGCCGGAAGACGCCATCGACATCATCTGGCCATACCTGCGGATGGTGAACCTCAAGAACGCGATCTGGCGCCGGACCAACGGACCAGAGGCCGAGGTCGCCGAGTGGCAGCACTGGTTCACCGCCGGAAGGCTGGGATTGGCCTCGTGGCCGCGCGTGGCGGCAGAACTGCGGCGGCGAGAGTGGGATGGCGTGGTCTGCCTCACCGCCGAGTACTCCGACGCTGCAGCTGTGGATCGCCTCATTAGCGTGGACGTTGCCTTTGCGCACTCGCTGTTTCACGACACGCCGGCGGTTCCACATAGGCCCGCAGCGCTCTGCGTGCAAGGAGGGACGTTGGAGATCGAAGGCTTGAGGTGTCTGGTTACAGGCGGTACGCACGGGATCGGCGCCGCCACCGCGCGGCTTCTCGCGCAGCATGGGGCCAGGCTCGCAGTGGTGTCGCGCAACGCGGATGCCGAGGCGATGGATCTGCAGGCAGAGATACGGCAATCCGGCCGGCAGTGCGAGCATATCCAGATGGACCTGCAGTCCGGGGAGGGCTGTCGGTCTGCGGTATTGCAAGCCGCACAGCAACTGGGCGGGCTCGAAGCGCTGGTGCACTCGGCCGGTGGACCGGTACCAGGGTCGATTTTGGAAGTCTCCGAGGAGGCATGGCTTGGCGCGTTCGACCTGCACGTCCACGCTGTATTTCATCTCGCTCGGGCCGTTGCGCCGTATCAGAAGCGGGCCGGATATGGCGCCGACGTGCTGGTCTCATCCGCTGCCGGTTTGCGTGGTTGCGCTGGTGCAGCGGCTTACGGTGTAGTCAAGGGCACGCTGCCCCAGTTTACGCGTGTGCTCGCCCGTGACCTGGCAGAGGATAATATCCGTGTGAACTGCGTGGCGCCGGGCATTATCCGGACGCGCTTCCATCAGACCATGACGCCGGAGGCGAAAGCGCACAACCTCAACAACCGCGTGCCGCTTCATTCCGAGGGCAGTGCCGGGCAGGTGGCATCAGTGATCCGGATGCTCCTGGCCAACGACTACATTACGGGAGAAACGGTTACGATCGATGGCGGCCTTACCATGCGCATTGCCTAGGCTGTGAGGTCACCGGACATGAGTTCACCGATAAGAATCGCCTGCATCGGATGCGGCGCCATGGCAAACGCCGTGCACTATCCGTCGCTCATTTCATTCCCGGATGCGGAGGTTGCGGCCGTATGTGATCTCAACGAAGAGCGAATGGCGCAAACGTGCGAGCGCCACTCCCTTAACCACGCTCGGCGCTTTATCGACTATCAGAGGATGGTGGATGAGGTCGAGCCGGAAGCGGTGTGGTGCATCGGCCAGCCCAATATCATGTTTCCGCTGTGGGTTTGGCTCCTCGAACGTCGCTGCCCGCTGTACATCGAAAAGCCGATGGGCATTACCGTGCATCAGGCGCGGGCGCTGGCGCATCTTGCCGACAAGAATGGCTGCGTAACGCAGGTGAGCTTCCAGCGGCGAAGCTCGCCGATCCTCCGCGAGATGACGATCAGGTGCCGCGAACGCGGTCCGGTGACGCATGCCGTCTGCGAGTTTTACAAATGCTCGCCCGCTCCATACCTCGATGCCCGCGATCACATGATGGATGACGGCGTGCACGCCATCGATACACTCCGATGGCTTTGCCGCGGCGAGATTGTGCGCATTCAATCGGCCGCCCGGCGTATCGGTACACCGGATATCAACTTCTTCAGCGCGATGATCGAATTCGACAACGGCTCGGTGGGCATGCTGGCCAACAGCTGGACGAGCGGCCGGCGCACCTTCCGGGTGCAGATCCACGCGCCCTCCATCTGCGCAGAGCTGGAACTGGAAACCGGTGGAAACCTGTACGCCGACGGCCGTCTGGAGGGGGAGAGCTTTGACGCCGCCACCATCGCCGGTGACAGCCGTCCCTGGATCCTCGGTGGCTTCCGCGCCAAAATCCGCGAATTCCTCGACGCGCTTCGGGGCGGTCCGGAGCCATCCTCCTGCTTTGCCGACGCCGTGAAGACGATGGCGGCGGCGGACCTCATCCTGGCGCAGGAGCTGCTGGCCGGATGAGCGCCAGGCTGCTGCGCGGGCTGGTCGGCGGTGCGCTGGCTGCCGCTTTGCTGGTCATCCTGTTCTATCGGGCGCGAGCGGCGCGTGCGCGAATAGCTGATCGAGACGTTCAATTCGCGCTCGCGAACGGAGACGTGGCTCGCGTGCGGCGAGATTTGGCCAACGGTGCGGATCCACGTCAGATACTCGCCCAACGCGATGTGGCGGACGCGCCGCTGGTTCAGCGGAATGATGCCATGGTACACATTCTGAGAGGCCTCGGAGCAAAGCTCTCATTAAACGCCCAGCTTATTCGCGCCGCCGAGGATGGCAGCGTGGTGGTATGTCGGCAATTGATCGCGCAGGGAGCGAGTCCGGCGGCCGCGATCTCAATTCCGGGCCAGATCGATACCACCGCGCTGGCGGCAGCGATGGTCAGCGGAGAATGGGGCACTGCCGAAACGCTGGCCGACGCTGGAGCCAGGCCGAACGATGACGCGATCCGGTTTGCCCTGAAGAACTCGGCGCCCAAGCCACTCCTGCGCAAACTGCTGCGCGTCGATCCCTCCTCTGCCGATGTGAGCCTGGAACTGGCGGCGATGCGCGGTCGAACGGCCGAGGTGCGGGAGCTTGTTGCGCTCGGCGCCAACCTGAACGTCCACACCGTCTACCACGATACGCCACTCTGCCTGGCGGAAATCGGTAGGCACCCAAAAACCGTAGCAGCGATTGAGCAGCTGCTGCGCCGGGGAACCAGGGCGGCAGGCGCACCCTTGATGGGGCGGAAGGATCGCAACCAGTTTCTGGTCGCGGCGGCGCTTGCAGGTGACCTGCCTCGTGTAGAGCAGATGGTGCAGATGGGCGTCGATGTGAACTTCACGGTAGATGGTGAGTCCGCATTGGTCGCATCGCTTCAGATTCGCGATACACCTTTGATGCTCTGGCTGCTGAACCATGGCGCGAAGCCCACCGTGGTACCGCCGCCGCCCGAGGCTGCGCCGGGAGCGCTGCATGCCAAGGCCCAAAGCCCGATGGAAGTCGCCATGGAGCAGGCTCTTCCACTTGCGGCGGTGAAGGCGCTGATCGCGCATGGGGCAAGCCCAAACCAGCGCCAACACTCCGCGGATGGCATGACGCTGCTGATGGTGGCGGCAGCGCAGGGCAGTGCAAACAACGCCAGAACGCTTCTGGATGCCGGCGCCGACCCGAATATGCTGGACGCCCGCGGCTGGTCGGCGCTCGCCTGGGCAAAGACTTACAACCATCCGCAGGTCACAGCGCTGCTCGAGGCCCGGATTCGCGGCGCGTCAAAATCGGCCGCTGCTATAACCACTACCAGCCCGTGATGCCGAACAGAACCGGTGCAGCCACCGGGTCGATCGCGGCGATGCGAATGGCCGCGATCCGCTTGCCCGGTTGCGGGTTGGTCAGCGTGCAAATCCGGAGCCACAGTGGCGCCGCAGCGGCATCGGCCCGCCAGGGGATCAGCGCGGTGGTCATTCCGGCCGGCTCGCCGTTGTCATCCAGAGCGCCGGTTTCGCGGCCATACCGCAGAGGAAGTTCGGCTTGGCCGCCATCCGCGTAGCTCAGGGTCACTGTTGCCACGGTCGTACCATCCGGTGATGGGAAGGCGCATGCCTGCAGGAGCGCGATATGGCCGGCGCGTGCGTTGGGGTGCAGTACGATGGCGCCGGGTCCGACCTCGCCTCGGTTCACCTCCAGGCGGCTGCGCAGGCAGACGCCTGTCGGAACCTTTTCGCTCTGCACTACCGCGCCATCGAGGGGATCCCTAGCGCTCCAGGCTGCCGAGGCGGTTCGAGGCGCAGACCAGGGGAGACCGTGCGATCTCGGCGCCGCGAGCTGCATGTTCGTGCCCTGGCTCAGGTTAATCGTCCAGCCGCTTGCTGTGCTTTGGGACGACCGGCTCCAGGAGCGAATGAAAACGTCGCGCGCATTCCACGGGAGCGTGCCGGCCGCCGGCGGTGAGGAACCGTCGCCGGGCTGCAGTTTCGTTCCGCTCCAGCTGTACTCTGCGGCCAGTACAAAAGCGTCAAACTGGCGCAGCTGCGTGTGCAGAAGCGCTTCACCGCTGTTATATCCAGCCCACGTAGTCTGCAGCAGGCCCAGGGCGCCTTTTCGCACACATTGAAGCGCCCAACCACGGATATTCTGCGGTTGGAACCAGCTGCAGCCAATTGCATCATGCCCGCTGTTCAGAAACAGGTTCAATCCATTGCGCTGCTCACTGCCGGGTTCATATCGCCAGTCGTCCAGGATCATGTCCCCGGGCAGATTCTGCCTCATCTCCTGCGCTGCCGCCGCGGTTGGTGCGTTGGCCGCCGGAAACCGGGGATATCGCGCCGGATTGCCATCCGAGGGAGCAAGCAGCATGTCGGCCCACATCATCGGTCGGATGTTCTGGGCGCGCAGGAAAGCGTCGATGCGCCAGACGTCGCCGGAAAAAAGTTGTGCTGTGCCGGCGCCGCGGTGGTTTGCGCGGAAAGGATAGGCGCCAGGTGCTGAAGATCCCGCGGAGAGGAGTTCGTCGTGCCCAATGTGGAAAGCGCTCGGGCGGAAAATACCGATCGCCTCACGATATACATCGAACAGGATCTGATACGATCGTGGGTCGGATACGTCGTAGGCGTGTGGACTCGCCGGGTCTTCCGCCAGCGTGAGGTGGCGTCCATTCTTGAAGATCCAGTCCGTGTGGCTCAGCGACGGGATCAACGGTATCGGCTGCAAAAAGCGCCGTCGTGCAAACTCGACCTCGGCCCGCAGGTCGCGGAGGGGCATCGCTTCCGGGACGCGGATTTCCGGATGTGATTTCCACCGGGAGTACTCACACTCCAGAACGAGCGCATTCAGCTTGAACCGGCCGAAAATGTGTGAAATCAACCGAGTGTGGAACGGCAGCGCATGCTTGCCTACAAAGAGGTGGGCGCCACGAAAGGCGAGACTCGGCCAGTCGGTAATCTCAACGCCGTGCAGCCACGCCTCACCGTGCGGCGAACGCATCACAAGCTGCCTCAGCGTCTGCAGTCCATACCATGCTCCTCGCTCATCGGTGCCTGTAATCGCCACACCGGATGCCGTGACCGTGAGTGCGTAGCCCTGCGCCTCTCGCGGTGCGGCAGGAGAATCGGTCGGCAGCGCGCCGGCCCGCGAAACAGATACACCGATGCCGCGCCCGCTCCATGCACCCCATCGAATTGGCATCCGGACGCGGTACCGGCGCTGCCAGCGCCGGGTCAGCCTGCGCACGGCAGCCTCCAGACGTGCAAATCTGCGCGTGGACCGGGGCAGCCACACCGGGACTGTGCCGCGGAGCCGCATGCGGTTGCTGGTAAATCGCACCTCTTTGGGCATCGGGATCAGGATCGGGTTGCCGTCAGCGTCCAAAAGTGCCGGAGCCGGCTCTTTCGCGAGTGCCACCGGCGCAGCCGGTGACGGAATGCTGACGTCTGGTACCGCTGCTCCGATGGCAGGCGTCGTGATGGCCAGCTCGATCTGCAGCCGCGCCGGGCGTCCGGGTACCAGCGTCACGTCCGGTACGCCGAGCCAGAATACGCGTTGGCCTTCCAGCCAGACATCCCGTCGTGCGTCAAACAACAGGAAGCCCTCACCGGCAGGCGCAGAAAAGCGAAGGTAACCGCCTCCGGTGTGCTTTAGCGCCAGCGAGGTCACAATCCCGCCGAGCGATGCGGCGAGCATGTCGCCGCTCGCCGGCAGGTAACCGACGGTGCCGGAAACATCCACGCCGCCGAGGTTGGTCGCGCGGTAGTCGCACCCGACCAATATAGCGGCTGGAATGCGAGCCGCGTTCCACTCCATCCGGACAGGCGCCGGGCCATTCTGCTGGGCTGTCAGCGCCCAGGTCACGCGGCCGGCGGCGACCGTCACAGTCTCGGCAGCCGTGAACTGCTGCGGGCCGGTATACCTGGCAACGTATTGCCATCCGCCGCCGGCAAGCGCCATCGCGGTGACCTGCGGTGGCGAGCCGCCGGAACTGTACACGCCGGCGCCGGCGGCAGTGAATAACTGTACCAATCCGCCGGCGAGCAGTGGCACACCGGCAACCGACAGATCAACTCCACCGGCGGACCAACGCGGTTGCGATTGCCCCGGTATCTCGCAATTTGCCCGTGCGCCGGCCAGCAGGCCGCTGAGCAGGCAGGCGGCCACCGAACCGGCAGTTGCGGCCCAGTTCGTGCGTACGTTCACGCGTTTTCGGTGTTCGCGCCGGGTCGCAGAAGCTGCTCCGCCGGCTCAACCGCCGCTGCGCCGGCGCTTCGCAGCAGCTCCGCCGGCGAAGCCGTAGTCTCTGCGGCGCCGGCAGCCCGCAGCAGCATGGCGGAGTCGCGGCGTATCGTGGCGCGCTGCTGCACAAAAGGCAGCGCCCGCAGCGCCGCAGACCTCACTGCCGGGATCCGGCTGGTGGCAAGCTGCTCCACAAGCGGCTCGGTTCGGTCATCACCGACCTGTTCCAAAGCCTGCAGTCCAGCGATCGTGAACTCCGTGCTGCCATGCTGCATCAACAAAACCAGGCACTCCATCTGTCCAGCGGAAATCTGTGCGGCCGTGTCTGCCCGGGCCCGTGGCAGGAGCTTGCAGAGAGCATCACGAGCGGCCCGCCGAACGCTCTCCTGGCTGTCGCGCACGGCAACGGCGAGCAGCGGTCCGATTGCGATGGGATCTGCCGTGTTGCCGAGCTGCTGTGCGGATGCCGCGCGGCGCCTCCGGAGCATCGCCAGATCGTTGGTAACGCCGACGCCGCCTGCCACCCAGAGCCACCATGGGAAAACATGGATCCATCGCCAAAGTAGCGCCAGGCCCACAACCAGCAAAGCTATGCGCGCCCGGCGGCGGCGCGCCAAACTCCGCTCCGTGTCGGCATCGCGCTGCAACTGCGCGATAATGTCCGTTACGCTTCGCGTCGGCTCCGTCGGCAAAACCACCGGCTCGGTGGGGCGATAGGGTGTATGTGGTGGCTGCGCATCCACAATCTTAGCTTACCACGCCGGTTCCGCCGCGGTTTCAGCAATTGTGGGCCGATTGGCGGACCGAGGAAGGCGGCGCCTGTTGGGGGAATAGGTGACTCCATGCCGCCATCGGTTCAAGAACCTCCCCGCTACTCGGTTGTGGCGGCAACCTCCGCGGAAGATCGCGCTCAAGCTTTTGACGTGCGCGTAACGGTGTTTGTGGTCGAGCAGTTGGTGCCACAAGAGGAGGAGCTGGATGCCTGGGACGACACGGCCTACCATTTTCTCGCGCTCTTCCATTCGAGCGGCGCGCAGGAGGCTGTTGGGGCGGCAAGGCTGGTCGTACTGGCCGGTGGCGCGGGCAAGATTGGCCGCGTTGCCGTTCTGCGCCGGCACCGCCGGCACGGCGTCGGACGACTCCTGATGGCGGCCGTCGAGGCGCAGGCGAGGCGGCTTGGCATCAAGAGCACAAAGCTCGACGCGCAACTGCATGCCATTCCCTTCTACGAAGCGTTGGGCTATTCCGCTGAGGGACCCGTGTTCCTGGATGCCAATATTGAGCACCGCCTCATGCGCAAGCAGCTGCACGCCACTTAGGGTGTCAGACGGAATGGCGAAACCGGGGCGCCGTCACTGTTCGCCAGGTTCATCTGCGGAGCGTCGGCCCAGCCATACCGCACCGCTGCCGGCGGATCCACCCCTTCACAAAACACGATAGCGGTGTTACCCCGGCGGATAAACGCCTCTGCGGGATGCCACAAACCGCCTTTGTCCTGAACTTCGAAGCCGTCCAGTTCGCCGCCTGGAGCGATAAGTCCCTTTCCGACATGGTCGAAAGTCACCAGGAACTGATTCATCTCCCGCTGCATGCCGATCGGCCGCGGCCCGGTTGGACCACCTGTGAACCCGGAGCCGAACATCTGCACGGTTGCAGCCAGCCGTTGACCAATTATCGTCGATGGGTTCTTATCGCCGGAGGCATCATCTGGCGCCAGGTCCGCCGTAACCACCAGCGCAACTCCGGCCGTCGTCGTACTGGCGCCCAACTCCGCCTCGCGCAATTCGGGCCAACCGCCCATGCTGCCGGGACCGGTGTGCCCCGGCGCCTGCACCAGCACAAACGGAAGTGGCTGGCTCCATAGCTTGCGCCAACCGGAGATAAGCCAGCCCGCCCGGGCGCGCCAGGCGGAGGCCTCGGCAAGGTCGGCAACGCCCGGCGCCAGAATCACCGCCCCGAAACTGTATGGCGCCAGCGGTGCAATCAACTTCGAAAACGCAGGGCCCGCCGCAGTCGCTGTCGTCACGGCTGCCGGTGAACCGGGTTCAGAGCCTGGCGCTATCCACGATGAGATCGGCGCAGAACGGTCAACGGCCACGACCAGCCCGACCGCCGTATGCGTCGATTGCCGCAGCGCTTGCGCGAACGCGAACATGGCAGCCGATGGCATCGCGGAACGGGCTTCCTGCCAACCAGCTTGTCCCGCATTGGACCCTGCATAAAGCACGCGAACTGGAGGCGCCTGATCCAGTGTGCCTGGCGTCGAGCCGGTCGGCAGCGGCGCCGAAACCAACCTGCCGCCTGTGCAGAGAAACACCTCGCCGATCCAGAGTTCGTGCCGAACAATGGTGTTGCTGCCGGCCACCTCCAGAGTTACCGGGCCGGCCGCTTTCATGGCGGGAAAGACGGCGTGCCACTTGCCGTTCGACGCCACTGTGGTTACATGGTGTCCATTGAGCGTTACCGATATGCGCTCGGCGTCCTGGGCCGTGCCCCAGATGGTCAGGGGCGCGTCCCGTTGAAGTATCGCGCCGGCGCCGAATATCGGGGCCAGGGTAATTTCTGCGCGGGCACGCGCGCCAACTGCCGCCAACCAGGCCGCCGAGCACAGCACGGCAGGCAAACCTACCACTCGAATTCTCAATGGACCCTCCCGCCCAGTCCTCACGTGTGCAAGCAACAGTTTATGTTTGACCCCACAATGCCTCTTACGTTGCGCAGGCAGGATTCCTGCCCCGTGCCGGACAATAGCTCAAAACGACCGTACGCTCGGCCGCACCGGCAGTTACCACCGCGGAAATGACAGGAGCCAACGGATGACTCAGGCAACACCACCGGCCCGCCCGCCCAAGCTCGCTGAGCTGCGAAAGCGCATCAAACCGCCACGCGATATCAACTCCGAGCATGAGCAGAGCCTCACCATGCTGGACCGCGCAGCCCTCCTCATAACCGAAAGAGTAGGGACGATGGGCTTTTTCCTTATCATCCTGGTCTGGACTGTCGTCTGGACCGGCTACAACATTGCCGCCTCTGAGCTGCCGGCGCTGCGCCTCCACGCCTTTGACCCGTTTCCCGCGTTCGTTGCCTACCTCCTCATCAGCAACGTGATACAGATCCTGCTGATGCCGCTGATTATGGTTGGTCAAAATCTCCAGGGCCGCCACTCCGAACTGCGCGCACAGAACGATTTTGAAGTCAACGTGAAGGCCGAGAAGGAGGTTGAGCTGATCCTGGAGCACCTGGAGTACCAGGCCGATTTGATCCTGCAGCTCCTCAAGACACAGGGACGCAAGTTGGACGCCGCGCTGGTGCCCGATCAGGATGCTCCGCCGGCAGCTTGACGCGCAGTGTGCTCCAATCTGCGCTATAATGCGGGCGCAACCCGTTGCAGCTTATGCACAAGAACCTTCACACGAAGCTGATACGAGCCGTGGAACGAGCGGTTGGCTGGCTCCCATTCATGGCGCTGTTACTGGGCGCCGGCGTGCTCGGTGCAATCCGTGAGAGCCGCGCGGGCGGATTGATGACCTGGGCGCCAACGTACCGATCTGCTCTCCGTGCGTCCCGACGAACCAGAGAACCCGTTCTGCTGGCATTCCAATCCGCATCAGGCGGCTGGTCGGCCAAAATGGATGCCGAAACGTTTGCCGATGTCGGCGTGGAAAACCTCAGCACGCGATTTCAATGCGTGCGCCTGGAGCGCGCCCTCGATACGAAAACGGCCCGGAGTTATCACGTCACTGTTTGGCCCACTACAATACTCCTCACCAGCCACGGATCGCCTGCATATCGCTTTACCGGCTATACACCTGCGTCTGCGCTTTTGCCTGCCATGCAGCATTTATTGGCCCGCGATTGATCCTAATGTGACAGCAGCATGCGGAACTCCATGAGAAAACCATATTCTGTAGCCGCAGCGCTGGTCCTCTGCGTATCCTCGTCCTCGGCGCTTGCGGCGCCATCCGGCCATCATGGCAAGCACAAAAAGCCGGCTGCCGGTCACCACGCACCAAAGCCCGCGCATCATCTCCATCCGGTACACAAGGCAAAAGTTGTGGCGCCAACGATCTCGTGGCAGCAAAACGTAGGCGTCGCCTTTCACATAGCGCGACTGCGCCATAAGCTGGTGATGGTCGATTTCTATACAACCTGGTGTGAGTATTGCAAACTGCTGGACCACACGACCTATACCGATCCGGTCGTTCGTTCTCTGGCCCGGCGCTTCGTGACGCTGAAAGCTAATCCCGAAAAGGATGTCGCTGCTGACCGTCTTGCAAAGGAGGTCGGAGTTACCGGCTTTCCCTACATCCTCTTTGTATCGCCTGAAGGCAACGTGGTCTCGTACATCAGCGGTTACGAGCCTGCGCCCGAATTTGCCCGGTACATGCGTGCGGCGCTCACCTACAAGGGGCCGTAGCCACACTATTTGAGGGCAGCGCCCGGGTGCAGCCGGATCTGTTTGCGTACGCAGTCGATTTCCGCCAGCGAGCCAAACGGCAGCACGGCCACCGGGTCCGTATGTCCGAAGTCCATCCGGGTCACAACGGCAGTATCTTCGCGGCCGGCCTCGCGCAGGGCGCCCAGTAGCGCGATTTCCCACTCGCTAAATCGCGCCGGGTCCACTTTGGCTCCTCCCGGTCGCCCCAGAAGAACCCCCTCCACGCGTTCAAGCACGCCAACAGCTGCGAGGCACCGCAACATCCTCAGCATCGCAAGCGGTTCCGGAGCCTCCTCCGACGTCTCGATGAACAGAATCGAGCCCTCCCACTCATGGGCTGCAGGCCATACTGACGTTCCACGCAGCCAATCCAGGACCTCGATGCACCCGCCGATCAAGCGTCCGCAAACCACACCTTCGCCCTGAGCAAACCGCCATGGCATCGGCGGCTGCAGCCGACGCCGGATACCTTGATTGACGGGATCCTGCCAGTCGAGGTGCTCCACCGTCCAGCCTTCCGGGTTTTCGGGAAGGCGCCGCTCGGTTTCAGGCTCGAAAAGTGCACGGCGCACGGCATCGCGCGTGTAGGCGTGCATGCCGCAGTTCTCAGCAAAGCCTGTCATGATTGCCGGACCGTAGAAGCTTGCGACACCGGCGGCAAGAAACTGAAAGTGCGTAATTGTGGTGTCCGACATACCCAGAAACGGCTTCGGATGGCGGCGGATATGGGCCGGGTCGATCAGTGGCAGCAGGCGAATCGAGTCGTCACCGCCAATCGTCGAGAAGATCCCCGAGATCGTGTCGTCTTCCAGCGCCTGAATCAGGTCATCCGCCCGGGCTTGTGGGTTCGCCGCCAGGAACTCATGTGGGCGCAGGGCGTTGGGCATGCTGGTAACGGTTACGCCGTACTCTGCCTCCAGTTGGCGGCAGCCGGCTTGATAGCGGTGTGGGAACCGCGCGGCAGCGCCGGAAGAGAGCGAAACGGCTGCGATGCGGTCACCGGCCCTCAGCAAGTTTGGTTTTAGCAGTGGCTGCATAGCCATGGTGTACCCGGTCGGCGTGTCGAAGCGCTCCACCGGGTATTCTAAGCGGGCGGGTCAGGCTCTCTACCACAGCGAGTCCGCAGAGGTCGATGCATGGTCGTTAATCCCACAACGGTTCTTCACGAACTGGCTTCCGCTCTC
Source organism: Armatimonadota bacterium (assembly GCA_028871815.1). Classification (NCBI taxonomy): domain Bacteria; kingdom Bacillati; phylum Armatimonadota; species Armatimonadota bacterium. The sequence continues at coordinate 214,809 of JAGWMJ010000001.1, read as the reverse complement.
CTATGGATCAGTTACGGCAGCTTTTTTGAGTGGTTTTGGCACAAGTACTGGATGCACCAGCGGCGGCCGCCACGGCTTGCTTTCTACGGCCATACCGTCCAGCATCACGGCATCTACCGTGGAGACGGCAGCTTTTATGTGGAGGAAGAGGGCCACACCGATCACATCCTGCTGAAGCCGTACGCGCTGCCGGGAATCGTGGCGCTGCATCTGCCCGTGATGATGTTGATCAACCATTTCGTGCACTACACACTCTTCGGCGGTGTCGCTGGAGTGGTGGCTTACTTCCTGGTCTATGAATACATGCACTGGAACATGCATGTTCCCCGGAACCACTTCGTTGAGCGGTTCCGCTGGTTTCAGTTCCTCCGAGCGCATCATCACCTGCACCATCGCTTTATGCAGAGCAACTTCTGCGTACTGAATCCATTGGCTGACCTGCTTCTTCGGACGCTGATCACCCAGAAGACGATAGATGCGCGCCGGGCGCTGCGCGAGCAGCAGATATCGGACGGCACCTATGGCAAGACTCCGCGGCCGGCAAAGCGCAGCGATACCGTGAAGCTCAGCCGTTTCGCTGCCAGCAGCCTGGCAAAAGCAGCGCGGGCTTCGCGGGGAGAGCGTCGATCCGCGTCGCGAGCTCGTGTCAGGCTGGAGATCGAAGCGATGTGGGAGAAGCGCCGCAGCGGACCGCGTGACCGCTGAGGAACCAAAGCTCTGCCCTCGCCGAGTTGCGTGGCGCGCGCACGGCCCGACTGCGTTCGGATTGAGCGGTGGCCTTGAGTAGCGCGGCACGGCCCTTGTCGGAGTCGCAGCAAGGCGTGCCGGTGTTACAGGCTGCGCGCGCCCATCGGCTTGCACTGGCTGCGTTGACGATCGCCATCCTGGCGTTTGTGAGCCGCATTTGGGTCTCCACCACAACCGGTAGTACGGCGGAAGACTTTCTGATTACGCTGCGCTACGCTCGCAACATTGCGCAGGGCCTGGGGTTTGTTTACAATCCTGGCCACCGTGTGCTGGGCACAACCACGCCGCTATACACCCTGCTGCTGGCGCTGTTTGCTTCGATGCGCCTCAATGCCGGCTTGTGTGGAAAGCTGCTAAACATTGCCGCCGATTCTCTCACGTGCTGGCTTATCTGGCGGACTCTTGCCTCGCGAAAGATCGGTCTGCCATGGGCCGGTCTGGCTGCAGCGCTGCTCTACGCGGTTGGTTCCACACCGATAAACATCAGCACCGGCGGCATGGAATCCGGCCTGGTAACCTGCGTAAGCCTCGGCGCGATACTGGCTTTCATCGAGGATCAACCTACGCTGATGTGCCTGCTCGGCAGCCTCCTCTTCCTCCTCCGCATCGACGGTCTGCTGCTGCTTGCTCTCCTCGTTATCTTCTGGGTTCTGCGCAATCGTTGTGTTCCATGGCGCGGTGTTGCCGCGTCCCTGCTGGTGGCGCTGCCCTGGGTGATCTGGGCAACCGTATATTTCGGCTCGCCGATTCCCCTATCGCTGGTTGCCAAATTGACGGTTTACGGTCGCGGGCTTACGCTTCGCGCGATGAACCTCAAGGCATTTGAACAGCAGTTTCTTCGCGGCGCCGTGCAATTGGGTCTCACGTGCTGCTTCCTGGTTGGTGCTGCGCGTATCTTTCAGCGCAACCGTCACCTTACAGGGCTGCCGCTGTTGGCGCCGGCGCTGCTTTGGCTGGCTATCTACTACGTAACGATGCTCACGTCGCACGTGCCGGCCTTCGCGTGGTACTTTTTGCCGCCCTGGCCGGTGTTTCTCATCGTAGCCGGCATCGGCGGAGACGCGGTGGTGAGATTTGCGATTGCCCATCTTGGCGACTCAACCCGCAGCCGGCTCCAGGGCGTCGGGCCGGTCGCGCTTGCCGGCGCTGCACTGGTCGGGGCCGTTCACGTGCGCAGCGTGCGGGCTGATGTGGCGCACACTCAGTGGGTGGAGAACACACTTCGCCGCCCGATGGGCATCTGGTTTCGAGAACACGCTGCCCGCAACGAACGCATCTTCCTTGAGCCGATCGGCTATGTGGGCTACTATTCGCATAGGCCGATCCTGGACCAGATTGCGCTGGTATCGCCGGAGGTGCTCGCTTCATACCGTACAGCCCAGCCGCTCGGCGATATCGTTCGCCGGCTGCGGCCGGACTGGCTGTGCCTGCGTCCGGCGGAGATACGCACCCTGGGCAGGCAGGGCGTGCCGCTGCCCTCGTCGAAGTATCTTTTCGTGCGTTCGTTCCGAGTGCCTGGCCGCCCACCCGACTTCTACGTATTTCATCGACATCCCGAGCCTGCCGTCACCTCCAGGAGCTATCCATGACCGACATCAATTTCGATCTCCTCAAGCGGATCTGTGAAACGCCCGGCGTTAGCAGCCGTGAAGAGCCGATCCGCGCGCTCGTAGCAGCCGAGATGCGAGGGCTGGTCGATTCCGTGGAGTGCGATGTGATGGGAAACCTCACAGGCACAAGGAATGGTCACCGCCAGCACCCGCGCGTGATGGTTGCCGCGCATCTGGACGAGATAGGCTTTATGGTGAAGCACGTGGATAAACGCGGCTTCTTGCGGCTCAAGCCCGTCGGCGGTTGGGATGCGCGGAATATGGTGGCCCAGCGCGTGCTGGTACACGGATACCGCGGGGCCGTGCTGCGTGGTGCTCTCATGCAGGCATCCAAGCCGATCCATATGCTCAGCGCAGACGACGCACGCAAACCGCCCCGTGTGGAGGAGATGTTTGTGGATCTCGGCATGCCCGCCGATCGAGTCAAGGCAGAGGTTGAGCCAGGCGATATGGTGACGATGGATCGCACCGCCGAACGTATCGGCGACGTGGTGGTGAGTAAAACGCTGGACAATCGCCTCAGCGTCTTCGTGATGCTGGAAGCGCTCCGCCTGCTGGGTTCCGAGAAAACGGAGGCCACGATCCTTGCGGCCGCCACCACTCAGGAGGAGGTGGGCCTGCGCGGCGCCACCACGGCGGCATGGGCGCTGGAACCTGATATCGGGATCGCGCTGGATGTTACATTGGCCAATGACTATCCCGGTCCCGCAGACCACGAACATGTGACCGAGCTCGGAGAAGGGTGCGCTGTCAAAATCACCGACTCATCGCTGCTGTGTCATCCCAGATTGGTCCGTCACTTCCGTGACGTGGCCGATGAGAACTCCATCAAATATCAGTTGGAAGTTCTTCCTGCCGGTGGTACCGACGCCGGCGCCATACAGAGAAGCCGCGCCGGCGTTCCCAGCTTCACACTATCTGTTCCAACGCGTTACGTGCATACGGTGAATGAAATGGCTAATGTGGAGGATATCGCAGGCGCAATTCAACTGCTCGCCGCGTGGCTCAAGGTTGCCCATACGCGTGAGTACGGCTATAACGCCGATTTTCAATCGAGCTGAGCGGTCGTGTTATACTGTACGGCCGGCAGCGTCAGAACCGAGCATCCGCCGCTTGTTGGAAACAGGTTCTTGCCCGCGTGGCGTATAAGTATGGGTGCGGAAAACGCCTCCGGGCGTCGCCGGATCATGTGCTTGACGGTGAACCGTTTCGGCATTCCTCGGATCCTTGAAAGGAGCCTCGTGTTGAAGTTTCCAATCGGTGGCCTTTTGCTGGCCACATCTATTACGCTTGCGCCGGCAGGCAAAGCACTGGCCCAGGGCCCGCCGGTTCCCATTCAACAGCCCGCGGCGCCCCGCCCAACAGGGCCGAATGACGTGGTTGGCCGCGTAAATGGTCAGCCCATCACATGGGCGCAGTTTCTGGACTTCCTCAAGACCAGCAATCCGCAGCAGTTTCAGCAGGCGGTGGCCAGTGCCGTTGGTATCGATGTTGCTGCAGCGCTCTTTGGGCCGGCCCACGCAGCGACATACACGGTTACGCAGGCTCAGGCGATTGCGGCTGTCCGCGCCAACCCACCGATCATTGTGCAGAACGGACTGCAGAGCATGCTCATGGAGCGGGCCCTGGATCAAAAGGCGGCCAAGGTTGGCGTCACTGCTACCCCAGCACAGGTCCAGGCGCGCATAGCCGAGCTGTTTGCGCAACTTCACAAGGAGGGTATCATCCCCGCCGGCGTGACGGATGACCAGTTCCTGGCGCAGCGCAACTTCTCGCGGGAACAGCTTGAGCAGAACATTCGGCTTCAGGTGTTGATGGATGACATCACTCAGAAGCAGCTGGAGCAGCAGCTGGGCCACCCGATCGGCCCGAACGACTTCTTGCAGGCTCGCCACATCCTGTTTAAAATCACGAATCCGGTGAGTTCCACAGGCAAGCCGGATCCGCAGGCTAACGCGGCAGCTCAGAAGGCCGCACTGGCGAAGGCGCAGCAAGTGGCCGCCGATATCCGAAGCAAGAAGAAGACGTTTGCCGAAGAGGCGAAAGCATTCAGCGATGATGCGGGCACCAAGGACCGCGGCGGTGACCTGGGTGTGTTTCTGCGTGGAAGTATGGTGCCGGAGTTCGACAACGCCGCCTTTGCGCTCAAGCCTGGAGTGCTCAGCCAACCGGTGCTCTCAACGTTCGGATATCACCTGATTGAGGTGGAGAAGCTGGGGAAAGACATAAGCCCGGCCGCGCGCGAAACTGCACTCCAGAGTTACCTTGCCTCCACGCGCAACAACCTGATGTCGGCTTTGATGAGCAGCAGCAAGATCGAGAACTACCTGCGGCCGGCGCCTCCCGCCATGGTGCCGCCAAGGCCGGGCGGTCCCGTGCCGCCAAATAACGGCCGCTCGCCCCAACAGCAAGGACCGCCGCCGCACCATCCGTAGCGGTCAGGCGGTTCGGCAGCGCAGGTCGCAATCCGGGCGGGCAGCCATGGCTGTCCGCCCGGATTGGCATTGAAGCGCACCGTTAGCGCAGCGACTCGTAAACCGCGCGCACATTCGCTGGCGAAAGATCTCCCATGTAGATCACGACTACGGTTCGCTGCCCGTCGGAAACTACCCAGCGCTCAACGCTCCTGCGGAAGGTGAAGGCCGCTGGAACCTGCGCCCGCACCGTCGCGGGCGCAATATGCTGATACAGGCTGAAGCTGCTCACGCCGTTGCTGTACCGTAACAGCAATGACGTCGCCCTCGGATTCGGGTTCCTGCCGCCAAAAACCCAGACGCCGTGTGGTGAGTAACCGGGTGGCAGTCGTGTGGGCTGCAGCACGGCAAATGGCGAATGGGGCGCGGCTTCCGCGAGAGTTTGAAACTGGTCACCTGGGTAGAGTGTGTTCACGCGAGCGTTGGGAATACGCAGGTTGAATGCGCTGGGCTGCACTTGCGCGGTGGGGCCAACCGTAACGCTTTCGAGGTACGACCGCGATATTAGCCCGGATGGTCCCGAAACCTCATTCTGCAGTTCGATGCCGGTAGGCATGTCGATCCAGTACTTCATCTGGTGTGCCCCGGCTGTAAGGGCAACAATGGCGGCATTCCGTCCGGCGATGGTCTCTTGCCCAACAACCGCGGCCTGAACCACGCCGCGTTGCACCAGCAGAAGGAATCGCTGCACGTTGGCGTTCCATTGCGTGGGCCAAAGCGCAACATCCAGCGTGTTGGTGCGGCGGTGGTAGTACCGGTACTGCTTTGGTCCAACGATCATAACATCCCCGGCCATATCCGGCGGTGCAAGAAATGTGCGTACAACCCGTCCGCGCGTATCGCCTTCAATCTGCTGGCGCGATACCACGCCGCCGCGTTGCGTTACCTGCGTGCCGCTGTATTCGGCGGTGGGGTGCACCATGTGGGCGAGAAGCTGCAGCACGCGGCGGTTTGCAATAGGACCGCCGGGATGCCTGCCCAACACGCGCACGGCAGGGCGCTGCAGCCGTAGTCGTAGCGGCAATCTCGGCCGGCCTCGCTGGGCCGCAGCAGGAGGCGTTGCCCATAGCAGGGTGAGCACTGCGGCGGCGATTGGCACGCAAAGAGCGCGACATCGCCACCGCTGCCTGCCGGTTTGAAGGGGGTTCGACCGAGGCGCCAGCTTCATTCGCTTGTCGTTCTCGCTGCGGTGGCCGCGGACCGCGCTTGCAGTTGAGCGGCGACAGGATCATCAAACGGATTGCTGGCGGTGATTGCCGTGTTGCGCGCGAGCGATGTTTGAGAGATGGCTGTCAGTTGCGGCGCGCCGGCGGGCCACATCATGAGGACCGCCGCACCGGTCAGGGCAGCAGCGACGCCCAGGCCGATGACAGGCCGGCGAACCTGGGCCGTGGCCGGAAGCAGCCCACCGAGCCAGCCGCGCACCATATCGCCGACTCGATGGTGGGCGCGAACCGGCTCAAGAACATCCAGTCGCTCGTGCAGTCTTGCCATAAAGTTGAGCCCGGTGTCGTGGCCCGGCGCGGATCGCAGCGCATCTGCGAGCAAATAGTACTGGCGAGCCAGCGCCGCGCACTCGGTACAATTCGGCAGGTGACGCTCAACCCTCCACGCCTCGCGCGTCGAGAGCTGATCGCCGGCCAGGCCGGGTAGTAGCGCGGAAATCGCGTCACACTCAGTTTGCATTCTATTAGTACTTGCCATCTCTTTTACCTGTCGGCCGGAGCAGGCTCCGGCGAGTCGTCATGCCATCAGGTACGGTGAGAGCCGCTCGCGCAGCGATGCCCGAGCGTTGAACAGCCGGCTCTTCACGGTGCCCAGCGGGCAGCCGAGTATCCCGGCAATCTCATCGTATGCCAATCCCTCCACGTCATACAGAAGCACTACGGTCCGCAGCTTCTCCGGCAGGCCCTGCAAAGCCAAATCCAGTCTGTCGCCCAACTCGCGGTTCAGCGCCAGCCGCTGCGGATCAAAAGTCGCGTCCGGCAGTTCTCGTTCGTCATCGTCGGCTTCTGTCTCGGCTGAGAGTGAGACGGTGTTCTGCAGCTTCTGGTTGCGTCGGCTGAAGTCGATACACACATTTGTAGCGATTCGGTAGAGCCAGGTATTCAGGCTGGCACGGCTCTGGAACGAGCCGATGCTCAGGTATGCCTTCACAAACGTCTCCTGAGTCAGGTCTTCTGCTTCGGTCGCAGAGTGAACCATCCGGTAGACGTAATTGTAGACGCGCGCCTTGTAGCGCAGCACAATATCGTTGAACGCAGCACGGTCATTGGCCTGAGCGCGCTTGACAAGCGCGGCGTCCGCGACCATAAGCTTCCCCATCGCGACCATCGCACACTCCGCAGTCGGCACTTACCGGGCGTTTAGACGCGGCCGGGGCTGCATTGTTCACTCGCGGCCGCTTCGGCATAGGTGCACAGGCGGAACCTCGCCGCGGTTACAGCGAGGCGCACCGAGGTGCTGATCAATGCGGCGTGCTCCACATCGATTTCGTCGTGCTTGCGTTGCGACCGGCGTGCATAGGCCGTGCCGGGATGCGCGTAGATCTCAAACGTACCGTCGCCCAGCCGTCCGATCAGCGCCTCCACGTACGCAGTATTCATGTTCGAGCTTTGCAGCGTGCCGAACGATTGATCGCACACAAACCAGCGAACGCCGTCCGCGCGGCGTCGATCCAGCTCCGCCAGGTTGCGGCGACGAATGGCGCGAAGCATACAGAGCCCGGCCGTGTTGATGCCGGGACCGTCGCCTCGAAGCCGGAAGTGAGCGATCAACGGTTCGTGCGGAACGCGCAGCCGATAGACGCCGTACTCGGCGCAAAGCCCCAACATGTACCTCCACACCCGTGGGTGCATGTGCATGTGCTGGTGCCCATCAACGTGAGACCATGGGAGGCCGGTGTCGGAAAACCGCTGGAACTGCGCGCGCATCTCCTCTGCGGCCTGCCGGAAGGCCGTGCCGGACAGCGCATAAAGCAGGCCGGCAAACGCTGGGTTTTTGTGGAACCTGTTATCGCGTCTTGTGATTGCGGTGAGTCGCCCGTGGCCCAGCAGGCTACGGTCACAGCTCAACGCAAGGTGCAGACCCACACCAAGGTCGGCGTTGTCGCGGGCGAGTGAGACTGCCTGCTCAAATGCAACTTCTGCCGTCATCAGGCTGGCGCTGGTGAGCACCCCGGAGCGATGCGACGAGATTACCGCGGCGTTCACGCGTGCAGTCATCCCAAAATCATCCGCATTTACAATCAGCAGCTTCATGGCAGCAACGTAAGGCAGGAGTTTGGCTGTGGAGCCAATAACATCGGAGGCGTCGTCAACCGTACTCTCTACGGCCATAATCCGTTTGGCCCACCCATCCACGGCGTGAGCTATTCGGTCTGTGGCCGCGGAAGGTGCTGAACAGGGAAAGCGCGTTTCCCCGCGCACGGTGGATGAGCCTGTACGCAGCAGTTTACAAGTTTTTTCGCCCAAACCCTTGACAAATCCGCGAAGTATTGTAAAATAGCTCACAATGATTTAACGATGAACCTCGGATCGCACATCGACGTACTCTGGCAGCAGCGTGCTCGCCGCACCGGCACGAAGTCCGTGCGGCGCTCAGGCCAAGTCAAGGGGAGTCGATCCGGGGTAGAAACCAGCATAGCCTGAGCGCTGTGCAGCCCGCTTTGGCGACCGCCGAGGCAGTTCTGTTTTGAGAAGGCGCCCGGCCGCAGCCGCTTGGGTTGTGGCCCGGTGTCCCGGGGCAGATTGTCGACGGAGCCGGCCGAAGGGGTAGTGCGCTGAGGAAGTCGTGCTGGCAGACGGGAAATTCATGTGGCGCAACGGCGGCGCCTTTAAATCGAGGCGCCGCGGAGGTTTTCCGCAAGATGAGACAACGCAGTTCTGCATTCACCCTGATCGAACTTCTCGTGGTTATTGCAATTATAGCCATACTAGCAGCGATCCTCTTTCCTGTCTTCGCCCAAGCACGGGAAAAAGCCCGAGGCATATCCTGCCTCTCCAATACCAGGGAGCTCGCCCTCTCCGTCCTGATGTATGATCAGGATTATGACGAGGTCTTTCCGACGGGTCTCCAGGACTCCTGGTGGGATTGCACGTGGTACGTGCTGACCCAACCCTACATCAAGAATCTTCAGATTCTTCGCTGCCCGGATGATCCGGCGCCCGCACCGCCGTCCGGATACTCCTGGGCCGGCCCGCGCATGTCGTACGTCTCCAACGGCTACATGAACTGGGACGGAGCGCACTGGAGCGTGTTCGGCGTTATGGGCCTCGCGCAGCCATCCTGGATGGGGACCATCACCCAGAACGACGCCAGCGTAGGACGCCCGGCGGAGTCGATCATGCTCTCCGAGCGTGACTCGGTCTACGTCGGTGTACTTACCGACGGCGACGCCGGCGCAACCTACTACTGGGGTCCCGGCTGTATGGTGACTGGCGTCAACTGGTGGGATACCTACACAGGTCCCGGCGAGATTCCTGACGGCGCTATCGCCAACGGCACGCTCGCGCCCGGGAATCCTTACGACTACACCGGACCGAACGGCTCGGTCATGCCGGTTCACACCGCTATGGCCAACTTCGCATTCGTCGATGGCCACGCCAAAGCGATGCATCCGCCGGCCACGGATCCGGATCCGCAGAATCAGCCGCAAAACAACATGTGGAACGTTACGCGCCAGTAGCTGGCTCGATCGCTTCCGCCTGAGGTTCAACATCCGGCGGCCAGCCATCTGGCCGCCGGATGCTACCTGACCGTGGTCGTGTTTGTCGCGAGCCCAGATTGAACCCATGAGAACCATAAATCGCATCCTACTCGCCGCCGTCGCGGTGTCGGCCATTGCCGGACTGGCTGGGTGTCAGACCGGGCCCTCTATGAGTAAATCCGACCTCTCAGCCATCAAGGCCGGTCCGCCAAAGGGCGGCATACCGGCGTCCGCGCAAGCTTTCTTGCAGCAGCAGGCCGCCAAGGCGGCCGCCAAGCGGCAGGGCGAGGCGAACTCCAAATGGATGGGTGGTACGCCGGAGCCAACGCCTGGCGGTAGCGCGCCCCACTAATCGGCGTCGAACCTGATTGCCGGGAAGCCGGCCTGAGCTACAGAATTGGGTGGTTCACGGTTCTAAGGCGCGGCCGGCTGGTGGGCGACTCCTCCAGCACGATCACCGTGTTCTGACCCTTCCGCAGCCAAACGCCCGGCACGTACAGTGCCTGTTGAGGCCCGATCGACCAGAACCGTCCCAGGTTGTGACCGTTGATCCAGGCCACCCCCTTGTGCCAGGTTCGCATATCCAGCCACGTATCGCCGACGCTCTCCAGACCAAACTCGCCCTTGTAGAGCGTTGGCGCGATGGCCGTGCTCCCGTCAAAATGGAATGCATTCGGCCGGTTCAGCGGCAGCCGGTAGTTCAACCAGCCGGTCAACGGTTTGCCGTTCAGTGTGACGCCGCCAACAATGCCCTGGTGGTTGTCCGTTATTCTGCCCCCGTAGTTGATCCGCCCGCCGTTCTCCACCAGAATGTCCAGCCGAACTGCACCCGCATGCAGCGAGAGCGGCAAGCTGTTCTGGTGCAGCCTGCGGTCCATTACGCCAACCGTTTTGCCATCGAGCATCACGATGGCGTAGTCGCGCACCGCGCCGCACCGCAACTCGGCATCCAGAGGCCCGTCGACAGTAGTTCGGTAGTCTACGAAGCCAGTCGCTTGTGACAGCTGCTCCATACTCATTGGCGTGGCCGAAGGGATGGCCGGCCCGGCGTTGGCCAACAGCGAACCCTGCTCGCTCAGCGCGATGTTCGGCACGGAGATGACAGGCGGCATTTCCGGAATCGGTGGCACAACCTCGCCCGGAGACAGGTGCGCCAGCAGCACCTGCCGAAGCAGCATATACTTCTTCGTGGGCCGACCCGATTCGTCCATCGGCGCGTCGTAGTCGTAGCTGGTGATCGAAGGCTGGTAATGGTCGCTGTAGTTGGCTCCATTGTCAAAACCAAAGTTGGTGCCGCCGCAAAACATGTAGTAGTTGAACGAGAATCCGTTTGCGATCATCTGATCGGCGCCGCGCGCAACCCCGGCCGCGCCGGAGCGGTTGAAAGCTTCACCCCAATGATCCAGCCAGCCGGGATACACTTCCGGAAAGAGATATGGGCCGCCGGGGTAAAAGCGGTCGATCAGGCGCTTGGCATCCGGGCCTCCGCCGCCGTTGAGTCCGGGAAGCACTCCAGGAATATGGCCGTCCGCCATTTCGCCGCCACCATCGCACGTAAAGAGGGGTGTGTTGAAGCCGGCATCCCGGAAAATGCTTTTCAAACTCTCCATGTAGCCCAGATCACTTCCATAAGACCCGTACTCGTTCTCCACGGCCGTAAGTAAAACGTTGCCGCCGTGGGTCACCAGGTTTTTATGCAGCTCGCTGCCCAGCTTCAGCATATACTGCCGTACAAAGGCCAGAAAGCGCGGATCACGGCTCCGCAGCCGCAAGCCAGGCTCATTCAGAAGCCAGTAGGGGTAACCACCGAATTCCCACTCTGCGCAGCAGTAGGGGCCGGGCCGGAGAATCACCCACAACCCCTCCTGCTGCGCAATCGTCAGGAAGCGCGAGATGTCGGCGCGGCCACGGAAGTTGAATCTGCCTGGCTCCGGCTCCTGCTCGTTCCAGAAGATGTAGACGGATACGGCATTCAATCCGGCAGCTCTCATGGTCCGCAGGCGCAATCGCCAGTACTTTCGCGGGATGCGTGACGGATGTATCTCGCCGGACCGGAAGTAGAAGTCATGGCCATCCAGCAGAAAGCTGCCGCCGGCAATCGAGAACGTGTGCCGGCCAGTTGCTGGCGATGCCCAGTAGCCGGGCGGAGCACCGCCGATTGCGGCCATGGCAGGAACAGCCGCCGCAACAACAGCTAGCGTCACTACAAAAGCAGCACAATTCCGAACCATGTTCACGCTCCTTCTGCCCCGGCCACACAACGGCGATCTTTCAACTGTTTGCGTCATCCGCCGGCACGGTGATCAGCCGGGCGCCGCGCTGAAACGTAAAGTACGCCCACGCCCACTCCAGCATCACCAGCAGGCGACTGCGAAACCCGATCAGGTAGTAGACGTGAATGGCCATCCATGCCAACCATGCCGCGACTCCGGTCAGCTTCAGTGGTCCGACTTGTGCAACGGCAAACTTTCGTCCAACCGTAGCCATCATGCCCTTGTCGAGATAGACCCACGGTTTCGGGTCCGGACGGCCCGCGGCGCGTGCGGCGATCACACTGGCAGCGTATCGCCCCTCCTGCTGCGCGGCAGGCGCCAGGCCGGGAACATAGTCGTGACCCCGCTTTACCAGCGCGGCGTCGCCCACCACGAATACCTCCGGCCGGCCCTCGATGCTCAAATCCGGTAGAACCGGAACACGGCCGCCGCTGCCGCATTCACAACGCAGCCACTGGCAGACCGGAGTGGCTGTAACGCCGGCAGCCCAGATAACCGTCTCGGCAGGGATCTCTTCTCCCGCGGCAAATACACCAACGCCATCGATCGTCTCCACGCGCGAGCCGCACCGAATCTCGACGCCCATTCGCTCAAGCCGCCTGCGCGCCGCGGCTGAAAGCGGTTCGCTGAATGCCGCCAGCAGGCGCGGGCCGGCCTCCACAAGGATGATCCGAGCCGACCTGGTATCGATGTGTCGAAAATCGGCCGGCAGCGCCAACCGCGCAAGTTCGGCAATGGCTCCCGCCATCTCCACACCAGTCGGTCCGCCGCCCACAATCACAAACGTCAGCAGTCGGTTCCGCCGACCTTGATCCGACTCCGCTTCGGCCTTCTCGAAAGCGCGGAGAATTCGGGAGCGTATGTGCGTCGCTCCGGGAATGCCCTTCAGGCCCGGCGCTGCAAAAGCCCAGTCATCATGCCCGAAGTAGCAATCCACGGCGCCGGTGGCGAGTACGAGATAGTCGTAGGGCCGCGAGTCTCCTCCGGCCAGGTTCACCCGCCGTCGGTCGAGGTCTACACCGGTGACTTCCGCCAGCAGCACGTCTGCATTCAGCTGTCGCCGCAGAATGTTCCGGATTGGCCGGGCGATGTCGGCCGGCGAAAGCCCGGCCGTGGCTACCTGGTACAACAGCGGCTGAAACAGGTGGCTGTTGCTGCGATCGATAACGGTCACGAACACCGGCGCTCGCGAGAGGGCGCGCGCTGCTGCAAGGCCGCCAAACCCACCACCCACAATCACAACGCGAGGCTGCTGCTGAATGAGCTTGAACCTTGTTACGCCGTCAGCGCGCCAGAGCTTCCGCTCCGCGCTGGCGAGACTGCTCTTTGCGGTCGCGGAGATAGGTGAAGAACTCGCCACCTTCGCGCAGGCGCCGTACCAGCATCTGGCGGTCAGCCGCCATCTCGCGGACGATGCGCAGAATGGGACGTGGCCGGAAGTAGAACCGGCGGTACATCTGCTCCACCGCATCCTCGATCTCAGCCGTCGACAGATCGGGATACTCCAGCGTGGAGGTCTGAATACCGGAACTTGCGATCAGACCATCGCGCGCAAACCAGCCGTTTGCAACCGCCTGATCGTACAGTTCGGTACCGGGATATGGTGCGGCGATCGAGACCTGGATCGTATGCGGATCGAGCTCCTGCGCAAACCGGATCGTCTCTTCAACCGTTTCACGCGTTTCGATCGGCAGCCCGATGATGAAGGTGCCGTGGACTTTGATGCCCAGCTTGCGGCAGTTGGCCATGAACTCCCGCGCCATATCCAGCTTGATGCCCTTCTTTATCCGGTTGAGTATCTGCTGATTGCCCGATTCAAAGCCCACCAGCAGCAGTCGAAGGCCGTTATCGCGCAGCTGCTTCAGCGTGTCGTAATCCACATGTGCGCGGGCATTGCAGCTCCAGGTGAGCTTCAGGCGCTTCATGTGATGGCTGATCGCCACGGCGCGCTCGCGATCGATGGTGAAGGTGTCGTCGTCAAACATGTATTCACGGACGGTGTCACCAAATAGCGCGCGAGCCTCCTCCATCTCGCGGGCAACGGCCAGAGGAGATTTGTTGCGGTACTTGTGCCCGCCGATGGTTTGCGGCCACAAACAGAAGGTGCACTTTGCCGGGCAGCCACGGCCGGTGTAAAACGACACATACGGGTGCAGAAGGTAGCCGATGAAGTACTTGCGGATATCTAAATCCCGCGCGTAAACCGGCATCACGCTCGGCATCACGTCCCAATCCGGCACCAGCTCGCGATCGCCCGTGCGCTGAAGCTCGCCGTTATCGGCCCTCCAGCTCAAACCGGCGATATCCTTCCAGTCACGCCCTTCGGCCAACTCCTTGCACGTGTAGTCAAATTCGTGGCGGCAGACAAAATCGATGACCGGATGATCGGTGAGAGTCTTCTCCGGAAGGACGGCTACATGCGCCCCTATAAAGCCGACTTTGGTGGATGGGCTCACAGCCTTGATGCGGCGAGCACACTCCACGTCATTGGCCAGCGACGGCGTACTGGTGTGCATCACCACCAGCTCATACTCGGCCGCCTCGCGCAGCATGTCATCCACGTTCAGGTGATGCGGCGGCGCATCGACCAGCCGGCTGCCGGGCACCATGGCGGCCGGCTGTGCCAGCCACGTGGGATACCAGTAGGACGTGATTTCGCGCTTCGCCTGGTAGCGGGAGCCGGCTCCGCCATCAAAGCCGTCGAACGAAGGGGGACTGAGAAACAGCGTTTTTATTGCCATTGAACCTATAACCGATACTGCTTCAGTATACCTCTGCGACCCACGCGCCTGACAGGCCGCCGGCCGTCGTTCGAACCGGGTAAAACGTAACGGTCCGATCGAACGTGGCGAAGGGAGCGCAGATTACAATGCAGCATCGCAGATTGGGCCGCACCGGCCTGAAAGTGTCCGTAATATGTTTGGGAACCATGACCTTCGGGGCACAGTGCGACGAGGCCGCTTCGGTCGAGATCATGAACCGTGCGTCGGAGGGCGGCGTCAACTTTATCGATACCGCCGACGTCTATCCCGTTCCTGTCGAATCCGGCGTATCCGGCCGAACCGAAGATATTGTGGGCCGCTGGCTGCGCGGTAAACGTGACGGCTTTGTTCTCGCCACCAAGTGCCGCGCCGGTATGGGTCAGCTGCCCTGGAACTCCGGGCTGTCGCGGAAGCACATCATCGAGGCCGTGGACGCCAGCCTCCGCCGGCTCCAGACCGATTGGATCGACCTCTATCAGGCACACTCGCCCGATTCTGAAACGCCGATCGAGGAGACGCTCCGCGCGTTTGACGACCTGGTCCACAGCGGCAAGGTACGGTACATCGGCTGCTCCAACTTCGGCGCTTGGCAGCTGGCAAAGGCGCTCTGGACGAGTGATCGTCTCAACATCGCTCGTTTTGACTGCATCCAGCCCCGTTACAACCTGCTGTTCCGGTCGATCGAAGATGAGGTTTTGCCGATCTGCCGCGACGAGGGCATTGGCGTCATACCCTACAACCCGCTGGCGGGCGGCTTCCTTACCGGTAAATACCGCGAGGGATCGCCCGCGCCGGCTGGTACGCGCTTCGATGTCTTCCAGGGACGCTCGCCGATCTACTTTGACCGTTACTGGAAGCAGGCACAGTTTGAGGCAGTTGAGCGGCTTGCCGCGCACTTCGGGCCACAGAACATACCGCTTGCGCAAGCGGCCGTGGCGTGGATCCTCCAGCAGCCCGGGATAACGAGCGCAATCGTCGGCGCAACGCGGCCCGAGCAGCTAGCGGATACGCTGGCGGCGCCGACGCTCAGCCTCACGGAGGAGGATTTGGCCGCCTGCAATGACGCGTGGTACGGTCTGCCGCGACCGCGCGATCCACAACTGGCATTGCGGTAGCGGCGCGTTATCGAGACGCCAGGCCGCCGGTGTCATCGCGGAATCGAAACGCCGCTTCACCCGTTATATCGGTGCTGAGGATACTGGGGCACAGCCACGTCTCGATGTGTTGAACCACCAGGTTCACGCCTTCAAAGTGGTTTACATGAGGCGGCATCGACGGGCTGTACATGGCGTCGGTGAGATCGCGCACCAGCACAACATCTACGCCGCGGCTCAGCATCGCGCGGATCGCGAAGGACCGGTTCAGCACACACATATTGGTGTGCACGCCCATCATCAGCGCCGTTTCGATGCGCCACATCCGAAGCAGGTTGTACACCTCGTCGCCAACATCCGAAAGGGCGTCGGAATCCTCGATGCCGATCGCGGCATGCTGTCGCGACCAGACCCAGTCCGGAGTCGCTCCCTCCGATTCGCAGCCGCCGTCCGAAACGTCGACCGGGAGTGGTGGCTCCTCCGCCGGTGGCCGGAGTGGAGGTGGGTCTGCCTTCGGCGCTTCCATCGCGCGGAGCCGCGCGACCGAGCCCTCGTAGTGGCCCATAACGTCGCTGGGAGCGTGAATGATGTGCGCGCCAAGTTCGCGAGCGCACCGCACTACGCGATCCACCGCCGGCGCCAGCTCGTCCACGCGATCGGCCGCGGCGCGGCACCAGTGTTGATCCCAAACGTCGCATAGCACCAGCGCCAGGCGCTCCGGTGAAACCTCCCGCGTTTCAACCTCGGCGCGGATCTCGCCCTCCACACGCCGCCGTTGCCGCCTGTTTAACGTTACCATGGTGAACCTCCCGGTAGACTGAAATGAACGACTCGCCTTGACTTGCGGGGCGCGCTATGGCACACTCGCAGCATGAATCGGCGCCCTGTGCACGAAGTGAATGATGTGGAACGGGCTCTGCTGGTTTCGGTTGAGCCCGATGAAACGCTGCGTCCGTGGGCGCTGGAAGAGCTTAATGAGCTTACCGCAACAGCCGGCGCGCTCGTGGTGGGCGACTTTTACCAGAAACGCGACCGGCCGGATCCACGCACCTTTATCGGCCCCGGCAAGGTGGAGGAACTCTACGCCGGTGTGCTGGATGCCAGCGCAAATCTGGTCATCGTAGATAGCGAGCTCTCGCCCACACAGGCGCGCAACATGGAAGAAGCGGTCAAATGTCGCGTAATCGATCGCACGCAGCTGATCCTGGATATCTTCGCGCAGCGCGCCCGCACCCGGGAGGGAAAACTGCAGGTTGAGCTGGCGCAGCTCACCTATCTGCTTCCCCGGCTGAGCAGCCTCTATACCAAATTCGAACGGCAGCAGGGCGGCATCGGAGTCCGCGGCGGGTTTGGCGAAACCAAGCTGGAAACCGACCGCCGCAAAGTGCGCGACACCATTAACGACCTCGAGGCACAGTTGGCGGAAGTGCGCAGCGCTCGGCAGCAGCAGAGAACGCACCGGCGCAATCTGCCGTTTCCAACCGCGGCCGTGGTGGGATACACCAGCGCCGGCAAATCGACCCTGCTCAACACGCTTTCCGGCAGCGAGGTTTACGCCGACCCGCAGCTCTTTGCCACGCTGGACCCCACCACCCGCCGCGTGGTTCTCCCGGATGGCTGGGCCATTCTGGTAACCGATACGGTAGGGTTCATCCGCAACCTGCCTACGCATCTCGTCGCATCGTTTCGCGCCACGCTGGAGGAGACGCTGGAGGCCGACTTCCTGATCCACGTTGTGGATGCCCACCACCCGCATCGCGATCAACAGCATGACGCCGTGCTTGAGGTGCTCAGCAGCCTGCAGATTGCCGACAAGCCTGTAGTCACCGTCTATAACAAAGCCGATCTGGTTGTCGACAAGTACGAACTGCGCCAGCTTGTGGCCGAAGACGAGAACGCATGTTACATCTCGGCAACAACCGCCGAGGGCATTCCCCACCTTGTGCGGCGCGTTGTTGCTACGCTCGAGGACCTGCTGGTGGAGGTTCACCTGAAGCTTCCCTACAGCCGCAGCGATCTGGTTGCCCAGTGCTACGAATACGGTCGGGTGGCGCGCGTGGAGTACGCCGACGATGCCATCCTGGTGGATGCCCACGTTACGCACTACCTGGCCGGACGCGTCGCGGCTTACCAGGAGCAGGGCCGGCGCGCGGCGCGTTGATTTGCCGCTGCGCTACAGCGCCGGTTCAGCGCCGGTGATCCGGCGGAATGCCTCGCAGTACCGGTTTACGGTGCCCTGAACCACCTCCGGCGGCAGCATCGGCGCGGGCGGCGTTCTGTTCCATCCCGATTCAATCAGCCAATCGCGAACAAACTGCTTGTCAAAGGAGGCTTGTGAACGACCGGGCTCGTAGGCGGCCGCGTCCCAGAATCGCGACGAGTCGGGCGTCAAAGCCTCATCGATCAACCTCAACTCGCCCGAGTGCCAACCAAATTCAAACTTGGTGTCGGCGATGATGATCCCGCGCTCAAGAGCTCTTGCTGCCGCGGTGGCGTACAGCTGCAGAGTTGTCGCTCGCAGCCGCTCGGCCAGCGAGGGCGATGTGATCGCCGCGACCTCCTCCATGCCGATGTTGATGTCATGGCCGCTTTCGGCCTTGGTCGCGGGAGTAAAAATCGGATGGGCGAGGCGGCTCGACTCGGTAAGCCCAGCCGGCAGTGGGGTGCCGTGGAGGTTCACCTCGTGCTGCTCTCCGCCCGCGTCGCGATACTCCTGCCACAGCGACCCTGCCAGGTAGCCTCTTGCAACGCACTCGATGGGTATCGGAGTCGCCTTCAGCGCCAGCGTAGTCCGGCCCTTCAGCAGGGCGGCAAGAGTCTCATCTATGCGCAGACCCTCGCTCATCAGCGCGTCCAGTATCGATTCGTCATCCGCGGAAACCAGATGAGTAGGCACATCCGAAGGCAGCTTCCCAAACCAGAATGCGGAGAGCTGCGTGAGAACCTTCCCTTTGCCGGGAATGCCGTTCGGCATAATTACGTCGTACGCAGAGATCCGGTCGGTGGCCACCAGAAGGAGCAGACCGCCCAGGTCGTAGCAATCCCGAACCTTACCGCTTCTCGGCGCGGCCAGCCCAGGAATACGCGTATGAAGAATGGCTTCCTGCACTCATTCCCTCCGTCGTGCGACCTACGCCAAAGATGGTACCTTCCGCCACCGCTTGACAGAGTGATGGGAGTGTGCTAAACTTAACACGTTCCTTATGGAATGGCTTTGCCCCGGCAAGATGCGCACTTCAGTGAGGCCGGCCGATCCTCCGGCTGGCTATTCCAGGCGCACTGAGTGAAGGATAGCCTCATACATGACCCCAATTCGTGGGGCGGCGCCGCAGCGGTAACGCGGAGGCGCCGCCCCCTTTTGTACACAGCCTAATTCAGCGCGGCCTGCAGGCTCGCGGCAAAGCTCGGTACGCCGCTCTCCGCGGGCGCCTCCTCTTCGTACTCAATCGCCAGCCAGCCCCGATATCCGGCCTCCTCCAGAATTCGGCGAACCCGCCGGTAGTCCACTTCGGGCCTGAGACCGGATGGCTCCGGTTGGGCATGAACCTTGGCGTGGCAGGCGACAGCGTAGGGTGCACACTGTTCAAATCCGGCGTAGAAGTCCCCGCCGAAGTTGCCGCAATCCAGATTCAGGCAGACCCAGTCGTGGTCCACGGCATCCAGCAGCGCAACGGTCTGCTCCGGCGTCGCTGTCAGGCCGCCATGGTTCTCCAACGCCAATACCACGCCGCATGCCTCCGCGGTGGGAGCGCATGTTTGCAAACACTCCACCACATGTCTGCGCGCCGCTTGTGCGTCCTCGCCAGGGCGGACATATCCAGCGAACACCCGCAGCGTCGGCGCGCCCAGCGCCACACAATGCTCCAGCCAGGCCAGTGTGGTTTCGAGATGTTTGGCGCGTACCGCTTCGTCCGAGGCAGCAAAGTCGGTGCCCACCGCGCAGCCCGAAACGCTGATGCCGCTCGCATGGCAGTGCCGCTTCAACCGGTTCAGGTAGCTGCGGTCCGTACTGGGAAAGTAGTAGGAGGTCAACTCCACGCCGGTCAAGCCCAGGTCGCGGCATGTGGTCACAAACTGTTCCAGGCTCATCGAACCGGCCTGGAGGGCCTGCCGATAGCTGTACGCGCAGCAGCTCAATCGCATTGGTTACTCCCTCGCAAAAGTGTCTGGATTGCCTGGCCGCCCGCCCACGCTGCCTGCGGCAGGGAGTGGCGCCGGCTCAGTGGGGATCGGCAGCGGGCTGAAGCGCGCTACGCAGATTCTCGCCGATCACGGGCCGGCTGAGCACTGTGCAGTGCGCCGACACCGGCATCGCCGGCGCCGCGTCGGAGTTCCGTATCATCACCAACCGCATCTGCGGGTACTTGTCGTGGATGCGCTCAAGCACGCGGCACTGAACGGGAGAATGGGTGCCTATGGCCGACACGATGGCCGTGCATCGCCGGCCGGCGTTCGTTCGGAGCCACGCCTGAGCTCTCCCGCCGGTGTCGAATTCGTGCACCGCGCCACCCGACTCCTGCAGCAGGCGCGCGATGGCTGCCCGGTCTTCGGCGTCGGCGTCGATCAGCGCCACAGTGCCGATTTCGGGCGCGGCGTCAAATACCGGCAGGGAGGCCGGTGCGGCCGGGCCCGCCAGGGGCAGGCGAACGCGAAAAGTGGCGCCATGCCCGGCCGTGCTCTCCACCTCCATCGAACCGCCGTGCTGGTGCACAACATTCCACGAGATGGAAAGTCCCAGGCCCAGGCCGTGTTCACTCCCCTTCGTGGTGAAGAAAGGCTCAAACAGCCGGGTCTTTGTCTCCGGCTCGATGCCTGTTCCCGTGTCGATGATCTCCGCGATCGCCTCGCCGCCGTGCTGGAAGCACCGCACCGAAAGCGTGCCACCGCCGGGCATGGCATCGCACGCATTGCGAATAAGGTTCACCAGAACTTCTCGCAACTCGGCATGGCTCACCAGCACCTCCACGTCCTTCGGCAGCGCCTCGGCCACCGTGATCGTGGCGCCGTTCGCCCGGTCCCAGCTTGGACGCGTCAAAGTCAGCGCGTCGGCGATCAGGCGGCCGAGCCCGGTAACTTCGCGCTGAGCGCTCTGCGACGACCGCGCGAACCGCTGTACCCGGCCCACGATCTCCGCGCCATCCAGGGCAGCGCGCTCGATGATCGTGGCGTCGCGTCGTACCGCATCCGCGTCCGGCGCTTCGTCACGGATCAGCTCGGTGTATCCCAGTATCGCCGCAAGCAGGTTGTTCAGGTTGTGGGCCATGCCGCTCGCCAACTCACCGATGGCGCGCCAGGCCTCCGCCCGGACCACAGCTCCGTGCGCATCCTTCAGCGACCGGTACACGTCGCAGTTGTGCAGAGCAGTCGCAAGGTACGGTCCCAGCGCTTCAAACAGCGCGCGCTCGCGTGCTGGAAATGCGTCCTGTTCCGTCCGCATCAGATTCAATACACCCAGGGTACGGTTCTGGCTGCGGAGCTTTACGCTCAACGAGCTGCCCACACCCAGTTCGGTCAAAACCGGCGACAGCAGCAGGCCATCTCCAGCCACATCGGGCCGGTACGAGAGGCAATCCGAGATGCGCGTCTCCATCTGAAAGAGGTCGGGCCATAGATAGGTGTGACCAACCTCGGGCCACAGCGGCGAGTCGACTGCGCTCCAGGCGGCAGAAAGGCGCCATTCGTGGTTACGTACCGTGGGTCGGAAAATGCTGATGCGCAAAAACGCACCAATCGCCTGAAGCTCGGCGAAGACGCGATGGACCAGTTCATCCGGATCCAACGTGGAACAGATCGCCTGCGAAACAGCCTCCACCATCGAGCGCGTGCGGAGCGCCTCCAGAGCTGCCGACTGCGCCTTGGCGGTTTCACGCACGGTCATGTCAATGGCTATGATAAACAGGCGATCTACTTCGCCGGTCGAGTCGATCAGCGGAAGCAGGCTCCAATCCAGAAAGTACTTGCGCCCGCGTGGGCTCCGGTACTCAATCCTCTGCATTCTCATGGGAGAGCGTGTCCGGATGCATTCGGCCAGTACGCCCAGCAGCGCCTCTTCCATATCGGGAGCCAACACTCGAAGAGGTTGCCCCTCAAGATGGTCAATGCCCAAAACCCGCCGCGCCAGCGCCGCGGCGGCGCGGTTTACGCGTGCAATACGGTAGTCTTTCGCGTGTACCACCACCGCGCAAAACGGCGCCGACTCCAGCGTGGCATCGTCCAGCATCAGCGGGTCGCGTGCCGATGGTACTACGGGGCCGTTAACATCCGGCATAACAAGAGAGTCGTTCTTCATCAACCTGTTGGCATCATGACCAGCAAAGCCAGGCTGCGTACCCGGTGAACTTCAGCGCACAAACTCCATTCGGCGCCTGCCTGCATGGCGGATTTCGCCACCGGCATGCTTACATCCTGCCTTGTCGCCACCGCACTGCTCCAGAGCATCGTGGTTGATGGCGGAAGCGGCGGCGGGCTTCTAGGCGCCGTCCTGCCGGCTGGCGGCCGTCTTGCGGCGCCGATGGATGAGCTTGCCGGGCATAACGTGAAAGCGCTGGTCCGCATCGCCGGCGCCACGCTCCTCGAGACGGCGATCGCCGCATGCAGGCAGACTGCCCGGATCGGACCCTGCGTGGTGGCCGGTCCGCCGGAAGCGCTCGCCGAGGCTGTGCGACTGGGCGTGGACGCCGCGATCGCCGAAGCCGATACCGGCCCGGCCAACATCCTCCTGGCAGCGCGCAGGCTTCAGGAGTTCGGCGCCGAAAGGGCGCTGATACTGGCCACCGACCTGCCGTTTGTCACCGCGGCCGACGTCACCGCGTTTCTGGCCTCGTGCCCACCCGGTGCCGAGGTTGCCGCGGGTCTGGTCGGCCGGACGGAGATGGAGGCGCTCTATCCCGGGCTCGAAAACCGCTGGGTGCGCCTGCGAAGCGGCCACGTCACGATGACCTCCGCCTTCGTGGTCGATCTCCGGCGCCTCGAGACGATCCGTGTTCGGCTGGAAGCTGCCTTTGCCGCGCGCAAAAGCCAACCGAAGATGGCCATGTTGGTGGGGATCCGAGCCATTGTAGGTCTGTACACAGGCAGGCTCACGGTGGAGTTTGCCGAGCGGCGTGTCGGCCGCATCCTGGGCTGCACGGTGGCCGCGGTTCCCGCAGCCCCACCGGCCCTGGCTTTTGATATCGATACGCCGCCCGATCTCATGTACGCGCGCAGCTACGCCGCGCAGCGTGGACGGTCCGAATAACATCTCCATGAGCGCAAAAGCACTGCCACGCACAGCGGATGACAAGGGCATTCCGCCGCTAGGTCTGTGGCGAGCGCTGGTCTACAGCGTCGCCAACCTGGGCTACGGTGCATTCTTCTCATTTAACAATGCCGTTCTTCCCCTCTACCTGAAGCAATTCACTCACAACAACGTACTTCTCGGCCTGGCCGGAAGTACGCACTCCATCGAAGGCACCGTGCTCCAGCCCGTTGTGGGGGCAGTCAGCGACGGGAGTCGCAGCGCGCTGGGACGCCGCCGGCCTTTCATGGTGCTCTTCACCCCGATCTGCGCTCTCTTTCTCATCGTCACACCGCTTTGCGCGCACCTTGCGCCGCATCTGCGTCTTGCCGCCATGGTGGCGTGCATCGTTGCCTTCACCGCAACGTTCAATTTTGCATACGACCCTTACGTGGCGCTGATGCCGGATATAACGCCGGAGGTGCAGCGTGGGCGCGTTGAGGCGGTCTGGGCGCTCTTCGGTAACGCCGGCCAGGCCGGTATTCTCCTGCTGCCGGCTCTGCTTGCCGGCGCGGCATTTGCGCGGCCCGCCGGCCTGTTCGCAGTCACGGCGGCCCTGATGCTCGGCACTGCCGTTTTCACCATCTGTTGTATCGGCGAGCGACCCAACCGTTTCGCACAACGTCGCAAGGTCGCGCAACCCGGCGCGCGGATTCGGGCCGCCGCCAATCGCACTCTGTTCGCGCTGCGCGGCCTGGCCACGCTGCGGCAGGCTGCCATCAGCATTCTGGCGCTCTGCGTGGCCGGCGCCGGCATCAGCGCGGTGCTTCCGTTCCTCACACTGTTTGTGACTCGAATTGGACACACTACGGACGCGGTTGCGGAAGGCATGTTCCTGGTCCTGATGGCGGCCACCGCTGCAGCGGTGCTGCCGGCCGGTTGGCTCACCGACCGGCTGGGTAGCCGGCGGATGCTGCTTGCAGGGTTGACGCTCATCGCGGCTGCCTGCCTCGGCGGGCTGGTGGTACACACAGTTGCTCAGATACGGCTGGTGATGGTGCTGGCAGGCATCGGCAACGCGGCGCAGGCGGCATCCGCTTATCCGCTGCTTACCGAACTGATTCCCGCGGAGGAGATGGGCCTGTATACGGGGCTCCAGACCTCAGCGCTCTCGATCATGCAGCCCGCCGCGGTTGCCATCACCGGCTGGCTCATAGGCAGGGGCGGATATCGCGTGGTGTTTGCCGTTTGCGCGGTAGGCGTCCTCGCCGGCGCCGGCGTGCTGCTTCTACTGCGCGAGAAGCGGGCCATCGGCGAAATCGCGAGGCGAAAGGCCGAACTCGCAGCGCAGTAGCGGCAGGGAGCCGAGCCGAGTGTGTCGCCCGCTTGCGGTAAACTGCACCCGATGGCTGGCCCTACCACACACTCCGGCGGAACATCCGGCGCGGCAGGCATGACGGTGCGATTTGTCACCGGAATCGTGGGCGTTCTGCTGTTCATTGTTATCTGCATGTTGCCGCCCGTACCTTTCCTGGTGGCGCTGGAACTTGTGATGGCCGTGGGGATTCTCGAGGCCGTTACCGCGTACCGTGCTCTCACGCGGAGCCCGGTTCAGACCGTTATCGCATGGTCCGCGCTGATCTATCCCGTGCTGGTCGCTGCCGCCAGTCACGACCCGGCTTTGCACTTCGCAGCCGTGGTTGCCCCGGCCGCAGTGGTTATGGCGCTGCTCGAGTTTGGTGGTCGAAGCGCCGACTCCGCCACGCTGCCGCCTGGCGCACGCCGGTTCTATGGCGTGCTCCTCAACATCTGGCTGGGTGGTACCTTTGCCGGTATGGCCGCTCTCTACGCAATGCCCCATGTGCCGCTCAACGAAAAACTCGGAACGCCCGGTGGCTGGCTGCTGCTGCTGGCGTCACTGTGTGTTACGGCCGTTGATACGGCCGCGTTTCTGGTCGGCAAAAAGTGGGGTAGGCGGCTCATGGCGCCGAAACTCAGCCCCAAAAAGACATGGGAAGGTGCGGCTGCCGGCTTCGTGGCCGGAATCCTGGCCGGCCTTGGGATCGGCCTGGCGATGCATGTACCGGCCGTGGTCGGAATCAGCTTCGGATTCTGCGCGGGCTTTTTGGGCCAATGCGGTGATCTCTTCGAATCGCTGCTTAAGCGCACCGCCAACGTCAAGGATTTCGGCTCGATCGTGGTCGGGCATGGAGGCATACTCGACCGGTTGGACAGCCTCATGTTCACCGCGCCGGCCTGTGCGCTGCTCTTCCTGCTGCTGGTCCAGCGGTGATGTCCGGCAGCGGCGCGACGCAGCTTCCGGCGGAGTTTTTTCAGCAGCCCGGCGTAACCGGTATGGTTCATCTGGCGGCGCTGCCGGGCGCCAACAGTTGCTCGCAAAGCCTCGCGGCGACCATCCGGCAGGCATGCCGCGACGCTCGTGCGCTGGAATCCGGAGGCGCGGTGGCCGTTATCGTGGAGAACTTCTTCGACGGGCCATTCGCGCGGCGCCGCGTGCCGCGGCATACACTTGCAGGCATGACTCTGGCGGCCGCAGCGGTGCGGCGTGCCGTGCAGCTGCCGATGGGCCTCAACGTCTTGCGCAACGACGCGCGGTCTGCCATTGCAATCGCGCATCTCTGCGGCGGCGCCTTCGTGCGCATCAATGTGTTTGTTGGCGCGGCTGTCACCGATCAGGGCATCCTGCAAGGCGCGGCAAGAAGCGCCGTGGCCTACAGGAGTCGGCTGGGCGCCAACGTGCAGTTGTGGGCCGACGTGGACGTGAAGCACGGCGCCACGTTAGGCACGTATCCCGTGGAGCGCGCTGCCGCCGACGCAGCGGGTAGAGGCGGGGCTGCGGCCATCATCGTCTCCGGCTCAACCACCGGTCAACCCGCGGATGCCGGCGAAGTGCGCCGCGTTGCCCAGGCTCTGCCCGGCACGCCGGTGCTTGTCGGCAGCGGAGCCTCCGTGGAGCGCGTCGGAGAGTACCTGCCGCATGCGGCCGGCTTCATCGTAGGCACTTCGCTGAAGCGCAACGGCGACGTCTCCGCGCCGATCGATGCAGACCGCGTGCGAGCGTTGGTGCGCGCGCTGCGACACGGGCCCGATGTGCATGCCACGTCGTAAACCAGGCACTCGCATCCTGGCCGTTGATCCTGCGCAGCCGGCTACCGAAACGATCGCGGTTGCGGCAGCCGCTCTTCGAAGCGGACGCCTCGTGGCATTCCCGACCGAAACGGTCTATGGCCTGGGCGCCAACGCGCTCGATCCCTATGCCGTGGCCGGCATATTCACGGCAAAGGGCCGACCGGCGCACAACCCGGTGATTGTGCACGTGCCCGACGCCGATGCGGCAGCAGCGCTTGGTTCAGCATGGAGCGAAGTATGCCGGCAGCTTGCCGCCGTGTTTTGGCCCGGTCCCCTCACCCTCGTGACGCCGCGCAGCGCAGTTGTTCCCGATATCGTTACAGCCGGTGGCCCTACGGTGGCGCTGCGCGTGCCATCACATCTCGTTGCGCAAGCGCTCCTTCATGCGGCGGGCGTCCCGGTCGCCGCTCCAAGCGCCAACCGATCGAGCCGTATCTCCCCAACGACGGCCGAGCACGTCCGCGCCGAACTCGGCGGCCTCGTCCACATTATCCTGGATGGCGGGCCAACGGAGTGCGGCCTCGAATCGACGGTGGTTGACTGCACCCTGCCGATGCCGCGCATCCTTCGACCTGGGCCAATCTCGCCATCTCAAATCGCATTGGCCCTCGGCCTTGCCCCGGATTCAATCTCCGCGGTGGATCAACACGGCGAGGGCCCGCTGCGCTCCCCGGGGATGCTGCCGCGGCACTATGCGCCGCAGGCGCAGGTCATCGTTGTACCGGCTGCCGCCGCGCACGATGCGGTGCGGAGCGCCGTGGAAGCAGGGCTGGCGGTCGGCTGGCTCACGATGTCCGGTTCGACTGCTGTGGCGTCCGCGCGGCTGCACGCCATTCGCATGCCTGACGCCGCCGCCGGGTACGCGCATCTGTTGTACGCCGCGCTGCGCGCGTTGGACGCCCGGAGCGTCGATCGCATCGTTGTGGATGACCCGCCATCCGGCGAGGATTGGCTGGCTGTTCACGACAGGCTGTCAAGGGCGGCTGCCCCGGCTGACCGGGTTTGACCGCGCTGACGACCCGATAACGTTGCCGCTGCGCGCAATTCGCGCCGGCTTGGCCCGTCACCCGTTTGCAGTCAGTAATCGCGCCCGCTCCAGCGCCTCCTCGCCAAGCACCCGGGTAAGCGGGCCGGCGCTTACCACCTCGCGAATCCGGCCGCATCCGGTGCCGCTGTACATGGCCATGGCCTCGACATCGCCCGTCATATCGGCGCGCGGAGCGGCATCATCGTAGCGCAGCACGCGGCTGCCGTCCGGACGCATCGCGGTAACATCGCCCTCGCCCGGACGCTCGCGCGGCGGGGGCGATCCGGCCGCTTCCCACATCTCCAGGGTTTGGTTGCGCAGTACCCGGTGCCGCGCGTCCGGCCAGCCGTCGCGGAAGCAGAATGTCAACCGGGTATCGCTGCCGTCGGCCGTCGTGAGGCGATGCTTGTACACCTCGTGCGCCCCGCTCTCGATCGTCGCCACAAAACGGGTGCCAAGTATCACCGCGCAGGCTCCGGCCAGCAGCGCCCCGGCGATGCCTTCCGCGTCGGCGATCCCACCTGCGGCAATCAGGGGCGTGTCGCTGCCCAAAGCAGCAACGGCGTTCATCAGGCTGCCGAGTGACGCGCTCGACTGCACGTGTCCGCCCGCTTCTACGCCCTGGCAGATCAGGAAGTCGGGTCGGCTCCCCAGCGCGACTGCGGCTTCCTGGCGCGAACCCACCTGGACACCGAACGGCACACCCGCCGACCTGAGCAGCGGCGCGTACGGCGCCGGATCACCCCACGAGAACGACACAATAGGCACGCCGGCCTCTAAAACGGCCGGCAGACCTACCGGGTCAAAGGCCAGCGCAAAGTTGGCGACAAACGGCGCCACCGTCAGCAGCCGCGTTCTTCGCACGGCATCCGCCGCCGCTTCGGGCGTATGCCAGGTCAAGCCGAGTGAGCCGATGCCGCCGGCCGCGCTCACCGCGGCCGCCAGTTCCGGCGTCGCGATGCTCCCCGTGGGCGCCTGCATCACCGGCAGCTCCATGCCGCCACCCAGCAGTTGCCGCAGCCGAGCGGCAGGATCATTCATCGACATCATCGTGATCAAAGGCCAGGAAACAGCGTGGTGATGATCAAGACCAGGGTCAGTGCGATCAACAACCACGTTGTGATCCACGCAATCACGTTGTAACTGCGGCTGTTGGTGTGCTTGCCCATGATGCGCGGGTTGTTGATGAGCTTAAGCGTAAGAATGAGAATGATCGGCAGCAGCGCACCGCCCACTACGTTGGGCAGAAGGATGAGGAGGGTGAGATAGTTGCGGCCAACCAGCACAGTGATTGCCGACACCGCAAGCAGCAGCGTGAAAATGCCCACGAAGAGCGGCGCTTCCTGGCGTCGGTAACCCAGCCCCGATTCGGTGCCGAGCGACTCCGTGACCGCGTACGCTGTGGAGAGCGGAACCGTGATCGCCCCAAAGCAGGAGGCGTTGAACAGCCCGACGGCAAACAGGACGGTGGCCAGACTGCCGGCGATCGGCCGCAGCGCAGCGGCCACCTGCCCGGCATCTTCCAGGCCGGAACGATGCCCGACGGCGTACAGCGTGGCGCCGCACGCGACAATGATGAAGAATGCGATGAAGTTGGTGAAGAAGGCTCCGAACAGCACGTCGATGCGCGTGTAGGGATACTCAGCCGGCTTGATCGCCTTGTCGCGCACCGACGACTGGATGTAGAACTGGCCCCATGGCGTGATCGTGGTGCCTATGAGGTTGATCACCATGAACACATAGTCGTGATCCAGATGGATGGCGCCGGGCCAAACCGTCTGCTTCATCACCGTGAGCCACGGCGGGTGGGCGAGAAACGCCGAGATGCAGTACGCCAGATAGACAACAGAGGCCGCAAGCAGAATCCGCGTGACGCGCCGGTAGGAGCTGCGTGTGACGAGAAGCCAGATGATCACCGCGGAGCCGGGCACTATGATCCATTGCGACCAGCCGGGTGTGAATAGTCGTGTAGCCGCGGAGATGCCCGCAAACTCCGAAACCGTGGTGGCAAAGTTGGCCACCAAAAGAGTGGCCATTGCAAAGAGCGCCATCTTGACGCCGTACTCTTCGCGGATGAGGTCGGCCAGGCCTTTACCGGTTATGGCGCCCATCCGGGCGCCCATCTCCTGACATACCGCCAGACTTACCGTGACCAGTACCAGCGCCCAAAGCAGCGTGTAACCGTACTGCGCGCCGGCGAGCGAATAGGCGAAGATCCCGCCGGCATCGTTGTCGGCATTCGCCGCAATAATGCCCGGACCTATCAGAGCAAGCAGTATCCAGAGTTGGCTTGACGGCCGTTTCCGCATGCGGAAGCGGGCGAGGCGAGCCATCATGGCTATGGAATCCTCTCTCGCTTCGAGTTACTTTAAGGGTGACCATACGGCCTGAGTGTTATCGCCCGCCCCGTTCGTCAGGTTGATCGGATTGGTTCCATCCGAATCCACAACCCACAGGTCGTGGCCGCCCTGTGGCCGGCGCACCTGATACAGAATTCGCGTCCCATCGGGCGACCACTGCGGGCGCTCCGGAACGCCTTTTGCGCTGGAACGCACCAGGAAGCGGATGCCGGAAAGGTTGCCGGCATCCAGCTGCACCGTCTGGTCGGGTACCTGAACCACGGTGATGCCGAGCAGCGAGCGGTTATCTGCCTTGTCCACCTTCCAAACCTCAAACGCCAGCCGCTTGCCGTCGGGCGAAAGTGCTATATGCTCGGTCTCCACAGCGGAGCCGACGCACAGGATCAGGGCCTTGCTCACGGGGTGATCCGGATTGCTGAGGTCCCACTCCCGAATGCCGCTGATGTTGCGGATCTTGCCCTGAACGGGCGCCTCAATCTCCGTGAATGAGGTGAGAAGCCGCGGCGCGGTTTGGTCCCACGCAAAGCTCACGCTGTGGCCGGTCTCCAGAAACAGGGCTTGAGTGCCTTGCGGCGGCACCGCGGTAACCGCCTCGTCACCCGCGGGCTGCGTAACGCCTCCGATGTTGATATCGCCCACGTCGCTGTTCATATTCTGAACGCCGGCGATTCCGGTGCCGTCCGATGAGAACGCGCATCGAAGAAACGCGTTCCCCATCTGGAGACCGCTGCCGTCTCCGCCGCTGTCGTCCGATCCGGAGTTGCCCGCCTGCGGTGTCGGCATGACCTGATACACATCTTCACCGTTCAGGTAGACCGTCTTGACCGCGCCCTGCGCCAGGAAGGCGATGTGCTTGCCATCGGGGCTGGCTTCGGGCGCATCCTTGTTGGCTTTGCCGTACGTCAGCTGCTTTGGCTCACCGGTACCGAGGATGAATATCTGACGCACGCTGGCGTCATCCCGATTTGAGGCGTACAGAATCTCCTTGCCATCTACCGTCCATGCCGGCGCGCTTTTGTCCGAGATGTCGGAGGGATCGGTGAGCCGGTGCAGCGCCGTGCCGTCGGCGCGGATGTCGTAGAGCGTCGAGGTGGTGCTGGTGGACCCAGGTTTGCGATCCTCCCGCACAAACGCGATGGAGTCACGCGTGCTGAAATGGATGCCGGAAACGGAGATATGCAGCCCGGTGATGGAGGCCCAGTAGTAGTAGCCGATCAGTATCAGCAGACCGGTGAGGAATATCAGGAAAACGACCTGGCGGCGGCGCTTCTCGCGCTCCCACCAGTCCGGGATCTTGATGGTTGGGGTGCGGGCGGGTGCTGGTGGCATGGCTGTAGCTGCTGGATCGCTGCCGGTCCGTGGAGAGTATCATCGGTGCGAGCGACCGGCAAAAGAGACGACTGCGCCGCCGGGAAACACGCAGGAAATCAAGCTCGCGGTAGCAGGTTCGGGAACGCGCGCCAGCGAGCGCAAGATTAGCACCGGCCGCGCGTGATTGTCAAGCGTGGTTACGGCTTGTCGCGCCTCAGTAGTGAATCACCTTCAGCCCGCGGTGTTTCTTCTCCGGCTTCGAACCCATCAGCTTCTTCAGCAAGTTCTTGTACTGCTCTCGCGCGATCTTTCCCGACACATCGTATGGTTCGTACAGAGAGGATCCGGCCGGCGGCTGGAAGCTGAATGTCAGGCCGGTGAACGACGGTTGGCCAACAAAGGAGTTGGCATACGCCAGGCGGGTCTCGAGGATCTGCGCCGGGGCGCCGGGCTGCGAGGTCTCTCCATCGGTGGCAAGGGCATCCAGACCATCGCCGACCAGCCCCGGATGAGCATTCTGTCGGGCCGGAATCGTGGTGACCGCGCACTCGTGAAGCAGATGGTCGCCGGCGCCGATGTACAGATCCACCACGGTGGTCGCCTGTGGTGTTGTGGTTCGCAGCTCCACGACGCCGGTATCGACGCCGCTGATCGTGGCGCTCTTCAGCAGCCGCACGCTGTCGGCCGCACGCGCTACATCCTTGAATGGGTTGACGCCCATCAGCATCAACAGCTCCAGGCTGCTGTCCGGCAGATGATCCAGGCGGACGAACTGATGGATGCTGCCCGGGGCCTTCTCGATGGTGTAGCTCTTCTTGTCCGAAAGGTACGACCAGAACGTTTTGCCGTCGCACACCCACCGGCTCACCACCGGCTCTCCGTTCGGCCCACTGTCGGTCGCCGTGAGGTTGAGCCGATTCGGCCGGGCGAACTGAAGCCGGATGACACGGCTCAGCGGCGTGGGCTTGTCCAGGCTGCCGCCATCTGGAGCCCCTTTGCTGGAAACCACCTGGCTGGTGAAGGTTGTCGTCTGGTCGAGATAGCGCAAACCACCGTACGCCGCCGCCATACTGTCCAGCAGCGCCACAGCCGCCGGGTCGATGCCCGTGGGGCGTGTGCGCGTGACTGCCAACACCTTGTTGCACGGCGCCATGAGCGTCATCGCGCAGATCAGCGGCGCAACCCGGAGCGTCATCCGCGCCACACCACATCCTGCTCATTGGCGCGGTGGTTGGCGAGCCGCGCCATAACAAAAAGCAGGTCGGCCAGGCGGTTCACATACTTCAACGCCAGCCCATTTATACCGGAGTCGGGTCGGCGCATCAGCGTGACCAGCCGTCGCTCCGCCTGGCGGCATGCCGTACGCGCAAGGTGCAGCGACGACGCCAGCGGCACACCGCCCGGCAGAATGAAGTTGTGCAGCGGCGACAGCTCCTGCTCGTAGCGGTCAATCTCGTGCTCCACGCCGAGAACCTGGTCCGCCGAAACGCGCTCCACGTGAATGCCACCCTGGTCGACGCCGGACGCTGCGGGCGTGGCCACGTCGGCGCCAAGCTGAAGCAGGGTGTTTTGCAGCCGCACGAGATGCGCGTCGATATCGGGATCCGGCGATTGATTGCGCGCAGCCCCAAGCCGCGCGTTCAGCTCATCAATGGCGCCACAAGCTTCAATGCGGGCGTCGTCTTTCCAAACGCGGTCCGGTCCCATCAAACCGGTCTGCCCGGCATCGCCGGTGCGTGTATAGATCCGGGTGGCCATCGGGCCTCTTCGGCTACTTCTTGATCAGGAAGAAATCGGCGTTGATGCCGATGTACGGTACAAACTGCTCGGGAACGTCGCTGTCGGCAAAGATTGCCGTCACCGGGCACTCCGGCTCGCAAAGCCCGCAGTCGATGCACTCCTTGGGATCGATGAACAGCATGTCCAGCTTGGCGCCGTCAACTTCGTGCACGCCCTCATGAATGCAATCCACCGGACACACGTCGATGCACGACCTGTCCTTAACGCCGATGCACGGCTCCGTGATAACGTACGCCATACTCTCCTCCGCGGTTCAACGCGCAATCGCGACGGGTCTCGGGTGCACCGCGCCTGCGCAACCGGGATTATACCCGAGAGCCCCGCGCCGACCGGGGCATGGGCCGGTCGCCGGCAGGTAACCTACTACGGGTCGCCGCAATGAACCGGCAGGCGTGAGGACGAAGAGGATCAACGGATGACGACGGAGCAGGAAGAGATTCAGGTGAACTATTTCGCAATCTGCGATCTGGTCATCACCGAAGCTGGAAGCAGCAAGCAATCGATTATCGGCATCTACACGGCGCTGATGACCGACCGGCTGCCGACGGACGAAGCGCCCGTGGTGCATAACTTCTCGGTGGCCATCGGACTGCGCGTTCAATCGGCCACACCGCGCGAGCTCACGTTTAGGCTCACCGGGCCGGACGGCAAGGTGGTGTTTACCACGCCTGCCATTCCTTACAACTGGGATGCCGTGCAGCAGGGGCTGGAGCGAATGGGCTTTGCCGCAGTGCAGATGGGCGTCAATCTTCGCCAGATTCCCCTCAAGGCGTTGGGAGTCTACACAGCCGCGCTGTTCTGTAACGGAGCTGTGATCGCCACGCATCCCGTTCTGCTCAATCTTGGACCCGGACCCGGCGCGCCGCCGCAGCAGTAGCCGCTCACAGCGCCCGACCGCAACCGGCGCCATGAAGGGCCGATGCGGCGCCATAACCTCTACCAGGAGTTGATTGCAGATGACAGATCCATCGGGAGAGTATCGCCTTGAATCCGACAGTATGGGCGAAGTGCCCGTGCCGGCCTGGGCCTACTGGGGCGCGCAGACGGCCCGCTCGCTCAAGTACTTTGATATTGGCGCAGACACGATGCCGGCCGAGGTGATCCATGCCTTCGGCATTCTGAAGCGAGCCGCAGCCGAGGTCAACATGGAGCTTGGCAAGCTGCCGGTAAAGCTGGCGCGCCTGGTTGTTTGCGCTGCAGACGAAACGGCGGCTGGGAAACTGGATGATCACTTTCCGCTGCGCGTCTGGCAGACCGGCAGCGGCACGCAGACGAACATGAACGCCAACGAAGTTATCGCAAACCGCGCCATAGAGCTTGCCGGCGGCGTGATGGGTTCCAAGAATCCCGTTCATCCCAATGACCATGTGAACATGTCGCAATCCTCCAACGACACGTTTCCAACAGCGATGCACATCGCCGCCGTGCACCAGATTTCCAGCGCGCTGTTGCCGGCGGTCACCGAACTCCGGGCTGCGCTTGCCCGGAAAGCCGAGGAGTTTGCAGAGGTGGTGAAGATAGGGCGCACGCACCTGCAAGACGCCACGCCCCTCACAGTCGGTCAGGAGATGTCCGGCTGGGTAAGCCTTTTGGATCGCGATCTGGAACGAATTGGACGGGCAGTGACCGGATTGTGCGACCTTGCGATAGGGGGCACCGCGGTTGGCACCGGGCTGAATGCGCCGCGGGAGTTTGCTCCCAGGATCTGCGTGCAGATTGCCGCCGCAACCGGGATGCCGTTCCGGGAGCATCCGAACAAGTTCGCCGCGCTTTCAGCGCACGACGAAGTGGTCTTCGCCAGCGGCGCGCTTGCTACGCTTGCCGCATCGTTGATGAAGATTGCAAACGACGTCCGCTGGCTGGCCTCCGGGCCACGCTGCGGCCTCGGCGAGCTGCGCATCCCCGAGAACGAGCCCGGCTCCTCCATCATGCCGGGCAAGGTGAACCCAACCCAGTGCGAGGCCATGACCATGGTGGCCGTGCAGGTGATGGGGAACGACTCTGCCATCAAGTTTGCCGGCTCGCAAGGAAACTTTGAACTGAACGTCTTCAAGCCGGTGATGGTGTTCAATCTGCTGCATTCGGTCCGTTTGCTGACCGATGCCTGCAGAAGCTTCAGGGAGAACCTGGTGGCCGGTATCGAAATCGACGCGGCTCGCATCGACTCGTACGTGCGGAACTCACTGATGCTGGTGACCGCGCTCAGCCCGACGATCGGATACGACAAAGCCGCCGCGGTGGCGCACTACGCGCATGAGCACAACGGCACGCTCAAGGAGGCGTGCCTCGCGCTTGGATACCTCACCGGCGAAGAGTTCGATGCGCTGGTCAAACCCGAGCGCATGGCTCACCCGTACGAGACGTAGGGCGCCTAACATGCCGGTAACGCCGTCTGAGAGCGCGTCCGGGCGGCATGGAAAACCGGCGCGTCCTCCCCGTAATTGCGTTGCTTCGATAGTCTGCGACCCGAAGCATCGCTACTGTGCGATCGCCAGTGGCGCATGTGTTCCGACCCAGCGCGACTCAAGCTGACCGTGACGCGCCTCGCGGTCGTCTGACGGTCTCCTGAGCCCCCGTACGCATTTCGTCCGGCCGTGCTGCGATGGCCGGCCAATCGGTCAGCTGGCTGCGACCGATGGCTTCCGACCACGCATCGGCACCGGCAGCGTTGTAATGCGCACCCGGTTCGAGGACCGGGTGCGGCACGGCGTCGACCGGACAGGCCTCGTATCTCCTCCAGAGTTTCAATCCTCATCCGGTCCGAGGGCCGGGTGCGACGCGTTGCGCGCACGGCCAACCAACCCCACGATAAGCTGGAACCTCGCGATGCTTGCGGCTTCACGCGCCTCGGCTTCAGCCACATCCGCCTCGGTTTCAGCCGCATCCGCCTCGGCTTCAGCCGCATCCGCGTCTGTTTCAGCCACATCCGCCTTCGCGAACTTCAATAGGATTCGCTGGAACCTCGCGATGCTTGCGGCTTCATGTGCCTCGGTTTCAGCCGCACCCGCATCGGTTTCAACCGCACCGGCCTCCGCGACCGTCAAAGCGTGTTCGCCACTCAGCGCACCCGCCTCATACGCCGTCATGACGGTCGGGTTGATGAAACTGGCTTTGCAGACCGCTGGCGTGTTGTGCAATTGCGCCGCAACCGTTTTAATCGCCTCGGCGATGTTTCGCTTTGCCGCACGTTGATCAGCTGGCTCCGGCATCTCCAACAGTTGGTCCACGGCCATGCGCGTCGCATGAAACGTTCGCAGTTCCCGGGCGGTCATCCCGTAACGGCGGAGCCGCTCATTCACTTGTGCCGCGGTGATTCCGTGCTGTCGCCCATTTCGCTCATAGCAAAACAGCGTGTCACAGTCGCGCGCTTTGCACGCTCGCAGGAATGCCACCATTTTGCGGTTCGAAATCTTGAGATACCACTGCACCCGGGACTTACCATAAAGCGCGATGCGGGCGGATGTACCCTCGAACGTAATATGGTCTGCCGTCAGTGTGGTGACTCCGTATGAGCCATTTCGCTCCACAAGAGCCTCGGAACCAATCCGCATATTTGTTTTATCGAGGAGCCACAT
Organism: Armatimonadota bacterium; assembly: GCA_028871815.1. Taxonomy (NCBI): domain Bacteria; kingdom Bacillati; phylum Armatimonadota; species Armatimonadota bacterium. Next base: position 178,702 of record JAGWMJ010000001.1, on the reverse strand, counting down.
CGCGGCCTTCGCCACGTTCTCCTCACTCGTCCCGTCCGGTGTAAAGCTGTTGGCAAATGCTGTCATCGCGGCATAATGCTGGCTCACCTCGCACAATTGAAGCAACTTTTGATCCTTTCGCTGCGCCACCCACTCCGGCGGATACACGATCTTGCGCTTGTCGTTGTAATCGTAATAGGTGATAGCTGCGTGGCCGGAGCCGGGCTGAATGTCGTAGGATTCCCTTGGTATGTTAATCCCGCTCTCCACAATACGTGCCCAGTCGGCGAATGGTGCTAACGGCCTGCCGCCTCTGTTTACTGGTCGCGGGTCCCTGGATCCTGGCTGTTTCGCCTTTGGCGCTACGATACGGGAACCGAGCGTCCATCGACCACTGTCGTCGCGTGCCTCGCCGGTAACGTCGCGGCCGTCGCGGCCCACGCTGGACGCCTTGGGGAGCGGCTCGCCCGCCACACCGTACATGGCTATCAGAGTCTCGCATACGCCCGGCAGTTCCTCACCAAACTGAGAGGCGCCCTTCAGCACGAGGCGCAACGTCTCGCGAATGCCTTCGGGACCCATGCCCGCGCGGTCCGACGGTCGCAGAAGGTGGCTCAATGACGTCAAGTATTCCAGATAAGTAAGATCGGACGCCGCAATTCTTATGGTACGTTTCATGCTTTCCTCGTCAATCCGGCATCGCCATCAGTTCCTGATACGATAGCCCATGCGTGGACGCAGCCGCTTCGCTGCCGGTCAGGACACTCGCTTCGCCCGCGATTTTCTTCATCGCCAGTGCCGCTTTGTGCTCGTCAACCGTTCCCGCCATCCGCAGGTTGATCATGCGGCACCGGTTCTTCCGGCCGGTGCGACAGATCCTGCCCTCTCGCTGCTTGATAACGCTTCCGGTCCACGGGGAGTCCATATGAACAAGGAGATTAGCCTGGTGCCGCCAGTCTAGCCCCGGCTGCGCTGTCGGGTGCGAGGAGTACACGCACCGTCCCGCTGTTGAGTTTCAATCCTCACCCGGTCCGAGGACCGGGTGCGATCGCGCCGCCGCCGAACATCGGCGTTATGGTTGTGAGGTGGTATTCAAGCCGCTCCGGTACGGCCGCTTCGATCGCCCACTTCGGCGCCGGATCAATCAGTTTGCCAGGCAATCCACGCCTCCTTCCGGTTCGCTACTGCCGCCTCACGCTCCGCGCCCCGGGGCTTCAGTGTGGGTGCTTCAATCACACTGCAGCATTCAAACGTTCACAATACATACTATCCGGCGCGCTCGAAATGCGGAATCGCGCTCGCGGCGCGGCCGGGTTTGCCGCGCGTCCTACCTCCAGGCGACGCGACTAGCCCGCAACCAACACGAACCTCACCCCAACAACGCCGTCATCGCCTCACTCTGAGCGCTTTTGAACTGTTCGTTGTACAGATTCTGGTAGACGCCCGGGCGGGCCACAAGCTCGGCATGTGTGCCGATATCCACGATCCGCCCCGCATCCAGCACCACGATCCGGTCGGCCTCCATAATCGTGGCGAGGCGGTGCGCAATGGCAAACGCGGTGCGCCCGCGCATCAATCGATCCAGCGCGGCCTGGACGTGGGCCTCCGTATGGCTGTCCAGCGCCGAAGTGGCATCGTCCAGGATGAGGATCCGCGGATCGGTGAGCGTTGCCCGGGCGATGCTCACCCGCTGCTTCTGCCCTACCGAGAGCTTGATGCCGTCTTCTCCGATTTTGGTGTCGTAGCCATCGGAGAGATTCAGGATGAATCCATGAACATCCGCATGGTGCGCCGCCTGCATGATCTGCAGCGCCGTCGCATCGTGGTTTCCGTAGTTGATGTTCTCGCGGATGCTCACCGAAAACAGCAGGCTCTCCTGCGCCACGATGCCGATCTGCCGCCGGATCGATTCCAGGCGCAGCGAGCGGATATCGAGGCCGTCTATCAGCACCTGGCCGTCGGTTACGTCATAGAAGCGGGCAATCAGGTTCACCAGCGTGGACTTGCCGGCGCCGGATGGTCCCACAATGGCCACGAATTCGCCCGGTTCCACGCGCAGGTTGATGTTGTGCAGAACGGGTAGATCGCGGCTGTACCCAAAGCTTACGTTGCGAAACTCTACCGCGCCATCCACGTGGCTGGGATTGATGGCGCCGGGCGCGTCGGTCACTTCCGGGCGGGTATCCAGCGTCTCAAATACACGGTCGATGGCCGCGCCGGCCCACTGCATGGTCACGTTGAAATCCACCAATCGCACGGCCGGGTCGTAGAGCGAGGCGATCCAGCCGTTGAACGCCAGCAGCTCGCCGATCTGCATGTGCCGGTGGAGAACCATCGCTCCGCCATACCACAGCACCAGGCCGGTGCCCACGGCGCGGATAATCTGCGCAATGGCTCCCAGCCGCCGATTGAGCTTCATCTGCGTCATGCCCAGCCGGAAGTTGTCCTGCACGGTCACCATAAACTTCTCGGTTTCGTACTCCTCGCGCACAAATGCCTTCACCACCGAAATACCCGTCAGCTTCTCCTGCAGCGCGCCCAGCATGGCGTCCCACTTCTCGCGCAGCTGTTCACTGATAGGCCGGATATAGCGGATAAAGAGCTTGTAGTTGAGCACGTAGAGCGGCACAATGGCCACGGCCACTGCCGCCAGGCGCCACTGCATGATAAACAGCACAATCAATAGCGCAACCACGCTGAACAGGTCGGCCAAAAAGGTGACGAAGCCACCGGAGAGCATGTACTGAACCGTATCGATATCGCCCGTGAGACGGGCCATGATCTTGCCCGTCTGGCGCGTATCGTAGTAACTCAGCGAAAGCCGGTTCAGGTGCCGGTAGCTCTGAAACCGCAGGTCAAACACAACCCGCTGGCCCAGCCAGCCGATGAGGTAATTCAGCGAAAACGAAACGACTCCGCGAAAGGCATATAGGCCGACCGTCGACCAGAAGACGATGTTCAGCGCGTGGTAGCTGTGGTGCGGCAGGGCGTAATCAATCGTGTACCGCAGGATCATCGGCATCACGATCGGCGTAGACGTGACGGCAAGCAGCAGCAGCACGGCTCCGACTACGCGCCGACGGTATGGGCGAAGGTAACCCAGCAGACGGGCAAACTCTCTCAATTTACGTCAGCCCTGTGCCGGCGCCAGCAGCTGCCTGGCCGTGTCGGAATCTTCCAGCGCCGCCTTGAACTGCTGGGTGTACAGCGCTGCGTACATGCCACCCTGCTGGAGCAGCTCGGTGTGGCTGCCAATCTCCTTGATCTCGCCCTGCTCCATCACCACGATCTGGTCGGCCTTAACAATGGTACTCAGGCGGTGCGCCACCACAAAGCTGGTGCGGCCCGCAAGCAGGCGATCCAGAGCTTCCTGGATCATCGCTTCGGTCTCGGAATCCAGAGCCGACGTCGCCTCGTCCAGAATGAGGATTCTCGGGTCAGAGAGCAGGGCGCGGGCGATGGCGACCCGCTGCTTCTCACCGCCCGACAACTTGACCCCGTCCTCACCGATTCGCGTATCGTACTTACGGGGCAGCGCCTCAATCACATGGGCTATATTGGCTGCGCGCGCCGCCTCCTCTACCTCGGCATCAGTGGCCTCCAGCCGGCCATACCGGATGTTCTCACGCACCGTGGTGTTGAACAGGATGGTCTCCTGGATCACAACTCCCACCTGCCGGCGAAGTGAAGCCAGAGTCACGTCGCGCACATCTCGCCCGTCCACGGTGATCGCACCCGAGGTCACGTCGTAGTTCCGCTGCAGCAGGTTGATCATGGTGGTTTTGCCCGAGCCCGATTCGCCAACCAGCGCGACAAGCTGCCCGGCCGTCACGGCAAGGTCGATGCCCTTGAGCACCGGCGTACCCGCCTCGTACTCGAACACCACTTTCTCAAACCGCACATCGCCACGGATCTTCGGCAGCGGCTCGGCCCCGTCGCGGTCCTTCACATTCGGCTTGGTATCCAACGTGTTGAAGATGCGCCACAGCGCCGCGTTAACGCGCGCGACCTGGTCGTTGATCTGGATCAGCCGCAGAACGGGTCCATACAGATAGCCGCCAACATAGGCGTAGAATGCCACCAGCGAGCCGACCGATATGGCGCCGTGAATCACCAATCTTCCGCCGTACCACAAGAGGAGCGCCGTGCCGACCGCGCCGATGAACTCCGCGATCGTCCACAAGCCGGTCGACATCGCCGAGATGCGCACATTCAAGGTGAGCAGGTTGCGCGTCTCGCCCACAAACTGATGCACTTCGTACCGTTCGCGAGCGTAGCTCTTCACAACCTGAACGCCGGCCAGTTTCTCCTGAAGATCGCCCAGCATCACGTCGCGCTGTTCGCGGATTTCGTGGCTGGTGATCTTGATTTTGCCGATGAACGCCAGGTAGTTCAGGATGTAGATTGGAAAAACAGCTAACGCTACCAGCGAGAGTGTCCAGCTCTTCAGAAAGATGATGAACATCACGGCAAGCAGCGTCACGCAATCCTGAATCACCGTCACGAACCCGCCGCCGATCAACTGGTCCAGCGTGGCCACGTCGTTGGTGATGTTGGACATCAGCTTGCCCGTCTGGTTCTTTTCAAAGAAACCGAGCGAGAGCGACTGCATGTGCGCGTACAGTTTGCGGCGCATGTCTTGCTTGAAGCGCTGTCCGAGATATGTGATCGCCACCGAGAGGAAGTAGCCGAGGATTGCGCTGGCGGCGGCGATGCCTACGACGGCTGCGAAGACGCCGACCAGGCTGATCGGCAGATGCCGGTGAAGCGCGATATCGGAGAGGTGATCCGTGATGTACTGGATCACGAGGGGTGGCGGCAGGCTGAGCGCCGCCGTACACACTGTAAGGCACGCAATGAGCGCCAGCGTGCGCCAGTAGGCGCGGATTTCGCCGAGAAAACGGACGAAGTTTCGCATATTGCAGGCTCGAAACCAGCCTCTTACAACAATGCCTCTGCGGCTTCAGCCCGGAGGCCGAACGCAAAGGCAACCTCTTTCCCTATACATTCTTGTAGTGGTGATCCAAGTATACCTGCCGGGCCTGGCGAATAGGTGCGGCGCGGCCCGCGGCTCAGACCGCTCGTGTGGAGATACCCGGCGGCTCTCCGGTTCGCGCCTTATGCTACAATGCGCCGCCGATATTCTTGCGCGAGAGGCCGGACATGGCGGACGAAGCCCTTGCATTTGGTATTGAGAGTGGCACGCTGACGGCGCGCAACGTGAAGCTGCGGGCCGACACCACCGTGGATGAATTGTTGGTAGAGATTGTCGGTCTCCGCGGCTCGGTCCAGCCGGATGGCGACGTACGGGTCACATCCAAAGAGGCAGCTGTGACTGCGATCATCTCCGAGGTGAACCTCAATCGTCTCATGGAGGCCAGCATCCCCGCGGATGCGCCGGTGCGTTCCATGCGGCTTGCCGTGCTTACCGGCAAGATTCGACTCACCGGCCAGGTGGTGAAGATGGGCATCGGGCTGCCGATCTCCGCTGACGCCGTCATCCGCATAGAGGCAGGCGTTCGAGCCATGCCCGACTGGCAAACCATGACGGCCGCCGGCATTGGCCTGCCCAGCGCCGTCGTTCAGTTTATTGAGAACCAGCTCAAGAGCTTGCTGACGCTCGATCTGCGCGACTTGCCGCTGCCGCTCTGGCTCTCGGAGGCGATTTGCGAGCCGGGCCGCATTGTGCTGAAGGGCAGTGCGCGCCTCAACTGGCCACTGGAGGCGCAGGTCACCAACGGCGCGGCGCGGCAGGAAGCGGCGCCATCCAGGGTTTGATGCCGGCGCCTCCCGCAGCCGGCGCATGATGCAAGCGGAACGCGCTCCATCGCGGGATTGCTGGTCGACTCTGGCGGTTATCCTTCTTCTGGCGCTCATTGCGCGGCTGGCATTGTGGCGAACGGCCCACGCCGCCGAAGAAGACTTCTTCATCACGCTGCGCTACGCCGCGAATATCGCGCACGGCCACGGGTTCGTCTACAACCGCGGCGAGCGCGTTCTGGGAGCAACAACACCGCTCTACACCCTGTTTCTGGCCGCCGTGATCCGGGTTGGACTCAATCCACTTATGGCCGCGCGGGCGGCCGGGATCACCGGCGACCTCCTGGCGGCCGCCGGGGCATTCGCCTTTTGCCGGGCGTGCGGCCATCCGCGCGCCGGCCTGGCGGCCGCAGCGCTCTGCGCAGCCGCCCCGATCAACCTGGTATGGGCCACCAAGGGAATGGAAGTTGGACTGGTGGCGGCATCCGCTGTCTGGTGCTGGGCATGGTGGCTGCAGGGGCGCAGTACGTTGGCATGGTTCGCCGCTGCCATCACGGTTCTGCTTCGGATCGATGGCTTCGCATTGGCGATCGTGCTTGCTGGCGCCACCCTGGCGCATCAGCGGCGGCTGCCGCTGAAGGGCCTCGCACTCTTCGCTGTGTGTGTGCTGCCATGGACGCTGTATGCCACCGCGTTTTTCGGTTCGCCGATGCCGGTTTCGGTGCATGCAAAACTTACCGTCTACGCATGGCATGCGGCATCCAGATTTCCATGGCTGGGTCGGTTTCTCTTCGAGATGCTTCACAACCCGCTCGATCTCGCAGTCGCGGCCGGCGTGGTCGCATGGGCCCTATTTGGTACAGGAGCCGTTATTCGCAGCCGGAGCTTCCGGGCCGAGCCGGAACTGTGGCCCGGCGTATGGCTGCTGCTCTACTACGGCGCCATGGCGCTCTCCAAGGTGTTCCTGTTCGGCTGGTACTTTGTGCCGCCCAGCCCGGTCTGGTACTGCCTGTCGGCGCTGGGCTATGCGCGGATGATCCAGCGGTTCAAGCCACCGGTGCGGATCCCAACCTGGGCGCCGGCGCCGCTATGCGCGCTGCTGCTTGGCGTAACCCTGCCGCGCGCAGCCGCCACGCTGATCGTGGCGCAGCGCGCCGAGCGCCAGGTGCGGATACCGATCGGCATCTGGCTGCGTGCGCACGCAGCGCCCGCCGATACCGTGATGCTGGAGCCGATCGGCTATATCGGCTGGTACAGCCACCTGCGCGTGCTGGACACCGTGGGAATCGTCTCGCCACAGGTACTTCCGTTCTACTCCGCGGCAAACCCCTCACCGTACCATTCGATCTGGCAGGCGTTCCATCCGGAGTGGATTCTGCTCCGGGCCGGCGAGCGCGCGCAACTCACGCGATACGAACTGGGTTTGCCGGCTTCGCAACGCCTTGCCTCGGCATACGTACGCGCGGCGCGGTTTCCCAGCCTGAGTCCACAGTTCTGGCTCTACCGGAGACGGTAAGCATCGCGCCGGGTTGCACGGCTGGCGGCCCGCAAACTGCGCCACCCGCACGGATCCACAGCCACCAACGTTAAGGAGCGGCGGTGAAATCTCACCGTCGCTCCTTTCAAATGGTCCGTGTGGGCATGGACCGCCTTTATCGTGAGGCCGGAGCCCCAATACCGCCGGTTATCGCAGGCTCACAAGCTCCGGTTCGTGCCGTTGCTCATAGCCCATCTCCGTCAGAATATCCTCCGGATCCATCTCCAGAAGTTCGGCCACAGCGGTTATGAAATCCCTCGAAGGCGCCGGGCCCTCCGGCTCCTCGATCCTCCGCTCGGGCTCTTTCAGCTCCATGGCAGCGTTCCTCTTATGGCACGGTGGCAGCGGCACATCAGTGTGCCGATACCGATTCTACGTCTGCCAGTGTACACCCGGTGCCTGGTGAAGTCAAGGCGCCGCGCTGCCGCCAGCCGGAACCATTCCACTGAGATTCTTCCACGATGCGCGGCGCGCCCCCGCTACTCCGCTTGCCCGCCACGTGTGCGCGAACCTATATGTCCTAGTTGTCACATTGGTCCCATGTGGTGAGCGCGCACCCCAACGCGGGACGCCTGCTGAATGCGATAAACAAGGCATATGCGAAAGCCGGAATCTGCGCCTGGCGCACAGCCGGAGGCCGCTACTCCGCTTACTAGCCACGTGTGCGCGAACCTATATGTCCTAGTTGTCGCATTGGTCCCATTTGGTGAGCGCGCACGCCACCGCGGGACGCTTGCTGAAATGCGACCAATGGGACGTATGAGACATATGCGGAAGCGGGAGCCTAGGCCTGGCGCACAGCCGGATGCCGCTGCTCCGCTTACTAGCCACGTGTGCGCGAACCTATATGTCCTAGTTGTCACATTGGTCCCATGTGGTGAGCGCGCACCCCACCGCGGGACGCCTGCTGAAATGCGATAAACAAGGCATATGCGGAAGCCGGAATCTGCGCCTGGCGCACAGCCGGAACCATCTCGCTCAGATTCATCCGCGGCGCGCGCCCGCTACTCCGCTTGCCGGCCACGTGTGCGCGAGCCTATATGTCCTAGTTGTCGCATTGGTCCCATGTGGTGAGCGCGCACCCTACCGCGGGACGCTTGCTGAAATGCGACCAATGGGACATATGAGACCTATGCGGCACCGGAATCTGCGCCTGGCGCACAGCCGGAACCATCCCGCTGAGATTCATCCGCGGCGCGCGCCCGCTACTCCGCTTACTAGCCACGTGTGCGCGAACCTATATGTCCTATCTGGTAGGCGCGTACCCAAGCGCCGATCGCGATGGCAGCGAGGGACACATGCTGAAATGCGACCAATGGGGCGTATGAGACATATGCGGAAGCGGGAGCCTAGGTCTGGCGCACACCTTGTGCGGCATTCCAGCTACTTCTCGCCGGCTTCAAACTGCACCATGCTCACGCGCGCCGCGAGCGCGCTGGCCACGTGCCGGTACGCGGCAGCAGCCGCCGAGTCGGGGCGCCGCAGTACAATCGGTTCACCGCTGTCGCTGGCTTCGCTGATCTCGGCATCCAGCGGAATCGCGCCAAGAAATGGCACTTCCAGCTGCTCTCCGGCTGCAGCGCCACCGCCTTCGCCAAACACTCCACCGCTCATATTCTCAATGATGCCGAGTATCGGTATCGGCCGGTTCAACGACTTCTCAAGCGTGCGAAACATGCGGACGCTCTTGTTCGCGATCTCAATCGCTACGCGCTGCGGCGTCATCACAATCGCCACGCCGCTCACGGGCGCCAGTTGCGCCAACGTCAGTGGCGCGTCGCCGGTGCCGGGCGGCAGATCGACAATCAGATAGTCGCGGTCGCCCCAGAGCACATCTCCAAGCAGTTGGCGAATCGCGCTGGCTACCATCGGGCCTCGCCAGATCACCGCCTTCTCATCCTCCAGTAAAAAGCCCAGCGACATCATCAGCACACCGTGCGCCATTATCGGCACAATCTTGGGTCCGGTGGGCGATTCCTGCATCAGAGGTCGCTTGCGTGTCCCCATCATCGTGGGCTGTGAGGGGCCGTAGATGTCGGCATCCAGCAGCCCCACAGTCGCTCCGGTCGCCGCCAGCTGTACGGCCAGGTTTGCGGCTACCGTGCTCTTGCCAACGCCTCCCTTGCCGCTGGCCACCGCGATCACGGTCCTCACGCCCGGCATCAGGTCGGCCACATCTGGGGGCCGCTCGCGCACGCGCGCCGTCATCTCGATTGTTACGGCCTCCACGCCTTCCAGCGCCGCGATCAGGTCGTGCGCCTGCTGCTTCATCTGGTCCCGAACGGGACATGCGGGCGTGGTGAGCTCAATGGTTACGGCAACCGCGCCACCACAGATTCGGGTCTCCTTGAGGAAGCCCAGCGTGATGATATCGCGCTGCAAATCGGGATCCACAACACCGCGGAGTGCGCTCTTTACCGCCTCCTCCGTCACTTCAACCGCCATGTTCGCGTCGCTCCCGGCTGCCGGCTTCGTGGCTCAGCATGCACCGCACGTCATTGTACCCAGCGCCTGGCCGCCGCGCCCTTGCGCCGTACCGCGGCCGGAGGGTATGCGGCGCGAATAGAAACCGCTGCGCGCCGCATTCTCCAACTGCGGTGTACACTGAAACGCCCATTATGTCCAGACCAATAAACATCGGAATCGTAGGAGGCGGATTCGCCCGTGAGTTCTCGTTTCACGAGCATCCCGATTGCGTCGTGGCGGCAATCGCCGAGCAGCGGGAGGACCGTCTCGCCCTCCTGCAGGCGCAGTTTCCCGGCGCCCGGCCGTTCCGGTCCATGGAAGCGCTGCTTGCAGATCGCGGCGTAGACGCCGTGGCAATCTTCACGCCCGCGCCGATGCATGGGCCGCACGCGGTTCAGGCGCTCAAGGCGGGCAAGCACGTGATGTGCGCTGTGCCGGCGGCCTTCAGTCTGGAGGAGTGCGAGGAGCTGGTAGACACCGTGCGCGAGACCGGCCTCACATACATGATGGCCGAGACGAGCTGCTATCGTCGTGAGGTGATTCTGGCCCGCGACTGGTACCGGGAGGGGAAGTTCGGCGAGATCTTCTACGTGGAAGGCGAGTACTGGCACGAAGGGCTGGAGCAGCAGTACATGTGGTCGCAAGGCGAACGCAGCTGGCGATATGGTCTCCCGCCGATGCACTATCCAACGCACTCAACAGCATTCCTGGTGTGCGTCACGGGTGAACGCCTGTCGCGCGTGCAGTGCATCGGTTGGGGCGATGACAGCCCAATACTGGCCGATAACGCCTACAACAACCCATTCTGGAATGAGGTGGCGCTGTTTGAAACCGATCGTGGACATGCCGCGCGGATGATCGTCGGCTGGCACCTGGGTCACCCGGAAGTGGAGCGCGCCACATGGTTTGGAGACCAGTTGTCGTTGTTAATGGCCTCACCAACCGGCCAGCCATCAACCTGCTGCGTTGGACGCGAGGCCTCTGCGGTGACGGTGCCGGATTTCTATGACCGGCTGCCGGCGCCGCTGCGACACGACAGCGGGCATGGCGGATCGCATCCACACCTCACGCACGAGTTCATCAGCGCGCTCATCGAGGGCCGCCGCCCACTGATCGACGTGTATGAGGCGGTGGCCTGCACGGCTCCCGGCATCGTGGCGCACCAATCGGCGCTGCGCGGAGGCGAATCGATGCCCGTTCCAGATTTCGGTTCGGCCGCGACGTGAACCCACGTCTGGCGACTACAGCCCTACTGCTGGCCGCTGCGCTTGCCATGCCATCTGCCGTTGTGGCGCAGCTCCCCGGCTCGGTGTCCCACTCGGACCTTGCTGGATTCGGCGCGGCAGCCCACGTGATTTCCGGCGCTTTCGGCGGGCTGCTGATCACCGATACGGGCTCGCCGCCGGCCTCGGATGCGCGGTACAGCCAGGTGTATCATGTTGCAATAGGCGTCTACGCTCCGCAGCCGGATTCGGGCGGTGGCGCGACTCAATCCTGGTCACGGCGGTTCGTGGTGCACGCACCCGATGCCTCCGGCGCCGCTATTGCCGACAGCGTCGCGCGGATGCTGCTGCTGCTCCACGCCGAGATTTACCGCCGCCTGCACATGGATCATCCAGATGACCAGCCGACGGTGAGCGTCTGGCTCACGGCCGCCGACGAGGTTGGCCTGGCTCAGGATACCGGTGGCGAGCAGTTCAAGGACCAGATCTACCTGTTCAACCTCTTCGCCCAGCGCTCGCCTACCGAGTGGGCGCGAGAGACCGCGCATGAGTACGGCCACTTTGCGCTGCCGGGCATTACCGGCTTCACATCGCCCGAGGCGTGGGCAAACGGATACCTCGGCCAGCGTCTGTTGCTGATGTGGGTAGCCCAGGACGCTGCAAGCGGAGCGCTGCCGGCTGACCAGATTCCGTTTGTTACTCCGGCACAACTGAACGGCTATCTCGAAAAGCAGGTGACGCCACTTTTGCGCGATGAAATGCGCACCGGACCGGACGAGCACACGCTGCAGCGGCGCGACGCGGCAGGGATGGATGCCTACACCGGGCTGGTCTGTTACATCGATGCGGTGTATGGCAGCCGGGTGCTGTTGAACGCTCTCGCCCTGACCGCGCCAACGCGAGAAGAAGCAGAGCCGCATGCCATCGACTTCCTGCGTGGCGCCAAACTCGCCGTTGCCGGCGCCAATGTGCTGCGCATCACGCCGCCCGCCACCATCGCGCCCGGCGCCCGGCTCAAGTTCAGTGTCTACGTGCCGGCCGGTCAGTTTGCGGTGCGTGAAGGGCCGGGTATCCGCCATTGGCAGCTGCCGGATGGCGTGAAGGGCCTCTACGTCAACAGCCAGACGTCGCTTGCCGTCGCAGTACCAGGCTGGCAGATGATCACCCTGGATGCCGGTAAGCACGCAGGGGGAGAGTGGCTGCAGCTCAACCGTGCCGGCTCGACGCCGCCATGAACGGCTATTCGGGCGGATCATGACGCAGCCGGAGAGGCGCAGCGGGCCGGCACAGCGGCATCACCTGGAAACCCGCGTTCTCAGCAACAGCGGCGAGCGCGGACACCACACGCTCTGGCTGGATGCGCCGGCGATAGCCGCAACCGCGCTGCCGGGTCAGTTTCTCGTCCTGCACCGCTTCGAACCTGACGGCAGCGCATACCGGCGGCCATTCAGTATTTTTGACAGCGACATATCGCGTGGATCGGTTGCCATTCGCTACGCGCCGCGAGGACCCTTTACAACGGCGCTGTCCACGGTGGAACAGGGCGCTTTGCTCACTGTGACCGGTCCACTTGGCCGCGCGTTCCAGATGCCGCCTGACGCCACGACGCGACTGATTCTTGTGGCCGGCGGCGCCGGCGCCGCGCCTCTACACTTTCTGGCTGCGCGTTCGGACCGCGCTGCGGACCGCATCGTCGTCATCAATGCGGCACGCTCGCTGGAAGCGCTGGTGGCAATGGAGGAATTCGGCAGCATGCCGGTGACGCTGCGTTCGGCAACCGACGACCTGTCGCAGAACGATCCGGCCCCGTGGCGGCGCGTGCTGGAAGAGGTGCTCGATGAGGGCTCGCCGGCTTCTGCCAGGATTGCCGCTTGTGGGCCTAACCGGATGCTGGCCGCCGTGGCGGAAGTAGCGGCGCGGCGCGCGGTTCCCTGCCAGGTCTCCGTAAGCGCGCCGATGCCGTGCGGCATCGGTTATTGCAACGCCTGTTCGGTGGCTTCCAGTTCCGGCGTGGCGCTCCGCGCCTGCTGGGATGGCCCGGTGATGGATGCCAAACAGGTCGATTGGCCGCGACTTCTGTAGGGCCGGGTCAATCCGGTAGAGCCGGCTGCTGCGAACAGACCTCCTTCAGAAAGGCCTGTACTGCACGGCTGCGAAAACGGGAGGCCAGCAGCAGCGCACCGGTCGGACGGGCAAAGCGATCGGTTTCCGCCAGCGGTACCAGGCACAGATCACCTGCGCGAACCTCGCGCCGCACCGTAACTTCCGGCAGGAGCGCCACTCCCGCGCCGATCTCAATGAGGTTCTTGATCGTCTCCACATTCTCCAGCTCCGCCACAACCTTCACAAGAACCCCCGCGGCGGCAAGCCGCTCATCCACCAGGCGCCTCGTGGGAATATCGGCGGCAAAGGCCACATAGGCCCGACCCCCGAGGTCCGAGAGCCCAACGTGGTGGCGATGCGAAAGCTCATGCTCCGGCGGGCAGACCAGCGCCATCTCTTCGAGGCCGAACGAGCGGATTTCCACGCCTTGTCGTGCCGACGGACACGCTACGATTCCCACGTCGGTGCTGCCGGCCAACACCGCTTCGTAAACCCGGTCCGTCCGGCTGTACTCCAGATGCAGCTTCAGATCGGGATTGCGCAGCAGAAACGGCTTGATGCGTGGAGGCAGAGCGTGCAGCCCAACGGAATAGACCGTGGCGACGCGAATCTGTGATGATCCCAGCGAGTCGCTCGACCTGAACCGTTCGAGAATCTGCTCGGCGCCGGCTACCACGTGCGATGCATCATCGTACAGCGCCTGCCCGGCGTCGGTGATGCCGACCGCCCCACGTCCACGACGCCGTATGAGCAGAGCCTGCTTCAGCTCCTCTTCCAACGCCTGGATTCGCTGGCTGACCGCCGACTGCGTGACGCAGCTGGCAGCGGCCGTTTTAGTAAACGACCGCGTCTCCACCAGCTTGCAAAAAAGTTTGAGATCGCGTAATTCCATTAGGCGCACTAATAACTGATATGACGAAATAGAATAGCATACCGCGCGTGCATAGAGTATTATGAGGCGCGCCCAAGCGCGCTGCGGCCGTGTTTGCTCGGCGAGGAGATGCTATGAGCGACGTTTCCGTACCGGATACCGCCTCCGCGGGCCCTGTCGATGCGCTCCAGCGGAAAGACAATTGGTGGGGCGGCACACTCTGGTTCTTCTGTGCATTCAGCTTATTCGGCGTGTGGACCACGTTCCGCGCCTTTCAGAATAATTTTTACGCCACCGGAACCCAGCCCTCGGATGGCCAGATGCAGGTGGCCTCTTACTCGCTCCGCCATGTGTTCGCCGGCTTTAGCCACTACCTTTCGCCGTTCTATTCGCCCACGATCCACCTGCCGTGGCACCTTGCCGGATTCGGCATCTCGCCCGCGCTGCTCATCCTCATCTTCCCGCTGTCGTTCCGGTTGAGCTGCTACTACTACCGGCGCTCGATCTACCGCGCCTACCTGCTCGATCCCGCCGGTTGCGCGATCTCCGAGCCCGAGCCGCTGAGAAAGCGCAGGTTCAAGCGGTACACCGGCGAGCGGTTCTTCCCGCTGATCGCCCAGAACTTTCACCGCTTCGCCTTCTACGCAGCCGTTGTTTTCATTGTGATCCTGTGGAAGGACGCCCTGGACGGCTTTATCTTCGCCGGCCCAAACGGCGGCCTGCACTTCGGCGTCGGGGTTGGCTCGCTGGTGCTCCTCGCCAACATCGTCCTCCTGAGCGGCTACACTTTCGGCTGCCACTCCTGGCGGCACCTCATCGGCGGAAACATCAACTGCTTCTCGTGCCAGCTCACCAACCACACACGGCACGGGCTGTGGAAGAAGGTGACTTTTCTCAATGAGCGCCACGGCCGATTTGCCATGTGGAGCCTGGTATCCGTAGGCGTGGCAGACCTGTACATCTGGCTGGTGTGCACGGGCCACATTATCGACATAAGGTTCTTCTAGCCAATATGGAACCATGCGAAGCGTTTGATTACGACATTCTGGTGGTGGGCGCCGGTGGCGCCGGGCTGCGAGCCGTCATCGCCGCGCGCGAGGCCGGTTGCCGGGTTGGTGTGGTTTGCAAATCGCTTTTGGGAAAAGCGCACACCGTGATGGCCGAAGGCGGAGTTGCCGCGGCGCTGGGCAACATGGTTTCCAGCGACGGGGAGTTGGAACCCGATGGATGGGAGACGCACTTCGTCGACACGATGAAGGGCGGCGCGTTCCTGAACAATTGGCGGATGGTGGAGATATTTGCCCATGAAGCCATCGACCGCGTCTTTGAGCTGGAGCAGTACGGCGCGGTATTCGATCGTACGCCGGAAGGCCGCATTGCGCAGCGTCCGTTCGGAGGACACAAGTACCGGCGCCTGAATCACGTAGGTGACCGCACCGGCCTTGAGTTGATTCGCACCGTGCAGGATAAAGCCGTCGGCGCGGGCATGGACGTCCACATGGAGGTGACGCTGGTTCGTCTGCTCACCGCCGGCGGGGTGGTTGTTGGCGCCCTCGGTTACCACCGCGAAACCGGGCGCTTTGTAACCTTTCGCGCTAAAGCAGTTGTGTTGGCTACCGGTGGATGGGGCCGGATGTTCCGCTTCACCAGTAACTCGTGGGAAGGTACCGGCGACGGAGTAACCCTGGCGTACGAGGCAGGGGCCGAACTCATCGACATGGAGATGATGCAGTTTCACCCCACCGGCATGATATGGCCGCCCGGCATGCGCGGCATCCTTGTCACCGAAGGCGTGCGGGGCGAGGGCGGCATTTTGCGCAACAGCCGCGGTGAGCGCTTTATGTTCAAGCCGGAGTATATGCCCGAGCTCTATCGCGGCCAGTTTGCCGAGAGTGAGCAGGAGGCGGCCGGGTGGCTCGACGATAAGAAACGGTTCCGTCGTCCGCCCGAGCTTCTACCCCGCGATGTGGTCTCACGCGCCATCTATCGAGAGGTGAAGGCGGGCAACGGCTGTGAACATGGTGGGGTCTTCCTGGATGTTTCGCAGCGCGGCGCCGAGTATATCAAGGCGAAGCTGCCCAGCATGTACGACCAGTTTCACGCGTTGGGTGACGTGGATATCACCGTGGAACCTATGGAAGTATATCCAACGGTCCACTACACCATGGGAGGCATTCGGGTCGATCCGGAAACCGCCGCTGCCACCGTTCCCGGGCTCTTCGCTGCCGGTGAGGTAGCCGGCGGCCTTCACGGCGCCAACCGCCTGGGCGGGAACTCGCTCTCCGACATACTGGTCTTTGGCCGGCGCGCGGGCGATGGAGCGGCTGCATGGGCCGCCGGAAAGAGTCTGGCGGAACTGGATCCCGCCCAGATCGCCGATGGACAGGAGCAGATGCTGAAGCCGCTCGGTAAGTCTGGAGGCGAAAGCCCGTACGCACTGCACGCGGAACTCCAGGAGACGATGCAGCAAAACGCTATGATCGCACGGGAGGAAGCCGGATTGAAGATCGCTCTGGACAAAGTCCGCGAGCTTCAGAAAAGAGCCGAGGGACTGGCTGCCCCCGGTGGCCGTGAGTACAACCCGGGGTGGCATGCCACCAGAGATCTGGTCTCGATGCTCACCGTCTCTGAGATCATCGTGCTCTGTGCGCTGGAGCGCAAAGAGAGCCGGGGCGCACAGTGGCGAATCGACTTCCCCGAACGCGACGACGCAGGATGGGGGACCAAAAACCTGGTCGTCCACCGGCGCGATGGTCAGCCCGCCGTTGTCGAGTCGCCGCTGCCTGCAATGCCGGAGCATCTGAAGGCGCTGTTTCAGGAACATTGAAACACCGGACCGTTTGAAAGGGATATTCATGGAATCGATAACCCTCCACGTGTTTCGCGGCGCGCACGGCGTCGGCAGCCTCACAGACTACGAGGTGCCGGTAACACCCGGCATGGTGGTGTTGGATGCGATACACTACATCCAGGCGCATACGGATGGCACGCTGGCATGCCGCTGGAACTGCAAAGCGGCAAAGTGCGGAAGCTGCAGCGCTGAGATCAACGGCGTGCCTGGGCTGCTGTGTAAAACACGCGTCGATCTTTTTCCGGAAGGCGACATCGCGGTCGGGCCGATGCGCACTTTTCCTCACGTGAGGGACCTTGTTACCGATGTAAGCTGGAACTATCGGGTAAACGCCCGCATCCCTCCGCTGCGGCCCGACCCGGCGCGAGGCGGTGCGCCGTTCGATCTGCAGCAGGAAGATGTGGAGCGCGTTCAGGAGTTTCGCAAGTGTATTGAGTGCTTCCTATGCCAGGATGTCTGCCATGTGCTGCGTGAACATCAGCGCACCGACGCCTTCTTTGGCCCTCGGCAGATGTGTCGTATCGCAGGGCTTGAAATGCACCCGATGGATACACTGGACCGCCGGCAGCAGCTGCACAACGAGGCGGGCGTGGCCTACTGCAACATCACAAAGTGCTGCACGGAGGTATGTCCCGAACATATCCACATTACCGACAACGCGATTATCCCGATGAAGGAGCGCGTGGTGGATAGCTATTTCGACCCGGTCGCCGGCATCCTGCGCAAAATCGGTGTGCTCCAGCGGCAGCCGCGGCAGAAAGCCGCCGGCGATGCCGCGCCGGCGACCACCATCCACAGTCCGCCCAAATCGGCGGACTGACGACTCACCGCACTTTGTTTTGCCGGCGCATCCGGTTCGCCTCAGCGCCGGCAGCTTTGCCTTAGGTCCCCTGCCCGCGGTCTCAACGCGATCGCGCTGCGTAGCCTTTCTACTTCCGCGCCGGTGAGGAGCTCGGTACATCGGCGCTGCGCAAGCAACAGAGCCAGGCTGCTACCTATGTACCCGGTCTGAAATGTTGCCGTGGCGGCCCGCATGCACCGGCCGCCTCCAATCGCGTGCCGGGATGCTCCATCCTGGCGCCGTTATTTGCCCGGCGCGACCGGCAAGCGAAGGATTACCAGGACCCGTATCGGCGGGCCCCCGCCCGCTCGCGGTGCAGCGGCTACAGCGGCCGCCTTTACGCTGTGTGGCGGCGGAATCTCCACGACGGCCGTGGGGGCCGGTCCCGGCGAAACCGGCGGACGGGATGCGCTGTCGGGCGCGGCCGCCGGTAACGTAAGCTGCCCCAGCAACTTCCGGAGTTGCGGCAGTCGCCGCGTGCTTGTGCGCATTAGAACCCGAATATCGGCCGGAGCACCAATGCCTCCGCTGTTCAATGCCGCCGGACGTGCCGGCTGGAAGTGGATGCTCTCAAGCCGCGCCCCACTTTGCGCTGCCCAGCCCAAGAGCGCGGCGCGAGCGTCGGAGCCGCTGGAGACCGGTACAGAAAAAGCGTAACGGTGAGGCGCGGGGCGACTTGCGGAGTTTGCCGCTTGCGCGGCTGCCTGCATACGCGCTCGGTACAGGCGCTCGGCTTCGCGGTTGACGGCGACCTCATCCGGACTGAGGGCCGTTGGCGTCTGCGGAACACGCGACGGGAGCGCAACCCGCACCGGCGGCAGCGGCGAGGTCGGCGCTGCGGTGCGGTGCGCAGGCAGGGTTCGCTGCGCCAGCCGATGGATTAAACCAGGCGCAGCGACAGCAGCGGCCGCTGCCAGCACAAGGCCGGCGCCCGCAAGCAGCGCGCGACGGCGCGGCTGCACGGCAAGCCGCTCAGCCGGGTGCGAGCGGGCGGCCGCAATAATGCGGGCTCGGAGCGCGGCGGAAGCGGTTTCGGTATCCGTACGGCGAAGCTCCACGGCAGCCATGCGCAACCACTGGTCCCAGCTGCGGCACGCCTCACATCGCTCAAGGTGCGCCTCGGCGCGGCGCTGCCGCCTGCCGTGCAGCTCTCCATCCGCAAGCGCCTTGATCTCAGCCGCCATTCCGTTCGGACAGCTGTCGCCAACCTGCGTGCGTGTCATCTTGACTCGTCTCCGTCGTCCGCGCAGTCCGCCAGAAGCGGGCGGAGCTTTTGAAAGGCATTCGCCAGGCGTGACTTTACGGTCCCTACCGGTATACCGAGCATCGCGGCCACCTCCTGGTATGTCAGCTCGTGCAGTTCATGCAGCAGGATCACCTGCTGGTGAAGCGGCGAAAGGTGCGTCAGCGCACGCTCGATACGCCTGCGCAGTTCCGATTTCTCCGCCAGTTGTTCCGGTCCCGCTTCGGTAGCCGCGGCTGAGAGCGCTACCTCCTCGAACAGCGGGAGCGTTTCGATTCGCCGCTTGCGGCGATACTCCAAACACTGGTTCATCGCAATCCGATAGATCCACGTTCCGGGTGTACTTCGGCCAAGGAACCGCGGGATACCGGTGTAAACAGCTATGAAAATGTCTTGCGACAGGTCTTCCGCCTCGGTCGCGTTCTGTGTGAACCGCCGGGTCAGGCGATAGATCTTGTCGGCATACCGATCCACCAACTCGCCGAACGCCCGCTGCTCGCCCTTCCGGATGCGATGGAAAAGCTGCTCGTCGGTAGCCGCCTGGCTCGGCGGCGCGGGCATGTCGGTCATACGCGAAGCATACCATCCGGCGTTTCCAGGCGTCACGCCGGCGCTGTCCGCTGATGGAAGCCGATTCGCACGCTGAACTTCCTGCGGCGCCGGTTGTCGCGCCGTCAGGCTAGGCAAATTCATGGTCCGCTTCTGCTCGATCCGGAGTTTACGTCGCTCTTTTGATGCGCTGTGCGCTCGCGATGTTCATTGCGCGATGACCGGGCAGGTGCTTCCGAAGCGTCGCGCGTGCCGCGCTGCCTGCCGTCAGACCGCAAAACCGTTTTGGCGCAAGGTCAGGTTCTTACATGGTGCAACGATTGCAGTTCGGTCACGTTTTGGCTGAGGCAACGCGTGCGCTTGACGCCCTGTGTCGCGGCGTGTAGAATCGCTGGCGATCCGTCCGGCTCGATCTTGAAGGGTAAGCGATGCGACGAAACTCCTGGCTCCTGTTGGCAGCCGCCGGCGTCATCTCGGTCATCCTTGGCGTGGGTTATAGCATTGCCGGCGCCGGCTCCGGCGGTACGCCGCAGCAGCAGGTCAGCGCTTTGCTGAGCCGCCTCAAAACCGCAGCCGAGCACAAGGATACCGGCGGCGTGATGAACGCCTTCGCAACGCAGTCGAACATGCGGGTAACCAGCATGAACCGCGATCAATTCGAGAGGCTGGTAGATCGCGGGATGAATGATGCCGGAACGCTGCAGATTGAAATGAACCACATCTCGATTGTGCCCAGCGGCCCGGAGATGATCGCAGAGTTTGACCTCGGCATCAACGAAAGCCGGAAGGAGTATCAGGCGCAGGACTATACCGGCCATATCGTGCTTCGGCTGCGCCGCGTCTCGGTTGCCACATGGTTTGGCCTGGTGCGGGTGCGAAGGTGGCGTATCGTGAGCGCCGATACCACCGGACCCGATCCGGCGAATTTCGGCGACTACTAACGGAAGGATGATAGGTAACTACACCGCTGTCGATTATCAGGTGCACAGCCGGTTCTCGCACGACGGCCGCGCCACCATCGATCAGCACTGCCGACGAGCTATCGAAATAGGCCTGGATGAGATCGGCTTTTCCGAGCATAAGGACTTCGATCCGCAAGATCCTGTTGTGGATTACTTCCAGTACCAGCTGTGGATGAAAGCGATCCAGAAGGCCAGGGAGAGATATGAGGGCCGGTTGACGATCCGGGCCGGTATCGAGATCGACTACCAACGCTGGTTTGAAGATGAGATCGGGATCTGGCTGCAGCAGCACGCGTTTGACTTTGTGATTGGCAGCGTGCACTACGTCGATCGAAAGATGCTGATGACGCCGGAGTACAACGCCGGCCGAACAGCCTACACGGCATGGCGCGACTATCTCGCCGCGGTGCGCGATTCGGTGGCGGCCGGCCTGTTCGATATCATTGGCCACATGGAGTATGCAAACCGTCGCGGAGTGGCCGTTTGGGGCCTGCCGGAAGCGGGCAGCCTGGAGGACGAAACCAACGACGTGCTGCGCCTCGCCGTGAAGAAGCGCTGCGCCCTCGAGATCAACTCTGCCGGCCTGCACCAGGGTATCGGCGTCACCTATCCGTGCGCCGATACGGTGCGCCGCTATGCGGACCTGGGCGGCACTCTGCTCTCAATCGGCTCCGACGCCCACCATCCCGACCAGCTCGGCTGGAAATACCAGACCGTGGCAGAGCTCGCCATAGATTGTGGCTTGACTACGGTGACCACCTGGTCGAACCGCAAGCGGCTTATCCGTCCACTGAGGCCATCGGGAGCGCGAGACTCACGCAAGGCGCCACCGGCGCCCGAGTGATTGCCGGCAGCGCACGTCCAACTCTCCGGTTTACGATTCGGCCGCCGCGGAGTGTCAGTAGCCGATGGTTCCGGGAGCGTGCAGCGTGAAGTCGTCGAGGACCGATCCGTCGAGCCGGTACGCTGTAACCACAATCACGTTTCCGCGCACCTTGCAGACCACGTAGTTGTGAACGCTCTCAGCCACGTCGCCCGTTATCTCTCCCTTGCCCGCATCCACCGGGTAAAGCGGCGCGCCGCCACCACCGGTGACCACATAGGTGATGCCGTTACGCACCGTGCGGTAGTAGATGTGGTCATGCCCCGAAAACACCGCCCGCACGTGGTACTTCTCAAAAAGAGGATCCAACCACTTCTGTGCGGGCAGGCTGTCGCCGTGGAGGCCAACCGACCAGGATGAGACGTGGAAGAAGACGAAGATGTGCTGCGAAGCCTTGTCGGCCGCAGCGAGATCGCTCTCCAGCCATTTGTATTGCGGACTGCCGGCGCCGTACTTTTCAAAACTGTCGAGCGATACAAAGTGGCAGTTGCCGTAGTCCAGCGAGTAGTGCAGCTTCGTGCCGGATGTAAACGGATCGGTGACGTGCTCTTCGTACCCATTGCCGCCCAGGTCGTGATTGCCCCTGGCTGGGTAGACGAGGATGTGGTTTTGATGCAGTGGCGCCACAATCTGATCGTAGATCCTCCAGAGCCGGGCGCTGCGGCCATCGGCAACCAGGTCGCCGGTCTGCAGTACCAGCACCGGGTGCAGCTTCACGATATCGGCAACAATTGCCCGATGCACGGCGTATCCGCCCCGAGTATCTCCGTAGACAACGAACGTAAAGTTGGTCTTGAGCTTCGCCTGCGGCCGCGGCGCGGCCGCGCCACGAGCCAAACCCACCGGCGCGCAGCAAGCAAGCAGCGCCAAAAAGCTCCATCCCCTGTTCATTTTGCGACCTCCCCGGCAAAGCAACGGTCCTGCGTCTCGCGGCAGAACGACTTCTATCTTATCACACCGCATGACCGACTCTGGCGTGGCTGCTGCGCTGCCCACGCAGCAGGCGCCGGGAACCGGTTGGCGAGTTGGCATGACGCCGGCTGGGCACAACTGCGCGCATCGGCGGGTGGGCAAACAGCCCAGCAGCCGCTACCGGGAAAGCGTGTCCAGAGCGGTCCGGGCCGAGTCCTTGACCGCTTGTACTGTGGTCTTCGCCGCTAAAGCACGAATCGCCGGCATTGCAGAACGCGCGCGCCGGATGCGCAGCGCGTCAATCACATTCACCTCGATATCGGGCGGCTCCGACCTCTTCAGCATCGAGACCAGCGCGGAGTTGATGCGCGTGTCGGTTTTGGGCAGGTGCGCCAGCGCGCTGATGGCGTTGGATCGCACGCTCACCGAGTGGAAGGCGCCCACGGCAGCGGGTATCAATATCGGAGCCTCGCGGTCGCTGTTGCTGTTCGAAAGAATGTTGACCACCGTGTTTGCCAGGGCATCGTACGGTGAGCGGACATTCACTTGATGCTGGAACACGTCCAGGTTGTTCAGCGCATCCCAGTTTCCCAGAGCATTGATGCCGGCCTCAACCACACCGTACGTTGCCGTATCGCTCATCGCTGCGGCGCGCTCTAACTTGATATCCTCCGGCGTTGGGCTCATCTTGCCTAGCGCCGCCAGCGCGGTCGCCTCCGTTTGAGGAGCACCGGTCTTGAGGGCTTCGGCGCGAAATACGGGCCGCATCCATGGCTGGACATTGTCTCCCAAGGTTACCAGGTAGATCGCCGCGGCGTGATCGCTCGTCTCGGTCTTAAGAGCCTCGGCCAACAGGTGCGCTACCGAATCTGGCAGTTTCGCTGATGCCGTGCCATCCTGGCTCGGGTTGGTGAGCTGCGTCTCGGCTTCGATGCGATCCACCACGCACGGCGCATGCAGCAGAATCGGCGCCAGTTCGTCGGCGCTCCAGCCATCCGACTTCATCTCCTTGAGCAGGTGGTGGTCCGGGTCCAGGAGCACAGCCGCCGGGCGCGTCGCCGTTGAGAATTCAAACGTCTGCCGCTTCCGATCCAGTGTCACGGTCTTGCGCAGGCATGTGGCGCCATCCAGCAGGCCAATGGTGAGGGGTACGTTGTAGATTGGTGTACCGTCATCGGTGTTTTGCAGTTGCTGTACATCAACCGACACGGTGTGCGCCGAATCGTCGTACGACCAATCGAACTGCAGCACCGGATGCCCCGGCTTAAAAACCCACTGGTCGAAAAACGGCGATACGTTGATGCCGCTGCTTACGGTAAGCGCCTTCTCCAGATCATGCGTATCCACGGGAGTGAACTGATTGGTACGCAGGTAGTAGCCAAGCCCGCGCCAGAATGGTCCGTTACCCATCCACAGCCGCAGCATGTTGAGAATGACACCGCCCTTGGGATAGGTGAACCCATCGAACATCATGTTCTTGTCGGAGTACATCAGATCGCGCAGCGGTCGCTGGTAGCGATGCGCAACCGCCAGATACTCGTTCACGTTGTTGTTGAGGTCGATATCGAAGGCGTCCTTGCCATCCAGGTGCCGGGTGTACGAGATTTGCATAAATGTGGCAAAGCTCTCGTTCAGCCAGATGTCGCCCCAGTCCTTGCACGTAACGGTATCGCCGAACCACTGATGCGCGATCTCGTGCGATGTCAGGCTCGACATTGCGTAGTGGCCGGAGCGCATGCCGCTGAGCGCGTTCGCTTCAAAAGTGATCGCGCTGACATTCTCCATGCCGCCGCCAAAATCGAGCATTGCATCGCAGGCGAGCTTCGGCCAGGGATACTTATATCCCAACGTGTCGCTGTAGAAGCTGAGAATATCGGGCACATTGCCAAAGCTGCCCGGAATCATCCAGCCCATTCCCTTCGGCACAACGTAGTAGAGCGGCACGCCACGCCAGACCGCATGCTGAATATCGAACTCGCCGCCAACCAGCGAAAGCAGATAGGTGGCATGCGGCAGCTTCATCTGCCAATGTACCGTGCGCGTGTGCGCGGCGGCGTTTACCGTATCACTGACGAGAGCTCCGTTTCCGATGCACTCGTAGTTCGCCGGTGTCGTCACAATCTCGTCGGAAGTCAATTTGTCGTTGGGATAGTCGTAAAGCGGAACCCACAGATGGTTGCCGTCGGTTTCACCCTGCGTCCAGAAGCCCGGAACGCGTGTGGGCTGCGAGGGATCCCGATCGATCCAATACCATCCAAAAAAGCCGCTCGGCCCGCCACGAACGCCCATTTTCGTCATGGTGTAGCGCACGCCTACCGTCACATACTGCGCACGCTGAAGAGCCGAGCCGTTGTCGATGATCAGCTGATTGTCTTGATGAACAAATGGCTTTGAAGCGCCGTTGATGGAGCACTTGAGGATATTCAGATCGTCGCCCGCGTCAATCTCCACCTTGCTTAGCCCGCCGCGCAGCGGCGCCAGCGTGTGCGTTACAACACCTGAGATGGAGTGCGAGGCCGGGTTCACCGTGAGAACGAGTTTCAGATGCTTGTCATGGTAATCACGGTTGCGAGCGTAGTGCAGATGCGCCAACGGCGGCTCCCATGGCTTCTGGCCACTTGGACCCATAAACTGGGCGGAAGCCGGCGCCGCCATGCCGGCAGCAAGCCACACGGCCCCAACACACAAGGCAGCTCTGGAAATGCGGTTGAACATAGCGGTACTTCCTTGAAGCAAGCAACCCTCAAGCCGGTTGCGGTTAACGAATGCGGCGGTACAAAGACGCGCGCTGATGCCACCGAGTTCGGCAAACGCGCGCCTATATCCTCCAACCGAGCCGCCCGAACCGGCATCAGCCGGCGGCGCCTTCTTTCGGCTGCTCCACTTCGCCCGGCAGGATGTGGTCCGGGTCCAGCCGTACCGCGGTTGGGTGCGCGCCTACCGGTAGCGACCAACTCTGGTTGTCCTGGTCAAAGGTCTCCGTGAATTCGGCGGTTTTGCCGCCAGCGGTATCGACGGCGATCTTCAGAGGCACGTTCCAGACTGCCGGACCGGATGCAATGCTGGTGCGCTGCTCCGCCGTTACAACCACGTGGCCGGTGGCAGCGTTCCATGTCCATTCGCCGGAAATGATTGGATGACCGGGCAGAAACACCCATTGGCGGAAGAATGTGCTGAGATCCATGCCCCCGCCCTGTGCCATTGCACGCTCGAAATCGCGCGAATTGGCATTGCCGAACCGGTAACGGGTCAAGTACAGTCGTATGGCGTGCCAGAATCTGGTGTCACCCATTGTGCGCCGCAGCAAGTCCAGAACCAGCGCGCCCTTCTGGTAGGAGCACGAGTCAAAGAGCATATCTCGCTGTCTGTAGGTCAGGCAGCTCAGCGGTCTCTCGTACCGGGTGGCTTCCGCGAGCACCGTCCTGAGGTCGTTTTCGCGTGCACCGTCAAATGCGGCCTTACCAAACGCGTGCCGGAAGTACTGCAGCTGCATAAAGGTGGCAAAACCCTCGTTCAGCCAGATATCGCCCCAATCCTTGCAGGTGACCAGGTCGCCAAACCACTGATGCGCGATTTCGTGCGACGTGAAGTACGAGGACGGGTAGTTGGCCGCGCCCGGCCTCGAGAGTATGGACGTGCCGTACGTGATGGCGCTTGCGTTTTCCATGCCGCCGTTGAACCCGGGGACAGCCGTCTGAGCCAGTTTTGGCCACGGAAACGCCACATGCAGCACGCCGGTGTAGAACGAGAGAATGTCGGGCGTGTTGCCGAAGGAGGCATCCAGCGCCGCGCCCTGGCCGGCCGGAACGGCGTAGGTCAACGGGATGCCATGCCACTCGGTGTGCTTCTCGTCCATCGCGCCGCCTGCCAGCGAGATCAAATATGTTGCGATAGGCTCCTTCAACTGCCAGTGGATGGTGTGCGTGCCCGCTCCGCGATGCGACACGTCGCTGACCAGACTGCCGTTCCCGATGCACGCCCAGCCGGCCGGCACGGTAACGATCTCATCCACGGTGGTCTTCACATTGGGATGGTCGACCATCGGCGCCCACAGGTGATTCCCGTTCGTTTCACCCTGAGTCCAGAACCCAACCGCGGCTACCCCCGATCGCAGCCCCGGCTCAACCCACTTCCAGCCGAGCGTACCGTTTGGCCCGGCGTTCGCAGGTCCGCCGGTGAGCGTCCACGCGATATGGAGCGTTACAGAGTGGCCGGCCGGAATCGGCCGTACCGGCTTGACAACGAGGCTCTCCTGCTGGTGAACAAACGGTACGGGGCGTCCATCAATCGCGCAGGATCGGATCTGTAGTTCGGCGCCGGCATCCAGCTGGATCCGCGAAAGCGGCGTCGCCAGCGCAGTAATGGTATGGCTGGCCGCGCCGGTGATCGTCTCGCCCGCTGGGTCGACGTCAATGCGAAGTGCGATGTGCTCGTCGTGGAACGTCGGGACGAATGGCGGGTGCAAGGTCGCGATTGGGGGCAGCCATTGCGACTCTCCGGGCGGTACGGTCTGCCGCGTTCCGGCCGACGCCGGTGCGCCACAGCCCTGAAGCGTCAACCCACAAGCCGGGGCGAGCAGTAGTGCGGCGAGGAGGCGCAGCCAGGCAGAGCCTCGATGGACGGGAGAAGTCATCGTTTCTTCACTTTCGCGATCGTGCGGCGGCAAGATAGAAGTTGAGCCGGTTGGTGAAGTGCTGCCGAATCTGTATGGCAAGGTCCTCAGCCTCAGACTTGCCGCTACCGCCGGACGGCTGGCCGACCACCTGGATGGCCCCGGCCCGATCCAGCGCCTCGCGCTCCGCCGCGGCTGCGCCTGCTGCGTCGCCGGCCTTGAACCGTGCCGCCGCCAGGTCATCCAGCATTACGCAGCTGGTGCGCCCACTCAACTGGTTCGCCTGGTCCTCAATCTCCACCGCAATCTTGTAGTTGGCATTCTTTACTCGCCGGCTTTTTACAATCGCGGTGCCAATCTGGTCCAGCGTGTTGGCGTCGGCCGCGTATTGGCTTTCCGCCAGCTTCAGGCCAAAGTTGCAGGCGTTCGGATCGCCTGCCATCAGCATCAGATGAAACTTCAGGAGGCCGAAACCAGGCGCCAGTGCGGGGTGCGCTGTGATTCCACGGTTCAGCGTCGCCAGCGCCGGACCGGGTTTGTTTGCACGTACCAGTACGGCTACAGCCGTCAGTACGCTCTGCTTTGCGGCGTCCTCTGCGTTCGCCGCGTTGCGCTGCCGGGCAAACGCCGCCAGGTTCCAGGTACCTGCGGCCATTGCCTGCACAACGGGCCCTACATTCATCGGAAAGCCGACCCATGCCAGCCTCCCACGCCCATCCACAACGAACGCCACCGGAATGGCGGTCTCACCGGAGCGCAGCAGCCACTGCCGCGCCATCGTGCGTTCTGGGCCATCGATCGCGATGGGGTATGGCATGCCGCCCGAAATGCCGGAGGCAAATCGCTTGACCAGCGCGGGCGCCGAAGCGCCGCCCGGCGTGACGCGCTCGAAGGAGTCGACGGCGACCACGGTGAGCTTGCCGTGGTACCGGGAAGCAAGAGCGGCGAGATAGGGAAACGTCTGCCTGCATGGCTCGCACCAGGTTGCCCAGAACTCGAGCACGTAGATGTGACCCGGCACATAACGCGTTACCGGCCCGCCATGCAGCCACGTAACGCCGCTGATCGCGGGCGCCTGCGAACCGATGTTCAGCGTGGGTGGCGCGGCAATGCGCGAGTGGGCGAGACCCATGCAAAGGGCGGGCGCCGATAGCAAAAGTGCCGCTGGCCCCGCCCTTCGCATCATTCTCATGCCACGTACCAGAGCCGTTACTTCGTGTGCGTCTTGGACGCGGCGTCCTGATACTGCTTCAGAGTTGCGGCGAACTGAGCCTTGTCATCCGCAGTCGCCTGTCCGGAAGCATCGAGCGCTTTGATTGCGTCCTGCTGCGCCGTTACGGCCTTGTCGTTCTGGCCCAGCTTGGAGTAGGTGGCAGCCAGCGTCATCAATACTCCCGGATTGCTGTGCGTGGTTAACCCATCCGCCTTTTGGATCAACTCCAGCGCCAGGTTGTAGTCTGGAGTCTTGAGCGAGGGGTCGGCAACGATGTTGGCCGCCAGCATATTCAATCCGCCGGCGCTATCCTTGTAAGTGCCCGCTTCCAGCTGGCGCGCAAATGCGTAGGCGCCTGCCTCGTTGGTGTGGAGCAGCAGCGAGTACTTGAATGGCGCCACCCGGTCGGCGTAGTCCGGGTGCTCCGCCAGCACCTTGTTCAGCGCGTCCAGCGCCTGCTGTGGCTGATTTGAACCCGCGAACTGGCCAACCGGCTTCATCGCGTCGGTAAACTCCTGCTCCTTCTGGTGCTCGGCCGTGCGCTGCGCGGCGAATGCCTTTGAATCGAACGTGCCGTCCAGGATCTTCGGCAGTACCGGGCCGAGATTCATCGGATGGCCGATCCAGGCAATCTTGCCGGTGCGTCCCACAACAAATGCTGTGGGTATGCCGTTCTCGCCGGCAGCTACCATCCAGTTCTTCCCCATGTAGCCATCCATGCCGTCTACGGCTACGTTGTAGTTCATCTTGGCGCCCATGCTGTCCACAAACTTGGTGACGGTGCTCAGCGTGGTTGCCTGATCCTTCAGGTGCTCAAACGAATCCACACCGGTGAAGGTCACCTTTCCCTTGTACTGTGCAGCCAGCTGCGTGATGTGCGGAATCGATTCCTTGCACGGCCCGCACCACGTGGCCCAAAACTCCACCACGTATACTTTGCCCGGCTGGAAACTGGTGAACGGAGTGCCCTTCACCCACTTGATCACCTTGAGCGGTGGGGCGATGTCGCCTACATTGAGCGTGTTGCTTGCCAGCGCTGCGGCCGAAGCGGCCAGCGCGGCGCAGGCAAACAGCGGGAAAAGCTTGAGTCGCATAAAAACGGTCCTTTCGACGTGTCACATCGCTGCCGTGCCCGCAGGCGTCGCCAGCCGAGATACAGACTGGCGCCGAGTGTACCCGGTATCGCGAATTGCGTTCGGAAATGCCGCACACGCGCGCCGTCACGCGCCCTGCAGGTAGTTTGGATGTTCGCGCACACCGATGGGTTCGCTCTCTGAGCGCCTCCGGGTATAGTCGCATTCATGAAACGGGTCGTTGTTTCGCCCACATTGCAAGAGGTCGCCGACTCCGCCGTCGAGCTGGTTGCCGAACTGGCTGCGGAAGCGATCGCCGCGCGTGGTAGCTTCCGCCTCGCACTATCCGGTGGTAATGCCCCGCGCGCCATGTATCGCACGCTGGCCAGGCCGGAGGTCGCATCGCAAATCGATTGGTCACGCACGCACATCTTCGTCAGTGATGAGCGGTGCGTGCCCATCAGTCAGCCGGAGAGCAATTGGGGCGCAGCAGCCGCGCTGTTTGTCAATAGCCTTCAGGTCCCACCCGAAAACCTGCATCCTGCCTGGGTACCGCAGCAGTCGCCGGAGCAACTTGCCGCTCGCTACGAACGTGAAATCGGTGAGGAGTTCGGCTTGCCGCCGGGACCCGCGCCATCGTTTGACCTCATTTTTCTCGGGTTGGGAGATGACGGCCACACCGCATCGCTCTTTCCAGGCAACCCATCGCTGAATGTCACCGACCGCTGGGTTGTGGCCTCTGCACCGGGAACACTGCCGCCGCCGGTTGATCGGATCACGTTCACCTATCCGCTCATCAACGCCGCAACCTGCGTAGTACTGTTGGTGACCGGCGCCGCTAAAGCGCGTATTGTCAACCAGGTGGTCAACGGGCCCTGTAACCCCGAGCTCCATCCGGCCTGCGGCGTGATGCCACAAGCGGGCGACCTGGTGTGGCTGGTGGATGAAGCAGCGTCAGCAGCATTTCGAACGCATTAGCAGATGCAGGCGTTGACCCTGCAGAACCGCTTCGCGGTATACTATCGCTCGCACTGTGGGGGTGTAGCTCAGCGGTTTAGAGTGCCTGCCTGTCACGCAGGAAGTCGCGGGTTCAAATCCCGTCATCCCCGCTTTTGTTCTCTACGGATCGATTGAGCCTGCCGGGTTGCAAGCGAGAGTCCGTACCGTTGTCGCCCGCTGTGTTGGTAGTCGGCCTGCAAACGGTCGTCCGGGTATTGCCGTAACGCGGGACCGTATACCAACGCACATGTCCTCCTGGCTCCCCAAGCCGGTATTCCGCGATTTCAAAACGCTGCGGTAGGCGGTAGAGCCGGCGCCGCGGCAGCCGGCATACCCTCCCAATGCGCAGCCATACCCCTCAGCGAGCCGCTCCCAGCGGCCGCGATGGATCGCCACAATACTTCGTCTCTGATGAAACGCTTCGGATGTGGTATCGTCCACACGGTTGCGGCGCGTAGTGCGCGGCAACCACGCACCGTGGTCGGCAGTACTATCGGCATTGAAAGGGCAAAACTATGGCTGCAGCGCAGCAGGTCATTTCTCCCCGCCGGCGTGCCGGCTTCACACTCATCGAATTACTAGTAGTTATAGCTATTATTGCTATATTAGCGGCAATCCTGTTTCCCGTGTTTGCACAAGCCCGAGAAAAGGCCCGACAGACTGTTTGCCTCTCCAACGAGAAGGAACTTGGACTTGCGTTTGGCCTGTATGTGGAAGACTACGACGAAACGTTCCCCATGGATCAGTACGACGCGTATATGACGGGCGGCGCGCCCGACGATACATCGCTGATCTTTTGGACCGATGTTCTCTATCCGTACATCAAGAATGGTGACCGGTACGGCAACTACACCTGGGGTGTCGACGGCGTCTACGTTTGCCCCTCCTACCCACAGCCGATCTATGGCGTGCCCTATGGTGGCAACTACGCCCTGATGCCCGACGGCCTTATGAGCTGGACTTTCGGCACGGCCCTTACGCCGCCCGGCCGTCTGGCCGATCTGCAGACGCCCTCGGATACCGTAGAGCTGGACGAGCAGGGCGTGAATGACGCCCAGTGGACGTACGGCATGTTCTATCCGGAAGAGGACCTATGGACCGATACCGTGGGCAACCCGCCGGGCTCCGTGAACGGCCAGCATTACGATCTGATTTACGGTGACTGTGACGCTACGCCGGCCCAAATCGCTATCGGTAACGGCACGTATGGCGGTTGCGGTACCTACCCGCGCTACCGGCACACCAACTCTTCCAACTTCACCTTCTGCGACGGGCACACCAAGTCGATGGCGCGAGGGCAGTTGAACTGGTACAAGAACATCTACGTGGCCGGGCTGATGCCCCCGCCGTACTGAAGCCGTGATAAGAACGCGCTGCATAGCAGCCGGGCTGCTTCTCTCAATCGCCCTTGCCTCCGGTTGTGGTGGCAAGGGCGGCACGGCTACGCCATCCACCGTAAGCGCTCGCCTCCAGAACATTCAAGGCTTAACTCCGCAAGGGCGTCAGCTGACGCTCCAGGCCGCGCAGAACCGACAGGCGGGCGGTCGGATGCGCGGTCAGTTGATGCACAGGATGCACGGCGGACACTAGCCGGTCACCAGAGCAGTCGGAAGCCGGAACTGCCGTCGTACCAGCCGGTCGCGATGCCCCACACCGGAAGGCCTGCAGCACTGCCTGCCGCGCCCAATGGCGTACCATCCGGTCGGTAAAGCTGCCAGCCCACGCTCCCGCCCTGTTCCCAGCCGGAACCCTGGGCCCACGCGAGCAGTATCGTGCCATCGGGTGCCGCCGCGAGTACCGGGTGCCTGGCAGAATCGGACGCTGGGCCCACCGGTGCATACGCAGCGCGACCATTTGCGCCTATTCGCGCCATGCGTACCTGCCCGTGCGTCTCCCACGCGGCAAACAGCCTTCCGGCGGACAGTAACAGGCTGTAGGTGCTCATCGGGCACGCGCTAATTCGCCAACGGTCCAGGATGTTGGCGCTGAAAGACGCGCCGTCATCGTGCGAAACCAGGAGCATCGTATCGCGTTCCACACCGGCGCGCGCCGTGCGATACAGCACAGCCAACAGGCCGTTTCCTCCCGCCAGCATTCGCATTCCGCAGCACCCGCAGGCGCCCAATTCGCCAGGATCGATCCTGTGTTCCGGTGAAAAGGTTATGCCGTCGTCGTGCGAATGCGCCAGCCAGACTCCGGCGCGAGCTTCGCTGCGGGCGCCAGCCAGCGCATGCCAGGCAACCCAAACGTTTCCACGCCCGTCGGCCGCTACCGAGCCGCCACCATCCAGCCCGCCGGCGCGAGATACCAGGTTCCGCTGCGGCAGGAAAGAGCTGCCCCCGGCAGGTATACGCGTAAACGCCTCGTACATTTCCGGATAGCCGGCCGCCGACTTCGGCCCAAGGCCGTTGAACGCCACGTAGACGGCTCCGCCTCGCCCAACCGCAATCTGTGCAGCGCGTACCGTCCCGGTGGCAAGGGCAGTGCCCGGTACGGAATTGACCCGGATTGGGCCGACCTGCACCGCGCCATCCTGCGCAAGGCGTTCATAATAGAGGTTGCCGGCCTGTGCCGGGCCGCGGTAAAACACCACATGAACGCGCCCGCTCGAATCCACGGCTGACTGCGGCTGGATGGCGCCGGACTGAAGACGCTGGCAGATCACCCGCGGCAAAGTCTGGCCGCCGGCAGGCGCGAGAAGCAGCGCAGTCAGCGCCACAAAGCCCCAACGCCGGCCAAAGCTGCGGAACTCGGCGAGGTAGTGATCCACAACCCATTGTAACCCAGGCCGACCGGTGCAAAGAGCCGGGACGAGGAGGCAGATCGAGACCATGGCGGCAGAAGGCAAACCTGAAACGGTGGACGAGTACATCAACTCCGGC
The DNA here is from genome assembly GCA_028871815.1 of Armatimonadota bacterium. Taxonomy (NCBI): domain Bacteria; kingdom Bacillati; phylum Armatimonadota; species Armatimonadota bacterium. Next base: position 145,743 of record JAGWMJ010000001.1, on the reverse strand, counting down.
CCCGCCGAAATGCAGGCTCTGGCGCGGGCCGTGCGCGGATTCATCCAGGAAGTCGTCCCGGATTGCACCGAAAAACTGAACCCGTGGTCGGTGCCCGAATACAACGCACACGGCCCGCTGTGCGGCTTTCAGATAGCAACCCGCCACATTACATTCCTGTTCGTACGCGGTAACTTCGTGCATGACCCGGCAGCGCTCCTCGAGGGTACCGGCAAGAGCTGCCGCCACGTAAAAGTGAAGTCGCAAGCCGATCTTCAGCGACCGGAAATGCGCGAGCTGCTATTGAACGCGGTAACCTACAACCGGAGCCTGACCGCCGAGTGACACGCAAATGGCCGGCACTCTTGATCGCCATGACTGCGGCTTTTTCCGTGGTGACGGCCGCGGTAGCAGCGCCTCAGCCGTGCACCGTCCGGCCCATTCACCTGCGAACCGAGTTTCTCTCTAACCCCGCTGCGCTCAATACACGCCACCCACGCTTTAGCTGGCAGCTGGCGCCTACGCGGGCAAACGCGCATAATCTGATCCAAACCGCGTGGCGGATCGATTGCGCGGACGCAGCCGCCGGCTTCCCCCGGAGCAGGGCGAAACTGTGGAGCAGTGGCTGGATACCGTCGGCCCAGCAGAATCAGTTGGTGTATTGCGGCCGTGCCCTGCATTCCCGCGAACGAGTTTGCTGGCGCGTTCAGGTGCGCGATCGCAGCGGCACGGTATCCCGGTGGTCGCCGGTTGCCATGTTTGGCGTGGGTCTGCTGCGGCGGGACCAATGGCACGCGCATTGGATTGAGCAGAGCGCCTCGGAAACCGGACCTCTGCCGCTTTTCCGCTACGCATTCCACCTGGCCGCACAACCGGTAAGGGCTACGCTGCGCATCTGCGGCCTCGGGCAGTTCGCCGCGTGGGTGAGCGGGCACAGCGCTGGGCGGAACCTCCTGCAGCCGGGATGGACGAACTACCGCAAGACCGATCTGTACCGGACCTTTGACGTGACGCGGCTTGTGCAGAGAGGCGCGAATTCGATCGCGGTGATGCTGGGTAACGGCATGTACAACGTTCAACCGGGCCGGTACTCAAAGTTTCTCGGGAGCTTCGGTCCGCCGAAGCTGATCGCCGAGCTCACTCTCCACATGCCGGATGGCGCAACACGCTACATTGGAACCAGCAAGGGATGGTTGGCCGCCCCAGGTCCCATTACGTTCTCCAGCATCTATGGTGGCGAGGATTACGACGCGCGGCTAACGCCGTCCGGATGGAAGCATCCAGGATACAAGCCGGATCAACGTTGGCATCCTGCCGTCCGGACACATGGCCCAGGCGGACGGCTGGAGGCCGAAATGACGCCACCTGAACGCGTCTATCGGGTTCTGACTCCTGTGAAGCCTCCGCAGCCGCTGCTCGGCCAAGCATCAAACGACGCCGCGGCGGATCGGCACCTCGACGGTTGGGTTTACGACTTCGGCCAGAACAGCTCGGCTGTGCCCTGGATCGAAGTGTCGGGTGCACCCGGCAGCGTCGTAAGGCTCACGCCGTCCGAACTGCTGAAGAATGGCCGGCCCGACCAGAGCCAGACAGGCGCCCCGGTCTACTACCAGGTCACACTGCGAGGGAAGCGGCCGGAGGTCTGGCGACCGCTGTTTGGCTACGGTGGCTTCCGCTATCTGCAGGTGACCGGCGCGGCGCCCGCAGGTCTGCAGAAGGATGGCGAGCCGGTGGTTCTCGGCGTCAGGGCCGAGGTACTCACGCCCGCGGCCCCACAAACCGGCTGGTTTCGCTGTTCCAGCACGCTGCTCAATCAGGTCCACCACCTGATCGTTTGGGCAATCCGCAGCAACATGAAGAGCATTCTCACCGACTGTCCGCACCGTGAACGGCTCGGCTGGCTGGAGCAGGATTGGCTGATGGGGCCGGGCGTGATGTTCAACTTTGGCTGTGCTCCACTGTACGAGAAGATTGAGCGAGATATGGCCGCGAGCCAGACGCCAGGCGGCCTGATTCCGGATATCGCACCGGAGTACGTGAAATTCGGAGATGGGTTCCGGGATTCGCCCGAGTGGGGCAGCGCGTGTATCTGTGGACCCTGGGAGGCGTGGCGGACGTATGGAGATCGGAGGATACTGGCCCGCAGTTACACCACCATGCGTCGGTATGCCAACTACCTATGGTCGCTTTCGCGGGGACGGGTACTGCGGTATGGCCTCGGCGACTGGGCAGATTGGGCGCCGCATAATACGCCTCTTGGCCTCACGGCCACAGCAACCTTCTGCCTGGACCTGCAGCTTATGGCGGCCATCGCCAGACTGGTGGGAAGGCCGGCCGACTCTGCGCAATATGCTGCCAGGTACCGCACGCTGAGGCGCGCATTCGATGCCACGTGGCTCGATGCCGCAAGCGGGACCATTGCCGAAGACAGCGATGCCGCTAACGCAATAGCCCTCTGCTGCCACTTGATCCCGCACAATCTGCGGGCCGGCATCCTTCACAAGCTGGTGGATGCCATCCAACAGCGCGGCTGGCACACCACGGCGGGTGATGTGGGCAATCGCTTTGTGTTGCGAGCACTGGCCGAAGGTGGTCGCTCCGATGTAGTCACGAAAATGGCGCTGCAGACTGCAAGCCCGAGTTACGGCTACCAGGTGACGCACGGCGCCACTACACTCACCGAGAATTGGGATGGGCCGACCAGCGGCGCTTCTCAAAACCACTTTATGATGGGCCACATCGAGGAGTGGTATGAGCGCTTTCTGGCAGGTATCTCACAGCCTGCGGGAACGTGCGGATACTGCCGTATCGTCATACAGCCATGGATAGCCCCGCAACTTCGGTATGTTGTGGCCCGCTTCAATAGCGCCTCGGGTGCGATTCGAAGTGGTTGGAAGCGCACGGGCAGCCGCGTTCGGCTCACTGTGCAGATTCCCGCCAACTGTACGGGGGATGTGGTCGTGCCCACGCGTGGCGTTCGCAATTGCCGCGCGAGGGCGCTGCCCGTGGGTGCGCGGAGCTTGCCCCGGTATCTGGGCAATCGCGCCGGTGAACCGGTTTACCGGGTCGCATCCGGTACCTGGAGTTTTAGCTTTACCCAGCAACCGGAGGGATGATCCGCGAATGCCGCTGCCTGTGAGCTGTCGGCATCAGGAGCGAACGATTTGCATTTATTTCAAACGCGTCGCTGCAAGAGTTGCGGCCACAAATTGACGCCTATTGTGGTCAACTGTGAGCGCTGCCGCGCTGCGGTGCCGGGGCGGCACTTTCAGTACTACCTCCTGCTCGTCCTTGGTGTCACAGCCGCCACCGTGCTGCTCGTCCACATGCTCAACCATTGACGGCCGGCTTGGAGCGCCAGACCGGTGCGGAGCGAACGCTCGACCGCTATGAGCCTGTGCGTCGTGCCGGCCGGAACGTTGTCGAGATCCGGCTTTGCACCGAACTTACTGCGTTTGGAGCTTTCCGGGCCGTCGCGCCACCCAAAGTCCCGGGCGACCGGTAGTTCCGGCTGGCGACTGTGATGGGTGCTTTTCCCCGGTACCGTCCGCGTCACAAAACCGCGGAGGCGCGCCATCTCAGCAATGCAATGCACGTTGTCGTAACTCACCAGAGTCGTTTGCCGCTACGTCCGCCTGAGGGCCGAGAAGTACCGATTAGACTGCAGCCACATGGCCGCGCAGCTCCACCAGCACAAGGCGCTCAACCGGCCCATGTCCGGCCAAAAGCCGGGGGCCTTCTGGAGTCCGCCAGCCCGGTACCGCTTTCGCGAGCCGGACAAGCCTCATCCTGCACGCGGCTCCAGCAACTGGCGCGAGTTCTGCACGCCGAGGCCGGCGTAGATTTCCGTGGTTGCGTGCGAGCGGTTCAGGGTGTAGAAGTGGATACCGCGTACTCCGCCATCCAGCAGATCGCGGCACTGCTCGGTTGCCCAGTGAACCCCGGCGCGGCGAATGCCGTCATCATCGGCGCACCGGTTGAGCAATCTGATCAACCGTGCCGGAAACCGACACCCCAGCGCGAGCTCGGCCATCCGCTTCAGCCCCTGCATCGAGGTGACCGGCATCAGACCGGCGATGATCGGTACGTTGATCCCGGCAAGTTGGCACCGCTCCCGGAAGTCAAAGAAATCGCGATTGTCGAAGAACAGCTGGGTCACGATGTAATCGGCGCCGGCATCCACCTTCGCCTTCAGGTAGTCCATCTCCAGCAGACGGTTCGGTGTTGCTGGGTGCCCCTCTGGAAAGCCGGCGACTCCGATACCAAAGCCGCGACGGTCCGGATGTACGCCGCTCTCGTTGAAGCGCCGTATATACGCCACCAGATCGGTGGCATAACGAAAGGCATCCTGCCCCCGGTCGTAACCGGCACGGTCCAACGGTACATCGCCGCCCAGCGCATGGAGATTCGATATGCCGTTTTCGGCATATCGCTGCAGCATCGCGCGAATATCCGCCTCACTGTGGCAGACGCAGGTAAGGTGTGGCACGGCATCGCACGATGTTTCGCGCTTGATGCGCACCACCAGATCCTGAGTCCTGCCACGCGTTGAGCCGCCGGCGCCGTACGTCACCGAAACGAAGCTGGGCTGCAGCCGCTCCAGACGCCGGATTGCTGCGAACAGGGCTCCCGCCGCATCGTCGGTTTTGGGAGGGCTGAACTCGAAGCTGAAGGTCGTGGTTTGAGCTGCAAATATATCGTGAATATGCATGGCTTGCGCCGTATGATACCTTCCCGGCTGGGTCGCCTCGCCCTCACGGAGCGCGTTGACGCAGGAACCCGCCCGTGCCATACTGACAGACCGGCCCTCACTCATGAAACGAACGCCCCTCCTTATCCTGTGCCTCACGCTGTTCCTGGATATGTTGGGGTTCGGATTCATCATGCCGCTGCTGCCGGTGTACATCACGCACTACGGCGGCGCGCCATGGGTGGGTGGGGCGCTGATGGCCACCTTCTCCCTGATGCAGTTCGTTTTCGCGCCGATCTGGGGCCGCCGGTCCGATTTCACGGGCCGCCGACCTGTGATCCTGGTGGGCCTGGGCGGCTCCGCGGTTTCGTACTTCTTCTTCGGCGCTGCGCCAAATCTGGCCGTGCTGTTTCTGGCGCGCGCCGCCTCCGGCATCCTTACCGCAGCCAGCCTTCCCACATCTCAGGCCTACGTCGCCGACGTTACTCCACCTGAGAAGCGCTCGAGCGGAATGGCCATGCTCGGAGCCAGCTTTGGACTGGGATTCGCTTTCGGTCCGCTCCTCGGCGGCGTGCTCGGACGGTACTCCCTATTCGGACTTCCCGCGCTGGCAACACCGGCTCTCGTTGCGGCCGGCCTTGCCGTGGGCAACTGGTTTCTGGCGTGGCGACTCTTACCGGAGAGCCATACCGACCGATCCGTCACCCAGGAGAAGCGCAGCGCGCTGGATGCGTTTCCGGCAATCGCTCGTGCCTTTCGCGATCCCACCGTCTCGCGGCTGCTGACGGTAAATGTATTCATCACATTTGCTTTTACTGCCGTGGAGTCCAGCTTCAGCTGGCTGGTAATCCTCCGCTTACATCCACAAATGGTCGTCAACGCGCAGCAGTTGTGGCGGGGCTTTGCGTCCATGCCGACCGCGCGCATTCCGGCAGATATCCGTGCTTTGGCCCCGGCACATGTCGACTGGGCCCTCTTTACGCGCTCACATTTCGCGGCTCTCGCGCCGAAACTGAGGAACGACTTGATCGAGCGAGCCGAGACCGCCGTCACCAGCCGGATATTCGCTATCGTGGGCGTCGCCCTCCTCATTACTCAGGGGTTCGTGATGCGCGGCCTCGCCCAGCGCGTTGGAGAGCACATTCTGGCCTCGTTCGGCGTTCTGGTACTTACGATTACGCTGATCGTATTGGGTTACACCGGAAACCTTGCGGTGCTCTATATAGCTTCTTGTGCAATCGCGGTCGGAATGGGCGTACTCGAGCCCTCCATGAGCGCGATGATCACGCATGCGGCCGGACCGAAGCGGCGTGGTCAGATATCCGGAACGCAGCGCGGCCTCGGCAGCCTGGCCCGCATGACCGCGCCACCGCTCAATAACTGGCTCGTTGCCGTTCATACCTGGATCCCGTTTTACGCATCGGCTGCGCTGATGGGAACGGGATTCATTCTGAGCCTGGGCATCAAGCCGATGTCTGCTATCGACGCCGAGGGCCAAGCCGAGTCTGCCGGAGCGCAGGCGGCGCCTTAGGCCGCGGCGCCGGCAATGGGAGGGACGGTGTGCGCGCTGAAATCGTGTCGGTTGGTACCGAGCTGCTGCTCGGCGACATCGTAGATACCAACGCCGCCTATCTCGCGAGAGCGCTCTCCGAGATTGGAGTATCGGTCTACCGGCGCGTCACGGTGGGCGATAATATGCCTCGCCTGGTCGCGGCTCTCAAGCAGGCCTATGCCGATGCCGACGTGGTGTTGACCATAGGTGGCTTGGGCCCCACGATGGACGACATCACGCGCGACGGTCTGGCTGAGGCCTTTGGCCAAACGCTGCACCAGGACGATGCTGCAGCCGACCGCATCAAAGCGTTCTTTGCTCAGCGAAAACTCGCGCTGCTGACGGGCAATCTGCGTCAGGCCCTGGCGCCGGAACGCGGCTGGCTGATCGATAATCCGAATGGCACAGCGCCGGGCGTGGTTTTTGAAAACCCCGGTAAGCTGGCCATCGCGCTTCCGGGACCTCCGTCGGAGTTCATTCCGATGGTGGACAATCACGTTCGCCCACTGCTGCAGGCGCGCGCTGGGCCCGGGCAGGTAATCCGTTCGCGAACGCTGAGAATCGCCGGCGTGGGCGAAAGTGCGGTTGAAGAGCGTGTTCGCGACCTGATGCTGGGCGACAACCCAACGGTAGCGCCGTATGCCAAGCCCGCCGAAGTTCATCTGCGCATCACGGCACGGGCGCCGGATATTACGGTGGCAAACGCCATGCTCGACGCGATGGCGCAAAAACTTCACGAACGCCTCGGCGAGGCGCTCTACGGTGAGGATGCCACCACGCTGGAAGAAGTTGTGGTGAAACTGCTTCTGAACGCGGGTACCACGGCGGCAACCGCCGAAAGCTGTACGGGTGGGCTGCTCGCCAAGCGCCTCACCGATATTCCAGGCAGTTCCGGTGCTTTTCCGGGCGGTGTAGTGGCGTACAGCAACCGTGCCAAACACGAGTTGTTGGAAGTTCCCGAAGAAACGCTACACCGCTTCGGCGCGGTCAGCCGCCAAACTGCAGAGTTGCTGGCCACGGCCGCCCGCGATCGCTTCCACACCGACTTCGGCATTGGAATTACGGGAGTCGCCGGCCCGGATGGCGGCACCGAGGCGAAGCCCGTCGGCCTGGTCTGGATCTCACTGGCCTGGTCCGGAGGCGGTCTCATCGAGGAGTGCCGGTTTATTGGCCAGCGCGATAGTATTCGTTGGCGCTCCTCGCAGACTGCGCTGAATCTGCTCCGCCTGGAGCTGTTACGACGCAAGGCGGGCGGTTAGTCAAGCGCCAGGATCGGCACGTCGGTAACTGCCCCCGTAGCGGGAAGGCAGCGTGCCTTTGAGGTAACCTGAGGGCCGAACCGAAACCACATAATGGGTCCACGAAAGGACATCCACTCATGAGCCTTGACCAGCCGGTGACCGCGGATTCGCGGAAGCTGAAAGCGCTCGAAATAGCCGTAACATCCATCGAAAAGCAGTTCGGCAAGGGAAGCATCGTGCGTCTCGGCCAAGCCGAACGGTTGAATGTAGACGCCATCTCCACAGGCTCAATCGCCCTCGATCTGGCGCTCGGCGTCGGTGGCGTACCCCGAGGCCGGATCACCGAAATCTACGGAGCCGAATCCTCTGGAAAAACCACCATTGCATTAACGGTCATTGCTCAGGCGCAGCGCCTCGGCGGAGTGTGCGCCTACGTGGATGTGGAGCACGCCATCGACCCGGAATATGCGCGCAAGCTGGGTGTGGATGTGGATAACCTCTACATATCGCAACCGGCCACCGGTGAGGAGGCGCTGGACATAATGGATGCGCTTATCCGCTCCAGCGCGGTGGATGTGTGCGTGTTGGACAGCGTGGCGGCGCTGGTACCCAAGGCCGAGCTCGAGGGTGACATGGGCGATAGCCACGTAGGGCTGCACGCGCGCTTGATGTCGCAGGCGCTCCGAAAGGTGGCCGGCAGCATCAACCGCACCAACACGGCGTGTATCTTTATCAACCAGATTCGCCAGAAGATCGGCGTAATGTTCGGCAACCCGGAGACTACAAGTGGCGGCCTCGCGCTGAAGTACTATGCTTCCGTCCGAATGGACGTTCGCCGAATTGAGACGGTGAAGAACGGAACCGATGCAGTAGGGGCACGCGTACGGGTCAAGATCGTCAAGAACAAAGTGGCGCCGCCATTCCGACAGGCGGAGTTCGACATTATGTTCGGCAAGGGCATTTCACGCTCCGGCAGCGTTCTCGACATGGGCGTGGATACCGGCATTATTACAAAAAGCGGCGCCTACTTCTCGTACGGCGACATCCGGCTGGGTCAGGGCCGCGAGAATGCGCGTCAGTATCTGGACGAGAATCCGGCCGTTATGGACGAACTCGATGGAAAGCTGCGCGGTGCTCCCACCGCGGCTGCGGTAACTGCGCCCGACGAAGAGGCATGAAGTACATCCTGCTCGTTCCGGATGGCGCGGCCGACGAGCCGTTGGAAGTCCTGGACGGCAAAACGCCCCTCCAGGCGGCTCGTACGCCCAATCTGAGCCGCATGGCAGAGCGTGGTTTTACCGGCTCAGTCCAGGTAACCCCGCTCGAAATGTACCCGGGCAGCGATGCTGCCAATATGGCGCTGCTGGGCTACAACCCGGCCGAGTACTACACGGGTCGCGGACCGATTGAAGCCGCCGCAATGCAGATACCAATGGAGCAGCGCGATGTGGCCTTCCGCTGCTCGCTTGTCTCTACCGATTGCGAGCGCCTCACCGACTACTCGTCCGGCCACATTACCACCGAAGAGGCACGCCCGCTGGTGGAGCTGGCGGATCAAAAACTGGGCGTCAGTTGGCGCCGTCTTTTCCCGGGAGTATCGTATCGGAACATCCTGCGGTGGTCCGATGGACCTACCGAACTGGAAACCTTCGCCCCTCACGAGTCCGTCGGTACGGCCCTCGATGACATCTGGCCGCGGGGCGACCAGGAGGATAAAGTCCGGTCATGGATCGAGGATTCCATCAATCTGCTGGATGGAGTTGCCTTCAACCGGAATCGGCGGTCCGAGGGCAAGCCGCCAGCAAATATGCTGTGGCCATGGAGCCCGGGACGGATGCCGCACCTGCCACCGTTCACTTCCCTCCGCGGCGTTACCGGCGCGGCGGTTTCCGGCGTGGACGTGGCGCGCGGTTTGGCTCGGTTGACAGGTCTCGAGGTGATTGATGTTCCGGGCGCCACCGGATACTTCGACACCGATTACGCAGCAAAGGGCCGCGCCGCCGCTCAAGCGCTCCAGCGCCATGACTTTGTCTGGATTCACGTTGAGAGCCCGGACGAAGCCGGCCACGCCGGCGACGTGGATGAAAAGATCCGCGCGATCGAGAACTTCGACCGGCTCACCATAGGCCTGCTGCTTGCCGGCATATCCGAAAGCGCCGATTATCGCATTCTGTGCGTGCCGGATCATCCCACACCGATAGCCACGCGCCGCCACGCGCGCGGCCCGGTCCCGTACCTGCTCTACGATTCACGCGAGATGCTGCGCGGCGCCGGCCGGGCGCCTTTTGATGAACGGGCGCTGGATGATGTTAGCCGCCTCCAGCCTGAGGGATGGCGGCTGATGGATGAGCTGTTCTCCGCGCCGCGAGGACCAGCGTGATGGTCACCGATGCGAACCGGAAAACCAACGAGGCGACCGCCGCAGCGGAGGCGTCGGCCGTCGCCGAGCGAATCCAGAGCCTCGCGATGTACAAACCGGGCAAATCTGTGGAGCAGGCGCAGCGTGAACTGGGGCTCGGCTCGTTCATAAAGCTTGCGAGCAACGAAAACGTACTGGGGCCTTCACCGCTTGCGGTTGACGCGATCCGCCGTAGCACAGCCGAGATGCATCTTTACCCGGACCCGGACGCCTTCAATCTCTCCAGTGCTTTGAGCCGGCGCCTTGAGCTGCCACGCGAGGCGATACTTCCCGGCAATGGTTCCGACGAGCTGATACATCTCCTTGGCGTAACGCTGCTGGAACCTGGCGATGAGGTGATAGCCGGTACACCGTCATTTGCCCGGTATCAAGCCGCAGCCGTTCTGAACAGGGCTGCGTTTCACGCGGTAGACCTGCTGCCGGACGGACGCTACGATGTGCCGGCGATGGCCCGGCGTGTTACAGCCCGCACGCGCCTCGTTTTTATTGCCAATCCCAACAATCCCACCGGCAGACATATCGATTCCGATGAGATGGAGCAGCTGCTCGCGGTGATGCCGCCGCGCGCTCTTCTGATTCTGGATGAAGCGTATGGAGAGTATGCCGCGGAGGCGCCCGGCTTTCCGGACAGCCGTGCCTGGATACGCCGCGGAGCTGGTGTTGTCGCGCTGCGAACCTTCTCCAAGGCGTATGGACTGGCCGGTTTGCGCGTCGGCTACGCATTGGGTCCGCCTACCGTGCTCTCGTGGCTGCGCCGAGTTCGCGAACCATTCAGCGTCAGTTTGCCGGCTCAGTCAGGCGCAATCGCCGCTCTTGAAGACGTTGAACATCTGCGGCGGACGCTCGAGATGAACCGGCGCGGAAAGCAGATTGTGGTCCAGTTGCTTGCCGCGCTCGGGCTGGAGTGCCCACCCTCCTCTGCCAACTTCGTTTGGTTCGATTGCGGAGAGTCGGCTGATGAAGTTGCCCGCCGGCTGCTTCAGCGTGGCGTGATTGTTCGCAGCGGCGCGCACTTCGGCGCGCCCCAACACCTGCGCGTGACGATCGGCGAGGAATCCCATATGCAGGTCTTTGGCGCTGCCCTTGCCGCTGCATTGGCAGCAGGGCGTGGAGCAGGCGCCCTGTAGAGCCTGCTGTGTTGGTACCCGGGCATGCCAAAGTACCCGCATCTCCTGTTGGTGTGCAGCGCCATCATCGTAACAACGGCAGCTGCAGCCGCCCCAATAGGTGCGCTCCGCCCTGCTTTGAGCGTTGGCGCGGTAGCAGCCGGTTCCGGCGCGCTGTTCGGCGCCTCGTTGGCGGCCGTTACCCGCACCCGGCAGCCGCTCGTCATCTACCTCCTCTTGCTGCTAGCCGGCTTGTGTCTGGTCCCGGTGCTGCTCGGGCTACCGCCAGCCGGAGAGTGGCAGATCCACCCCTGGCCGCACGCGCCGGCGCTCGTTTGGAACTACTTCGACATCGCTCGGCCGCTGCAGTTCTTTCTGGCGGTACCGTGGCCGTTTGCCGCGCTGGGCCATCATGCAGCCGACGTACCGGGCAATCGCCGGCAGTGACCCTCGGCTGCACCGCCGGTTGGCAACGGCTCTGGGCAGCCATTTCGTAAGGAGTAGGAGAGCCACCGGACGAAAGAATTGGCACGGGTTAGAACAATCACAGGCGACACCAAAGGCGTCGCCATATCGCCTGAAGTATGCTTTTGGAACAGGATGAGCGTGAAATGAACTCTGATACCTCGCGACAAGTTGGAGATCGGCGCAGCTGGCGCCTGGCTTTTACCGTAATGGCGGCCGTGTGCGTCGCTGCACTCCTTTTGTTCCCGAATCTGCGCGTCACCTGGCGCGAACCGGCAAGTCGGGCCGATCCGTTCAAGCCCGGAGCTCCACAACCCCTTGGCGCCAATGAGGTTTACGCGCGTGCTGCCAGGATCGCCAGCCCGTCGGTCGTCAATATCGATGCCCAGCAGGAGTACACGCCCACCGGCGCACAGCAGTTCTTCTATGGAACCACGCCGGAATACACGCAATCGCATGGCAGTGGCGTGGTCATCGACGGCACCGGCGATATTCTCACCAACGAACACGTGGTCGGTCGATCCAATCCGGGAAAGAGCATCCGCGTTACGCTCCCCAACGGCACCACCATACCAGGCACGATTGTGGGTTCCGATCACCTCACCGATGTGGCGCTGGTGCATGTGAGCGCCGCAAACCTCCCGGTTGCGAAAATGGGCACCGTGCGTGGATTGGTTCCCGGCCAGATGTGCGTTGCCATCGGCAATCCATTTGGCCTTGGCTTTACGGTAACGCATGGTGTGGTTAGCGCGTTGGGTCGCCCGGTTCAGGCCGAAGGACGAATGTATAAAAACCTGATCCAGACCGACTGCGCCATCAATCCCGGGAATTCGGGCGGACCGCTCGTGGATCTCTCCGGCCGCATTATCGGGATCAACACCATGATCCTGAAGGCCGCTAACAACATCGGCTTTGCCATTCCTATCGACACGGCGCTCGCCGTTGCTTCCGAGCTGAAGAAGTACGGCCGCATTCGGCGGCCCTGGATGGGGATGGTGGTCTTTACGAACACCGCAGAAACAGCCGCCTATTACGAGATCCCCGACATTGCGGGTGTGGTGGTCGATTCTGCGCCGGCAAACGGGCCCGCGGACCAATCGGGCTTTCAACCCGGCGACGTGATTACGCGAATCGATGGCGTGCGGATCCATGATGCCGAAGAGTACTCCGGCGAGGAAAGCAAGCTGAAGATCGGGCAGAAGGTAACGGTACAGGTCTACAGGGCCGGCTCGGTCGGCACCGGAACGATCACCGTGGGGGAGACACCAAGCTGAAGTCAGGAAGTAACCATTCGACTCGTTCGCACCGCGGCGCGGCCCTGGCGCTTATTGCGGCCGGTCTCGGCATTGCCGGCGCAGGCTGTGTCGGTCATCCCGCGGTAGATCCGCCAGCCTCGACACCCCCAGTTTCCGTAGACACCGTAATGGCCGTGGCCCGGCCCGTGCAGGATACGGTGGCGGCCCAGGGTCTGCTTGGACCCGTACAGGGCGGTGCGGCGCGTGTGGCGCCCGTGCTCTCCGGACGCATCCAAAGCGTGAACGTGCGAGAGGGTGAGCATGTAACTGCCGGCGAGATTGTTGCGGTGATGGATCACGCTACGCTGGACGCCCAAACCGCCAGTGCGGCCGCGGCCGCACAAACCGCCAGCATCCAGGCGCAGGAAGCAGCGCTCGCCGCAAAGGCCGGTGCGGCCGACCAGGCATCGTCGGTAAGGCTGGCCGGGCTCGCGCTGGATGCTGCGCGTAAAGATCGAGCCAATTCGGTGGCCCAGGCAAGGCTGACACTGGATACCGCCCAGACCGACCTTCACAAGACGGAGGCCGGCGCGCGACCACAGGAGATAGCGCAGGCAGAGCAGGTGGTGCTCCAGAACCAGGCGACGCGCGACCGTACTGCGTCGGAAGTAGTGCGCGTGCACTCACTGCTGACCAGCGGAATCGACTCTCAACGGCAGCTGGATGATGCGAAGACGGCCGAAACCATCGCCGGCGCCAACCTTGCCGCGTCGCGACAGGCGCTTGCACTGCTCCGCGCCGGTGCACGGCCCGAAGACCTCCAGGCGGCAAAGCTGCGGGTCAAGCAGGCCGAAGCCGCGCTGGCGGCCGCACAGGCAGATGGTAGCGCGCAGGTGGCAAAGGCGGCTGCAGCCCTGGTTCAGGCGCATCAAGCCGCTCTGCAGGTGCGTGTAAAGCAGCAGGACGTCATTGCGATGACCTCCGCTGCAGCGCAGAAGCAAGCAGATATGAGGGCCGCGACTGTGGCGGACTCATATTGCCAGGTGTGCGCGCCGCTCAGCGGCATTGTGGTAAAGCGATACCTCAATCCCGGCGATATGGCCGACAGCAGCACACCGATCCTCCAGATTGGCGCCGATACGGCACTCGATCTGCAGGCGAGCCTGCCGGCCGACGAAGCGTCGGTTGTGGCGCCCGGCCAAAAGGCAAGCGTTTCGATAGACGGAATCAAAAGCGCCGTCGCAGGGCTTGTAACTACTGTGGGACAGGTGGATGCCCAGACCGGGCTGCTGAGCGTAAGGATCCGCGTGGACAACCGCTCCGGCGTGCTGCGATCCGGCCAGTTTGCAACGGCTCGGATCGTGGTGAAGATCAACCCGCACGGAGTGCTGGTGCCGCGTAATGCGATCGTCAATTCGGGCGGACAGCCCGCCGTATTTGTTGTCGGCGCAGACAATACGGCGCACCACCGGGATGTACAGCTTGGGCCCGATCAAGGCAATGGCGTGGAGGTGAGGAGCGGAGTAAGCGCCGGTGAACAGGTTGTGACCACCGGCGCATGGGAACTGGATGAGGGCGTGAAGGTGCAGCCGCACGTTATCTCCAATCCGGAGCGCGCAGCCTCTTGACGGCGCCACGGCTTGCTTTTACAGGAGCGCGCGCATGAACATCAGCACCTTCGCCACACGGCACATCAAGGCGATCGTGTTCGCCACGCTGGTGCTCTGCTTTGTCGGCGCCGCCGCGACAACCACATTTCCGATCTCGATTCTGCCGGATGTGACCTTTCCGCGGATCATGGTGTTGGTGGACGTCGGCGAACAGCCCATCAGCGTGGTGGACGTGCAGGCGGCCCGGCCGCTGGAAGAGGCGATCGCAACGGTTCCGGGCGTCCGCCACATCCGTACCCGAATGGAGCGAGGCGGCGCCGAAATATCCGTCGATTTCAACTGGGGCACCGACATGGCCTCGGCGCTGCAGCTGGTCTATAACCAGATCAACATCGTGCGCGCGCACCTCCCAGCCGGAAGCAGCGTCTCCGCGGAGCGCATGAACCCAACGGTGTTTCCGATCCTCGGCCTCTCGCTGGAATCCAGGCGGGTATCGCCGGCCGAAATGTGGACCTACGCCAACTATACGCTGCGTCCGATTCTGGCGCGTGTTCCCGGCGTGGCCAGGGCCGTTGTCCAGGGCGGTGCAGTGCCCGAAATGGCCGTGGATGTCAATCCCGCTCGGGCCGCAGCCTTCGGCCTCTCGCTTCCAGAAATTGAGCAGGCGATTGCGGCCAGTAACCAGGTTCAGGCTGTCGGCCGGGTGAACCGGCAATACCAGCAGATGGATGCCCTGGTCTCCAGCCTCTCCACCACACCGGATCAACTCGGCAGGATCGTTGTGGCACAGCGAGGCGGCATCCCGATTTCTCTCTCCATGGTCGCCCACGTCTATCCATCGGTGCAGGATGCCACAACCATCGTAACGGCGAATGGCCACCGCGCGGTACTGATGAACATCGTTCGGCAGCCGGCCGCTAACACCGTGCAGGTGGCCGACGCGGTGCGTGCACAGTTGGCGCAGATGAAGTCGACACTTCCCGCCGGCACATCCGTTGGCGTGTTCTACGACCAGTCCAAGCTGGTGAACGAGGCAATCGGCAGCGTCCGCGACGCGGTTCTGATCGGCGCCGGCCTCGCCGTGATCGTGCTGCTGATGTTCCTTGGCAATATCCGTGCGACGTTGGTAACGGCGGCCATCATTCCGTCAACCGTACTGATCACGTTCCTGCTAATGCGTCTGGTCGGCCTGACACTCAACCTGATGACGCTTGGAGCGATGGCTGTGGGTACCGGGCTGGTGATCGATGACGCGATCGTGGTGGTTGAGAACGTCTTCCGGCATCTTGCCCACAATGAGCAGCGTGTCAAGGCTGTCCAAACCGCGGCCTCCGAAATTGCACCGGCAATGATATCCTCCACGCTTACAGTGGTCGTGGTCTTTCTGCCACTCGTGCTGCTAACCGGCATCGAAGGCGCCTTCTTCTCGGCGCTGGCCATCACGCTGGTGCTGGCGCTGATCACCTCCCTCTTCCTGGCGCTGCTCGTAAGTCCCAGCCTTTGCGCTGCGTTTCTTCACAGCCGATCCGGTGGCCACGAGCATGGACCGCTGTTCGAGAGACTGTTGACGCTGTATGAGCGCGTCCTCGATTTTGCCCTGCGGCGACGCTGGGTGGTAGCCGCGTTCTGCGGCGTGCTGCTTGCCTCCACCGTGTGGCTCTCGGGCCGGATGAAGACCGGGTTTATGCCCGAGATGGACGAGGGAGCATTCATCCTGGACTACGTAACGCCTCCAGGAACTTCACTTGCCGAGAGCAACCGCGTTCTGATGCAAATCGAGGCGATCTTGCGGCAAACTCCCGATGTGCAATCCTTTTCGCGGCGGACCGGTACCGAACTAGGCTTTGCCGTCACCGAGCCCAACAGTGGTGACTTTGCCGTAACGCTCAAGCAGGGCCACCGCAGGCCGATTGACGACGTGATCGCTTCAGTCCGTAAGCGCATCGCGGCGCAGGTGCCCGGCGTGGATGTGGACTTCAGCCAGGTATTGCAGGATTTGATCGGCGACCTGGCAGGCGCGCCGGCCCCTATGCAGGTCAAACTGTATGGCCCGGATCAGCAGCAGCTTGTGGCGCTGGCAAACCAGGTCGAGACCAAAATCAGGAAGATAGACGGTATAGCCGATGTAAAAACCAGCGCGCCGGCTGCCGGGCCGCAGTTGGTTTTCCATGTTAATCCCGATCGGGCCGGCCGCGTGGGCCTCACGCCGGATGCCGTGGCAGCACAGGTGAACGCCGCCATGTTCGGCGATGTAGCCACGCAAATCCTGAGCGATGACAAGCCGATGGACGTTCGCGTGCGCTATGCCGATCGCTACCGGAATCGGTTGGATCGCATCGAGGAGCTGCCGATCCGGACCCCTGGCGGCGAATGGCTGCCGCTCGCGGACCTCGCAACGGTGCGACTGGTTCCAGGCACAACCGAGCAAACCCGCGAAGATCAGCGTCGTCTGGTCTCCGTGGATGCGCAGCTGAGCGGCCGCGACCTCGGGAGCGTCTCGCGTGACGTAACCCGAATGATGAACTCCACGCCACTTCCGAATGGCGTTCGCTGGGAGTTGGGCGGTCAGTACAAGAGCCAGCAGCGCTCATTCAAAAGTCTCGCGATGGTGCTTGGACTGGCTATCGTGCTTGTATTCGCGGTGATGCTGTTCAAATTCGGGGAGTTCACGCTGCCGATCGTGATTCTGTCGGTTATGCCGCTCTGCCTCTTCGGCGTGATGATGGCGCTGTGGCTAACCGGGACGCCTTTCAACGTCTCCTCGTTTATGGGAGCTATCATGCTGGTCGGCATCGTGGTCAAGAACGGAATCCTGCTGTTGGACCAGGCCCAGCGGGCAGAGCGTGACGGCGCCTCGCCACGGGAAGCGATTGCACGCGCGGGACAGTTGCGCCTGCGCCCCATTCTGATGACCACGCTTGCCGACATCCTCGGCCTGGCGCCGCTGGCACTGGGCATCGGCGCCGGCGCTGAGATGCAGCAGCCGTTGGCTATCGCGGTCATCGGCGGACTATCTCTTTCAATGCTGCTCAACCTCGTGGTGGCGCCTACGCTCTATACAACCATGCGCGAGGTAGCAGCCGCGCTGTCGGCGAGGAGACAACCGGTCGTCGCAGCAGACTGAAGGCACGGGAACGGCGTCGATAGCCGTCCTACATGCCGACCATCGCGCTGCCGGGCTTCCAATCGGCCGGGCACAACCCTCCGGTTTGCAGCGCCTGAAGCACGCGAAGTGTCTCATCGGTGCTCCGACCAACGTTCAAGTTCGTGACGGCGGCATACTGCAGCACGCCCTCCGGATCAACGATGAAGAGCCCCCGTAACGCCACGCATGCCTCATCGCTCAAGATTCCGTAGTTGCTCGATACGCTTCGTGTCATGTCGCTGGCAAGCGGGTATTTGAGCGGGCCAACACCGCCCTGAAGCCGCGGCGTGCTCATCCAGGCAGCATGCGCATGCACCGAATCCACGGAGACACCGAGGACCTCCGCGCCAAGCTCCGAGAACTCCTCGATCCGGTCGCTCATCGAGATCAGCTCGGTGGGGCAAACGTCGGTGAAGTCGAGCGGGTAGAAGAAGAGGATCAGCCAGCGGCCCGAGAACTCGTTCAGCGTCATACGGCGTTTGCCGGGCGCCTCGCCGAAACATGCTATCGGCATCGAGAAATCAGGCGCCGACTTGCCAACCTGGGCCAGACACATGCTTATTGCTCCTGAACTCGCGGCGGCTGCTCGCCGAAAGCCACCGTTACTCGTCCGCGTCCGCGCCGCGAATGAAGATGCCGGAGACGCCGCCAGACTTTTCGTACAGCGCAATCTCGGTGATCTCGGCGCTCCGATCGATTGCCTTCACCATGTCGTACAGTGCAAGCGCAGCCAGCGACACGGCGGTAAGCGCTTCCATCTCCACTCCGGTCTTGGCGGTTGCCGCCACCTCCGCCTCAATCTGCGCGCCGATGTCGTCGAGCGCAATATCTACGCGGATCGAACTGATCGGCAGCGGATGGCACAACGGTATCAGGTCGGAGCATCGCTTCGCGCCCTGGATTCCCGCGACGCGGGCCACAGCGAACGCGTCGCCTTTCGGCAGCGTGTTGCTGCGCAGGCACGCTATCGTTTCGGCCCGCAGGCGCACGCGTCCGCGGGCGATGGCGCGACGCTCGGTAACCGCCTTGGGTCCAACATCCACGACGCGAGCGCTGCCACGATCATCAAGATGTGAAAGTTCGTGCATTCCGTTGCCTGATCCGCTGCACTGCGAACACTCTATGGTACCCGCGTACCCGCCAGCCGGTTTGACAACCGCTAACCAGTTTGATACAATGTGTAAGTTGGCCGGCAGGCGATATTGAATGTTAAACGGATGCGCTTGCCCATTCGAATGGGTCGTCGCCGGTTGATGCGGCAATGCCCTGCCCAGGCAGGTCGGCGATTTGGGACCGAGCGGAGATGAGTATGTGGTATCGGAACGCGTTCGTTTGCTCAAAGCGACTGGTTGCGTGCGTTGGCGTGGCATCGGCAACGCTCCTCTTCGGCCCGTTACGCGCAACCGCCCAGTCCGTTCTGACGCTGCATACCTTCCGCGCCGGCGATACGGACCCCTCCGGTACGGACGCCACTTTGACGCTGGGGTCGGATGGCAACTTTTACGGTATATCGGGCCTCGGCGGCGCTTATGGCCTCGGCTGCGTCTACAAGATTACGCCGGTCGGAGCCGTTTCCATCGTGCACTCCTTTAACGGCAATGATGGATATGGCTCAAATGTACCACTGGTTCAGGCGTCCGACACATCACTCTGGGGCGTGGCTCAACGCGGGCCGACGAGCGGCGGATTGCTGTTCCGGGTGACGTTGGCGGGCAGCTTCAGCCTCGTTCACGCATTCACACCGGCGGAGGGCTCTACGCCTACCGGAATCTGTTTGGCGCGCGATGGGAACTTCTATTGCACCCTGAACTTTGCGAATCAAGCGCAGGGCTCTATCGTTAAAGTCAGCGCTACGGGAGCTGCGCAGCTCCTGCATGCCTTTCGAGGCGCCCCGGACGGAGGTCGGCCACAAGGCGCTCCCGTGCAGGCAAGCGATGGCTCGCTGTACGGCATGGCTTCAACCGGTGGCGCCAACAGCGTAGGCGCGATCTACAAAATCGACACATCGCTGAACGAGACCGTTTTCTATTCATTTACGCGCGCGCATCCCGGCTCCCAGGTGGGTCTGACCTATGGACCCGGTAATGCGCTCAGTGGCGCGTCTCGAGGTGGCGAAGAACTCTTCACGATGCCGATCGGCGGTTCGTTCACGGTTCTCCATACACTTACGGCGGCGGAGGGCAGCATCGTCCACTCGCCGCTTCTGGTCAACGGAACGAGCCTTGTTGGAACAGCGGAAGGCTCGAGCACCGGAGGCGGGCAGCTCTTTTCAGTCACTACCTCGGGAGTTTTCAGTCTGATATCAAGCTTTGCCGCCAGTGCCGGCGTGTTTCCGTTTGCCGGAGTGACGCTCGGCGCCGATGGTTCTTACAACGGCGTAACCGCTCTCGGAGGCACAGACGCCGACGGTCTGTTCTGGACGGCCAGGAACGGTGGACCGGTTGTGGCCATCACACCGTTCGGCAATGGTAATGCCGAGGGCTATCCGCCCGCTGCCGGACTGCTGTCTGCCGGTGGGGCTAGCTTCTACGCCAGCATGCTGCAGGGTGGTGTGGCAGGATATGGTTCAGTAGATAGCATCGATCACTCTGGGGCTGTCACTGTGGTGCAAAGTCTGTTACCCGGCGACGGTGCTAACCCCAGCTATCCGCTCTTCCGAGCGCAGGACGGTTCGGTCTATGGCGTAACGCAGGCAAGCACTTCCACGCTGTTTCCTGTGGTATATCGCATCAGCCCCGCAGGCGTGTACTCTGTGCTCTATACGTTTCCCGCAGGCAACCAGCTCACGTCGGGCGTGATACTGGCGTCCGATGGCAACCTCTACGGATGCGGTTCGATTGTGGTTGGTGCCGGATCCACCGTTTCTGCGCTCTACCGGCTCACAACAGCGGGTGTTCTCTCGGTGGTGCACACTTTCAATCCCGGTGATCTCACGGGATACGAGCCATCCGGACAGGTGCTGCAGGCATCCGATCACAATCTGTACGGGTCCACCTATCTCGGCGGTCTGGACAATCTGGGTGTTGTTTATCGAATAACGCTGGCCGGCGCCATCACCACCGTACACTCCTTTGACGGAACGGATGGTGCGTACCCCAGCGGTGTGGTGGCGATAAACAGCGGTTCGATCAGCGGCGCCTGCACCACGGGTGGCGCTAACTTGAACGGCGTGCTCTTCCAAACCACAATCGGCAATTCGCCGCAGTTCTCAGTACTGCATAACTTCTCCGCGTTTGAAGGTTCTCCGCTCGGCTATGCCGTTTCCGCCTCCGACGGCGCGCTCTATGGCGTGACTCAAAACGGAGGAGCGAATTCGGTCGGCGCCGTATACCGATGTGATCTTTCGGGAGACTTCCGGCTGCTCCGCTCATTTTCACTCTTCGTCGATGGCGGCTCACCCGTCGGTCCGCTCAGTGAGCTTGGCGGCGACTTGTACGGACTCACGCAGTCCGGCGGCTCACCGGCTGTCGCCGGGGCCTCCGGCACCATGTTCCGCATCAACCTCAACCTCCACGACCACGACGTTACCGGCGATGCTCATCCCGACATCCTGTTTCAGAACACCGTTACCGGCGACGTGGTCTATTGGGCAATGAACGGCCTGGTCAAGACCGGCAGCGGAGTCATAACGAGTTCACTGGATCCATCGTGGCAACTGGTATGCAGCTACGATCTCACGCTTTCCGGCCATCCGGACCTCATCTTCCACAACACCAAAACCGGCGCTGTGGTCTACTGGTTGATGAACGGAACCACGATAACTGGAAGTGGAACCTTGACGCCGGGCGTGGGATTGGCGTGGAATCCCATCACCATTGCTGATATGGACGGTAATGGCAATCCATACCTCTTGTGGCAGAACGCCAGTACCGGCTCCGTGGTCTACTGGCACCTGAATGGCACAAAGGTCACCAACACGGGAACGCTGTTTCCATCGCTTCCAACCTCGCTGCGACTGGTGGGAGCGGCCGATCTGAACGGCGATGGATATCCAGACCTGGTGTTTCAAAACACTTCCACGGGTGACGTGACCTGCCTTTTTATGCAGAACCTCTCCGTGCTGGCATCCGGTTACCTGGCCACGGGTCTCGATGCCGATTGGTCGGCATGCGGATTGGCCGATTTCAATGGCGATTACCATCCCGATCTGCTCTGGCACAACACGGTTACCGGCGCTATGGTCTACTGGCTTCTGAGCGGCACGGAAACGATCGGCAGTGGAGAAATCGCGACACTATCCACGCAGTGGGCGCCCATTGAACGGTGATGGCTTTGCACAATCGGGCAGATGTTGATTTTGAGGTTTTCGGAGAGATGAAATGGTAAACCGCAGTCGCTGGCGCCGGTCAGGGTGGGTTCGCATCGTTCTAGCAGCAGTACTGCTGATCGGCAGCCATCCATCTGCCCGCGCTCAAGCGGAGTTGATCCTGCATACATTCCTCGCGGGTTCAACAGAGCCGCTGGATGCGCAGGCGCCGTTGACACTCGGACAAGATGGAAACTTCTATGGGGCGGCCACACGTGGCGGCGCCTACGGATACGGCTGTGTCTACCAGGTTACGCCGGCCGGCGTTGTCACCGTGATGCACTCGTTTGATAACATTAGCGGCGGATCGCCATACGGCCACGTTGCGCTCGCCGCAGACGGTTCCATCTGGGGGGCTGCCACCGGCGGCCCAATTGGCGCCGGCGTCATCTACCGCGTGACACCCAGCCAGACATTTCAGATTGTGCACAGCTTTACCTCAGGCGATGGGCAGACACCCAACGGGCTGATGCTGGCAGCGGATGGGAACTTCTACGGCACAACCCAGCGGGGCGGCGCGTTCGGCCTCGGCGCTCTCTACCAGCTGACTCCGAACGGAGCGTTCCGGCTGCTCTGGTCTTTTGGCGGCGTCACTGCCGACGGAAACACGCCGGTTGGCCGCCTGGTGCAGGGGCCGGATGGCACACTATATGGTGTTACATCCTACGGTACTGCAAATGGAGCCGGGGCCATCTTCACGGTGAGTTCCAGCTTCGTCGAACATGTCCTTTACAGCTTCACAGCCGACACCGGCTATCCTGCGGCCGGCGTGACCATTGGCGGAGATGGCTCGCTGTACGGGGCGCTCATCAGCCCCGGCATCATCTACAAGGTTACGTTGCCACAAGCGCTGTTCTCAACAGTCGCGACTCTTTCGTCCAGTGAGCAGCAGGTTCAGGGGGCGCTCACAGCGAGCGGAAACCTCCTCTACGCTTGCGCCTTCAGTGATGGGTTCCTGCCGGGCGAGGTCTTCTCGTGCAGTACCTCCGGGACTTTGCACAAAGTGCACGCGTTCACCGGCTCCGATGGTTATGCCCCGCTTGCGCCGGTTACCGTAGGTCCGTCCGGCGCCCTGTATGGCGTTACCAGCGGTGGCGGCGCGGAGGCGTCTGGTACCGTCTGGACCATCAGCAGTGCGTCGGTCTACTCCGTAATTCACAACTTTCAAAACGCCAATACCGGCGGCTCCAATCCTGCTGCCGCGCCAACACTGGGGAACGACGGCAAGCTCTACCTGCCGATGGGCATGTATGGCGCGGCTAACTGCGGCGCGATCGATCAGGTGGATCACTCCGGTTTCTCAACGGCTTTCACCACCTTCAACAATCCCGGCAATAATGCGCCGCAGTTCCCGCTTTTCAAAGCGGCGGATGGCTCCTTTTACGGGGTCACGCAGGCGGCGGTCTTCACTCCGGCGGTCCTCTACCACCTGAGCGCCACCGGAGTATCGACGACAGTCTTCTCCTATGATACGGTCGCGCCGGCTGGTTCCGGAGTGACGCTTGCAGCCGACGGGAACCTCTACGGCGTCAGCGGCAACCAGGTTTATGGCGCCCCGCCCGGCCAGGGCGGCCCCAATGTTCTGTACCAGGTCACGCCGGCTGGAGTGTATAAAGTTTTATACACGTTCGGACTCACAGCAGCAGATGGCGCGAACACGCAGGGCAGCCCTGTGCAGGCCGCTGACGGCAAGCTTTATGGTGAAACGGAGGCCGGAGGCGCGAATGGCTGTGGCGCCATCTACCGCATGGATTTGAGCGGTAACGAAACCGTGGTCTTCTCATTCAATGGACTCGATGGTGAGGAACCTGTTGGCGGACTGACCCTCGCCAGTAACGGCGACCTGTACGGCGTGACCGTTCTGGGTGGTGCGAACGGCGGTGGCACCGTTTTTGAAATCACGCCGGGCGCCGCGCCAACCGTGCGGGAAGTCTACGCCTTCGACCGGATTACCGCAGGCGCTCCAACGGGTCCGCCCATGTTGGCATCGGATGGCAACCTGTACGGCGCGACTCAAGGCGGTGGAAAGGCCGGCGCCGGCGCGATGTACCGGCTCACCCTGTCGGGCGCCTTCACGCTGCTGCATAGCTCACGCCCGCTGGTTGACGGTACCGGTATTACCTCGCCACCAGCCGAAATCGGCGGTGACCTCTATTATGTGGATGCAACCGGCGGGCCCGCCTCTACAATAAACGCCGATGGAACGTTGCTCCGCCTCAATCTGAACCTGCACGATCACGATATAAATGGTGATGCGCATCCCGACATCCTCTTCCAGAACTCCACCACCGGAGATATTGTCTACTGGACGATGAATGGCGTAACAAAAACTGGCAGCGGCACCATTACAACCTCGCTGAATCCGGACTGGCAGTTGGTCTGCAGCTATGATCTGAACCTGGACGGGCATCCCGACCTGATCCTGCATAACAAAACGACGGGAGCGCTCGTCTACTGGCTGATGAACGGCGCTTCCGTCATCGGCTCGGGCGTGCTGAGCAAGGGCTCCAGCGCGGCCTGGCAGCCGATCACTATTGCCGATATGGATGGCACCGGCAACCCGTACCTACTGTGGCAAAACTCCACAACAGGGGCCGTGGTCTACTGGCACCTTGACGGGACGGTGGTCACCAACACCGGAACGCTTTTTCCCTCCATACCGCCAACGCTCAAACTGGTGGCGGCAGCCGATATAAATGGTGACGGCTATCCGGACCTTATCTTCCAGAACAGCACTACCGGCGACGTGACCTGTCTCTATATGCAGAACCTCTCCGTGCTGGCCAGCGGTTACCTGGCCACCGGGCTGCTGCCGTCGTGGCAGTTGGTGGGAGCGGTAGACCTCAACGGCGACTTCTCTCCGGATCTACTCTGGCACAGCACAACCTCCGGTGACATGGTCTACTGGCTGATGCATGGGCCGGCAACGGTTCAGACGGGTGTGATTGCAAACCTTGCCCTTTCCTGGGCGCCCGTGGAGCGGTGACCGGCAGCGGCGGCCCACTGTTTACCTCGGAACCACAGTCATCCGTCACGGATCCGCGCCTGGATCCAGGGGCGATCCTCTTCGGCGCCGATCCCCTGGAGCGCGTTGTCGCCATTGAGTCCAACGGCGACGCCGGGATCCGTATCTATCGCCGCCGACCGGAAGGCGTAACCGTTGACGTACGCCCATTTGAGCCCTGGATACTCACCACAACTCAGCCTGCCGGTGGCCTGAGTGGCGCCACCTGGACGCGCCTGGAAGGTGAGGGCTTGTGCTGGCTCGCTGCCTTTCAAACCACCACGGCCTATCGCAGTGCGCTGTTTCAGCTGCGCGATCAACACGCTGAGCTGCTTACGTACGGGGCGTTGCCCAAACTGGCCATGACGCGCCTGGGCATAACGCCATTTAAGGGAATGGCGTTCGATGAGTTGGTTCGCATGCAGGTGGATATCGAGACCACGGGCCTGAACGCCGAAACCGACCGCCTGCTGCTTGTAGCCGTCACCGATAGCCTGGGACTGCAGGAGGTGCTCTCCGGAACCGAAGGAGAGATGCTGGAGGCGCTGACGTCGCTGGTGACCTCCCGCGATCCGGACGTTATTGAAGGCCATAATGTTTTTGGCTTTGACTTGCCGTTTCTTTTGACCCGAGCGAACGCTCTGGATATACCGATTGGTTGGGGACGCGATGGATCTCCACCGGTCATCGGTCGGCCGCGCAACACGGCTATTGGGGGTAACACCCGCCCGTTCACGCCGATCTCGATCTTCGGCAGAAGCGTTATCGATACCCTGCTGGTAGTGCAGCGTTACGATTGGGCGCGTGGCGAGCTGAGCGGATATGGGCTGAAGGAGTGCGCGCGCACCTTCGGTATCGCTCACGAGGACCGTATCGAGCTGCCGCGCGACCAGATGGAGCGGCTGTACGCGGAAGATCCGGCGCGCGTGAGGAAGTACGCCCTGCAAGACGCGGTAGAGACCGCTCGCCTGGCCGAGCTGATATCACCGGTAGATTTCTACCAGACACAGATGTCGCCGGATAACTATCAGCAGGTGGCGCTCGCGGGAGCCGGCGAAAAGATCAACGCGCTGATGGTCCGGGCCTACCTTCGGGCTGGAGCTGCGGTTCCACTCGCCCAGCCGTCACGCGCCTATGCCGGCGCCTACACGGAAGTGCGCCACGTCGGTCTGTTCGAGCACGTGGTGAAGGCCGACGTCGAGAGCCTCTATCCCAGCCTGATGCTCACCCACTCCATAGCGCCCCGGTCCGACCGTCTTGGTGTTTTCCTTCCTGCGCTGAAAAGCCTTACCGAGAGGCGGCTTTCCGCCAAGCGCCAGGCGTCGGAGGCTGAGCATCGGGGAGACTCCGCCGATGCCCGATATTGGGACGGTGTGCAGGGCTCGTTCAAGGTGCTCATTAACTCGTTCTACGGGTACCTGGGCGCGCCGATGAACTTCAACGATATGGGCGCTGCTGAACGCGTAACGGCGCTGGGGCGTGAAGTCGCCTTGAGCATCTGTCGCCGGTTTGAAGAGCTGGGAGCGACGGTTATTGAGGTGGATACCGACGGCGTGTACGTTTCTCCGCCACCGGGTACGGAAGGTGAGGAAGCCGAAAGGAGGATCGTGGAGACCGTCGGCAGCGTTCTGCCAACGGGGATCCGGCTGGCATTTGACGGACGATATCGCGCCATGTTGTCGCTTAAGATAAAGAACTACGTCCTGGAAACATACGATGGCAGACGGATTCTGAAAGGCGCGGCGCTGCGGTCGCGCGCAGATGAGCCTTTCGGCAGGGATTTTCTTGCGGGCGCAATCGACTGCCTGCTCCGTCGGGACGTTGAGGGAGTCGGGAGCCTGTACCAGGCGGCGGCGCGCCGCATCCTGGACCACCAGATGACGATTGCGCAGCTAGCGCGGCGTGAACGCGTGACGGGCAAGACCTTTAGCAGCAGCCTGAAACGGCGTGAGGCCGAAGCGGCAAAGGGCCTTAAGACCGGCGACTTCATGATGGTTTACCAGCGTGCTGATGGCGACCTGGCACGAGCCGAGCAGTTCAACCGCGATGAGGATACAGCCTACTACCTTGAGAAGCTGTATCGGTTTGCGGCAAGGCTGGAACCAGTCATTGGGGAGGACTTCCGAAGGATCATCCCGCCGCTGCGCCGAAAGGGCGAGGCCGATGAGCGACAGGGCGAACTGGATCTGTTTTGAACAGACTGGACGTTTTTTGCCGGTTTACGTCGAACCAGGAAGGTTATTGGTATACTGGCGCCGAATTGACTGTGGCGAAGAGCGTGAGCCGGATTTTGCTGTACCGGCAAAGCGCCGGCGTTTTGAATACGGATGCTGGGTGCGTGCGTGCCGCCGGACCGAATCCGGCGCATGGAATCCTACCAATTAAATGACTCGTGGTAACCAGCGCGAATCGTTCGGCCACTTAGGAGATTTGACGATGCTTGCGGATACCTCTCGCAGACTGCTCCGACTCGGCCGCCTGGCAGCCGTGATCGTTGGAGCTATGGCAGTGCTCGGGAATCCCGTAGCCGCACAGCGGCCCAGCAACGCGAAGGCAGCGCATGACTACTGGATGTCGCTTCGCACCTTCGGAAGCGCGGGCGTAAACTGGAACGATTATGGTCTGGCCGTGCAAGCTGCCAATCAGATGAACCGGCCCGGCGGCACACGCGCCGGCAACAGCCTGTCCGGCGTGCTGTGGCAGTTCCTTGGCCCGATCAACTACTCCAACCACTATCAGTGGGGATTTGGCGTCGGATCCATCTGCGGGCGCGTCAATGGCGTGGCATATTCCTCGCTGGTGCCCGGAACGATGTTTGCCGCCACAGCCGGCGGCGGGGTAATGAGAACCACAGACGGTGGGCTCACCTGGACGCCGCTGAGTGATAACTGGCCGACCCTTTACACCTCGTGCGTCACCGTTGATCCCAGCAATCCGAACATCGTCTGGGTAGGTACCGGTGACTTTGACGCCTACGGCGCCTATTCGGCCGGTGTTATGAAAAGCACCGATGGCGGTGATACGTGGGAACAACTGGGCGTCGGTGAATTCGACTCCTTTCCCATCAGCAGTATCTCGATCGATCCCGAGAACCATAATGCCGTCAACGTCGAGGGCGGTCGCGGCCCATCCGCGCTGGATGGTTCCGTTTGGCGCACCACTGATGGCGGTGTAAGCTGGAACCGCTACCTGGCGCAAACCGGCGACTTTACCGACCTGCAGTACAGTCGCAAGCTCAGCACCGGCCAGCGCTGGCTCTGGACCGTCGCAACCTACACATCCGCCACGGGCGGCACTACACTCGGCGGATTGTGGCGCTCGCTCAATAACGGCGCCACATGGCAGAAGGTCTATGTACCCAATCACTACCTTGGTGGCTCCGGCCGCTTGCGTATCGCCACCTCGGTGACCGATGCGAACACGCTCTATGTGGCATCAGGCCCCGCCAACGGTGGCCTGACGCGCGTAGCCGTAACCCATGACGCCGGAACCAACTGGGCCGACATTACCGGAAACCTGAACCCCGATACCTCGCAGCAGTGGTACGACTTCTACATGACCAACGTACCGCTGGTTACGCCGACCACGGTGAGCGACTTCCTCTACATGGGCCTCATCGATGTTGTCGGCGCGCCGCCCGGCGGATCGTGGTTCTCGGTTGATCAGGCATACACCGGCAACGATCTCTTTCACGTGGATCAGCATGGCATGGCGGTGGACCCGCAGATCGCCAACGAGTTCGCGGTCGCAAATGATGGAGGCGTCTGGTCGGTCAAGCTAAATCACTCAACAGGCGTTTACACGCCGACCAGCCTCAGCGGCCTGCTGCGTGACACGCAGATCTATCACGCCGACTGGGGTCCGACGGATCCGGACGATGTGATCTTTGGCGCTCAGGATAATGGCTCCGCGCAACTGCCAAGTTCCAGCGGCAGTTGGGATCTGGTTTCGGGCGGCGACGGCGGCGGCTGCGCTATCAACTGGCAGAACCCGTCCATCGTCTATTCGACTTCCCAATTTGGCGCTGTTTATCGAAACGGAGTCAACATCGGGCCGAGCAATCCAACCGGATCGTTCGGGTTTGTCACGCCAATCACAATCGATCCGGTCGAGCCGGACCTGGTCTACACGGCCTCCACGGTTCTCTATTTGTGGAACGACGTCACGTCTACGTGGACCGCCGATGCGCAGGCGATCGGCGGCGCACCGGCCACCTGCATCGCCGTTGCCTATCCCGATGACTATGTCATCTACACCGGCTCAGCCGACGGCCAGGTCTGGGTGACCTCCGATTCGGGCCTTACCTGGCGGCAGGTAAACGGCAGCGGGACCGCGCTTCCCGTGGCCGCGATCACCGCCATCAAGATCGACCCGGCAGATCCCTTCAGCATTACAGTGGGACTCTCCGGGTTCGGCTATGCGCACGTTTGGCGGTGCCTGGATACCACGGCTGCCACCCCGCTCTTCACACCTATCAGTGGCTCCGGAGCAGGCACCACCCTGCCGGATATCCCGGTAGATTGCCTGGCGCTCGACGTGGATCAGCCCCAGCAGGTGATCTACGCCGGTACCGATATCGGCATGTTCGTAACAACCGATGGCGGAAACACCTGGCAAAACGCTACCAACTCGCTCGGCTTGCCGAACGTGCAGGTCAACGAGCTCAAAGAGGTTCCGGGTACGCGCTACCTCAACGCCGCCACCTACGGTCGAGGTATCTGGCGCATCAAGATCCCGTACCAGGACTACCTGCGATACCTCACCATCAACCCCGCCGTGATTGCGGGCGATGAAGACGCAATTGGAACGGTAACGTTGTACGGGCAGGCGCGTCCAACCGGGGCAACCATAAGTCTCACCTCGTCCGAGCCGACTGTGCTTTCGGTACCGGCCACGGTGACGGTACCCGGCGGCCAGGAATCGGTCCAGTTCCCGGTGACCACCTCGTTCGTCACATCGGAGCAGACCGTCACAGTGACCGCCACCGGTCCAAACGCGGCGCCACAAAAGGTAGTGGTGAAGGTCGAGCCGTTCGTGGTCACTTCGCTTCTGCTCGCAAGTCCCACGGTGCAGGGCGGAAACCCGACTTCGGCATCCGTCACCATCAACTATCCGGCGCCGTCCGGTGGGTTGAAGATAGGTCTGGGCAGCACCAATGTGGCAGCCTCCGTGCCCACTTCCGTAACGATACCCGTTGGAACCACCAGCGCCACATTTACCATCGGCACGCAGGCCGTGACTTCCGATCAGGTCGCCACCATCTCGGCCACCTATACGGATGGCTCGTACTCATCGTCGAAGTCGCAGACCCTGGTTGTTGAGCCGGTCCGGCTCCTCGGACTGGCGTTCGCTTCAGGAACCGTGATATCCAACACCCAGGTGAAGGGCACAGTCAGCCTGAATGGTCCGGCGCCAAATGGCGGCGCAGTCGTCGCGCTGCAGAGTGGCAACTCCGGCGCTTTCCCCGTTCCCGCTACCGTTACCGTACCTGCAGGCAAGTCGCAAGTAACCTTCACGGTCACCGCGGGCCCGGTGCCGTTGGACCTTCCGGTTACGGTTACCGCAACCTACCTCGGCGCCAGTGCCCAGGCGGTGATCAATGTGGTGCCGCCGGCGCTGCAGTCGGTTGCCGTAACACCGAGCAGCATCGTCAGCACGCTATCCGGAACGGGAACGGTTACCCTCACGGCTCCGGCGCTTGCCGGTGGTGCGCTCGTGTACGTCAAGAGCAGCAATCCCGCAGTTCTGACGGTGCCCGGAGAGTTGAAGATTCCTTTCAACTCGGCCAGTCAAACGTTTGGAGTGACCACCACCTTGGTGTCGGTTCCCACACCGGTCACCATCACGGCAACTTACCTCGGCGTGTCGGTATCGTTCGTCGTGACGGTAGAGCCGTAATCGGGGAGAGATCGTACAATGCAATCCTTTAAGGTATCAGCTGCAAAATGGGTTCTCGGCTCCGCGTTGGCGCTTGGCGTTTCCGCCATTGGCGCCGGCGCGCAAACAGCGGCCCCACACTATCAGCCGCTCACAGCCCAAATGCTGCAAAACGCCGGCATCAGCGTTCCTTACAGCATCCTGCCCTGGATGCAGGAGTTTGACGGGCCGCGGAAGTATCCGTACGCCACGATCAACTGGAACGCTTATGTTCGCGCCGAACAGCATAAGGCGCTGATGCCGAAAACGCGCCCGCAGGACTTGGTGCCGCCGGTGCCCGTCCGCGGAGCGGTCTCCAGCCTGGCCGCCGGAACGCCCAGATTCGATGGAGTTGGGGCGCCCACCGGTGGCGGAGCCGCGCCAAAGTGGACCTACATCGGACCGAACAACTACATGCCGGCCGGCCTCTTCGGCAGTGGTCCCTACGCAATGGCTGGGCGCGTCAATGCCGTGGCGTTCGATCCCGTCAATCCCAGCATCTTCTACCTTGGCTCCGCTCAAGGCGGAGTTTGGAAGTCCACGAATGCTGGACAGAGCTGGACGCCATCAACCAATCCGGTGATGGGCGGTACCTCCATCAGCAGTCTGGCGATCGACCCCACCAACGACCAGGTTATCTATGCCGGCACAGGTGACTACGACGCAACGTTCCAGCTCGGCAGCGGGCTGATGAAGTCGACCGACGGCGGCGCAACGTGGAAGCGCATCGATCTCCAGGGCGGACTTCCGCTGTTTGGTGACGCGTGCATCAAGGCGCTTATCATCGATCCCAACGACCACAACCACATCATCGTGGGCACGGGTCGTGACCAGGTGCTGCTCGATTTCCTGATCCGGGGCTTCACTCCAAACTGGAACCCGGATGGCTTTATCTACTCGTCTCACGAC
Organism: Armatimonadota bacterium; assembly: GCA_028871815.1. Classification (NCBI taxonomy): domain Bacteria; kingdom Bacillati; phylum Armatimonadota; species Armatimonadota bacterium. The sequence goes on along the minus strand of JAGWMJ010000001.1, from coordinate 114,166 downwards.
GGCGGCGCCACATGGACACAGGATGCGAACTTCCCGGGATGGGTGGATAGGATTGTCGCGGGTAAGACCGCATCGGGCGCAACCGATTTCTATGCCGCCGTCGACTACATGGGCATCTTCAAATCGATGAACGGCGACAGTTGGCAGCAGCTGGGCAGTATTAATGCCGGCCTGCCGAATAACCCCAACCCGTTCGTCACATTCCGCATGGACGTCGCCACCTCACAGGTGCACCCAGATACCCTCTATGTGCTCAGCGAGGATGACGAAAAGATCTACAAGAGTACCGACGGTGGCGCCACCTTCGCCGATACCACCAACGGATTCCCGGGCACTTTCGGGCTGGATACCGCCGGCAGCTTTGGTCAGGCCTTCTATGACTTCTTTATCGGAACCTCAAGCGCCACGGTACTCGATCCCACAACCAACAAATACGTGGTAGATGACGCCATCTATGTGGGCCTGTTTGACGTGTTCCAGTCTGTGGACAACGGCTCTTCCTGGAGCACCATAACGTTCACGTACACCGGCAACGACCTGATTCACACCGATCAGCACGCAATTGCCGTGGATCCCCGCTCGCCAAACGACGTTCTCGTCGGCAACGATGGAGGCGTCTACCGGCTCGCGTACTCTCCAGTCAGCCAGGCATTCAAGTGGTCCGGTCTTAATACAAACCTGGGCATCGGCCAGGTCTTCGGCGCAGCCTATAATCCCTATAAGACTACCGACGTCGTATCCGGTGAACAGGATAACGGCCAGCCCTGGGCGGATGGCGACCTGAGCAACTGGCAGGAGCTGATCGGCGGCGACGGCAGTATGGCGGCAATCTGCCCGACCTTCCCGCAGACGCAATACTGCTCAATCATCTATGCCGACATCTTCCAGGATGACTTCGACTGGCAGCAGAGCCCGATCGATATCGGTCCCGGTTCCGGATATGCCGAATGGCAGACGCCAATGACCATATCGCAGCCGGATACATTCCAGCTCTTTATGGCCGATACCGTAGTGCACAAGTATCAGCATCAGCCGTTTGGGCCTATACATCAAACCGACAGCCCGTATCCTACGGCGGGAACCTGGACCGCGGAAGGCTCACCCAAAACGCTTGCCCTCAGTACTCCCGGCTTCACCTTCCCCGACGTATGCTACTCCGTGGCCGTATCGCAAACCAATCCCAATATCTTGGCGGCCGGGACGATGTATGGCGGTTTGTGGCTCTCCAGCGATAACGGCGGCACATTCACGGAGATCGACAACCAGGGTGGTCCCGGCGGACTCCCGGCCCGATCCGTGGTGGGTATCGTCTTCAGTCCTCGCGTCAACTACCGGATGTACGTGGCGCTGGGTGGCACCGGCACCGGACACGTGTACGAATGCCAGAACATCACGGAAGTACCGCAGCAGTGGGTGGATATCAGCGGTACAGGCGCTGGACGGCTGCCCGATAATCCGGCGACCTCTCTGGTAATGGTCCCGCGGGATGATGAGCAGGGTTTCTACGTATCGGACGATCTGGGTGTGTACTATACCAACAACGGCGGCGCATCCTGGTCCGACACCGGCAGCCTGGGCAACCTCCCACAGGTGATGATCACGCAGCTAACGCTGGATGTGAGCACCGGAAATCTGGAAGCCACTACGTATGGTCGCGGTATCTGGAGGCTTCAGAACGCTGGGAATAATGTGCCGTTCGCACTCTATCCCGTCATACCCATGTATCGGGGATCGCTATCCGCACTCCAGACAACCGTGCAGCTCTACCCATACAATCAACCGGTACTCGAGGATCCGCGCCTGCTGAACGCGTTTCAGCTCGACACGGCGCCCACGGAGCAGCGTACTCAGGCGCTTACTCCGGCTGGCTGGTTTACCACCAGTCTGACCAGCGATGAAACGTCGGACGTGTACATCACCATTCCCAAATGCCTGCGCAGGCGCGTGACCCGCGCCAACATTCCGGCGCACCAGTTGATCTCCACCTCCATGATCCTCGGCGATGTAAATCCTGTGAAGGATCCCACGACGCTGCAGATCGTACGGTATGGGGATAACGTCATCGATGCAAAGGACGTGGTTGCTGTATTGCTGCGAATGGGCCAATGGTACAGTGGGCCGGAGGACGTGGATGGTGACGGGCGCGTGACCAGCCGTGACCTCGCGATTGTGGAATCCAACCTGGGTAAGGCCGGGGACTGATTCCGCCGGTCATTGGTGAACGCTCTGGAGGGCCCCGCTCGGCATGCTTGAAGCGGGGCCTTCCGTGTCTCTGGTTTACGGGAGATTCGTGAGGTACTCAGGTACGTTCCAACACGCGCGTCTGCGTTAGCACAGGAAAGGTTGTGCCATGCCCGAGCCGCTCTGGGCGCCTTGGAGGCTGCAGTACATCGAAGCGGCGAACAAACCGGAGGGATGCATCTTCTGCGATTTGCCGTCCGCGGATCCCGCCTCGGATCGGGAGCATCTGCTGCTCCATCGCGGCGCCCATGCGTTCCTGATGCTCAATGCGTTTCCGTATGCAAACGGCCACCTGATGGTAGCGCCGTACCAGCACGCCAGCTCGCTGCAGGCGTACCCGGATCCGGTGCTGACCGAAGTGATGTCGCTGACACGGCTGGCAACCAGCCTGCTCACTATCGCGTGCGCGCCTGATGGCTTCAACTGCGGCATCAACGTTGGTCGCGCCGCGGGTGCCGGTATCGAGCAGCACTTGCACTGGCACATCGTTCCTCGATGGAGCGGTGACACGAACTTCATGCCCGTTCTCGCCGACGTTCGAGTCATCCCACAGAGCCTCGACGCCGCCTGGCAGCGGCTGAACACCTTGCTTCCGCAAGCTCTGAAGGGAAACGACGCGACATGAGACGCGGCGCCGGGCGTCGCAAGGATGAGGACGGCCGGGAGATGCCGCGGTTGGACTTCAGCGCGATGCAGCCCGCGGAGGTGTCGATTCCGTCGGAGCCCGTACCGCCGGCGAGCGCGGTTCATGAGGCTTCTGAACCATCTGTACCGGCCAAAGCGGTACAGCTCGCCACACTGGCCAAACAGGTCGCGGAGTGCCGGCGGTGCGCGCTTGCCGCGATGCGAACGCAAACCGTCTTCGGCGAAGGCAATCCGGAATCTCCATTGATGCTTGTCGGTGAGGGTCCCGGGCATGAGGAAGATGCCACTGGCCGCCCGTTTGTGGGTCGCGCCGGAAAACTGCTGGATGAGTGCCTGCAGGAGTGTGGCCTAAGTCGCCGCCACGTTTACATCTGCAATGTAGTGCGATGCCGCGCGTGTATTCGGGAATCCGGCAGTATTCGAAACCGGCCGCCAACTCCCGACGAGATATCCGCCTGCACATCGTGGCTGAGGCAGACCATTGAGATTGCGGCGCCAATGGTAATCCTCTGTCTCGGTGCGCCGTCGGCCGGGGTAATCATCCACAAGAACTTCCGGATGATGCAGGAGCGCGGCCGGTTTTTTGCCACTCCTTTTGCCCGCAGCGCAATCGCGGCCATGCACCCTGCATACGTTCTGCGGCAGCATGGCGCGGCGTACGAGGCTGCCCGAGGCTCATTGATAGAGGATATTGCAGCCGCGCGAGCGAAAGTGATAGAGTTGAAACGGCAGCCGGCCAGTGCGCTGCTATAGTGCGCCCGTGTGGGAAGCAACATTGCTGTTGGCTTCACGGGGTTTTTGGGTATGATGACGCTCGCAGCAAGTCACATGGGCGTAGAGAGGTCAGATTGACAAAACCGCGCTTCCAGCCCCGATCCGCTATTCGCCTTTCGCGGCGTCAGGTGCTCGCCGCGGCCGCAGCGGGTGCCGGCGCGGCCATCACGGGCTGTACCACCGGTCGTTCGGGACCTGGCGGCCCGATCCACCTTACAAAGAACACGCTTCACTACGCGATCAACAGCGATCCCACCAGCCTGGACCCGGCGACGGTGGAAGATGGCATGACCATCGACCTGCTGCAGCAGATCTTTGAGGGATTGGTGCGGTGGGATACGCACAATCAGATCGTTCCAAACCTGGCTGCGGGCTGGACCGTCAGCAAGGATCTCACGCGGTACACGTTTCACCTTCGGCCCGATATCAAGTTCTTTAATGGCCGCACCGTCACGGCCGAAGACTTCCGCTGGAGTATGGATCGCGCCTGCGATCCTGCCATCAAGTCTCCAACCGCTCCGACCTATCTCAAGGATGTTGTTGGCGCGCAGGATCGCATCGATGGAAAAGCCGATACCGTTACGGGCATCAAGGCCATCGACGACACCACACTCGAGATAACCATCGACGGTACCAAGCCCTACTGGATGGGCAACCTCACCTATCCGACGGCGTGGGTCGTATGCCGGGAAGCGATCGAAAGGACCAACGGAGCCGTGACGCGCGACTCGATGGTCGGCACCGGCCCGTTCAAACTCGCCGAGTTCCGAAACGGCTATCGCGTTGTGCTCGCCCGCAACGCAGCGTACCACGGCGGTCCGCCGAAGCTCGATTTCATCGAGCGGCCGGTGATCATGGATGGCGATACCCGGCTCAACCAGTATATCGCCGGCGACTGTGACTACCTGGAGATATCGCCCAGTGACCTCGATCGCATCGACACTTCGGCAGGGCTGAAGGCGCAGCTGCACACCTATCCGCGCGCGGAACTCTGGTACGTTGCGCTCAACCAGGCCGCTTCGGGGTCGCCGTTCGTCAATATGCGCGTCCGCCAGGCTATCGCATTGGCCATCAACAAGCAGGAAGTAGTCCGCATCGCGCTCCGGAATACGTGCGACGTCGCCAACAGCATCGTTCCGCCGGAGGTGCCCGGCTACGCTCCGCACATCAAGCCCATGAGCTTTGATCCTGCCGCTGCTCGCTCACTGCTTGCGCAGGCCGGGTTTGCCGGCGGAAAGGGCTTCCCAGCCCTGCCGTTTGCCTTTCGGCAGGATCAACCCGAAGTCGCCGATGTGGCCCAGGTTATTGCCGCGCAGCTCAAAACCAATCTCGGGATCACGCTGCAGCTGAAGCCGATGGAGTGGACGCAGCTGCTTCAGGAGCGGCTTCAGAAAACGCTCGCCATCTACATCATCCGATGGGCGGCAGACTACCTCGATCCACAGGATTTCCTTTCGGTACTGCTGCACACCAGTCACCTGGTCAACGGGCAGGAAGACCACCCCGAAAATGGGGTGGGGTACAGCAATCCGGTATTCGACAAACTGTGTGATGAGGCCGATACCTGCATCAACCCCAGGCAGCGCTTCGCATGGTACGCGCAGGCTGAGCAGATCGCGGTCAACGAAGCGCCGTGGGTCCCGCTCTATTTTCGCCGTGCCCTCGAGCTCGACAAGCCGCGCCTGCACGGCATCCGCGACAGCGTCTTTGGTCACCTGCCGCACACCACCACCTGGGTTTCGGGCTAGCCGATGGCAAAACGCGGTACCGCGTTAACCCGCCGTCAGGCGCTCGCACTCATAACCGCAGGTCCACTTGCAGCCGCAGGGTGCTCGTTCCGTAGAAGCGGTACAGGCTCCGCTGCCAGCGCCGATGTGCTGCGCGTTGCCTTGTTGGCCGAACCGGGAACCTTCGATCCGGCCAAGGTACCCGACCTGGTCACTGCTGAGATGCTCAGCCATGTTGCCGAGCCACTCATCCGGTACACGGCGGATAACAAGCCCGGCGCCTGCCTCGCACAGGGCTGGGAGATCAGCACCGATCGGCTCGTCTACACCTTCCATTTGCGGCAGGGCGCGCGATTCTCGAACGGTGACCCGCTGACGGCCAACGATGTGAAGGCATCGTGGGAGCGCGCGCTTTCTCCCAAGACAATCGCGCCTATTGCGCCAAACTATCTTGCGGGCGTGGTGGGTGTTTCCGATATCGTGGCCGGCAGATCCGCGCACCTCGCGGGTGTGGAGGCGCTCGACTCCAGCACCCTCCGCGTCACGCTCGATCATCCGCGCTCCTACTTCCTCGGCATGGTCTCATATCCGACCAACTTCGTGCTCAGCTCACGCAGTATGGCCGAAGCCGGGAACCGGATTGACCAGCACACACTTTGCGGTACCGGTCCCTACACGCTGCAATCTTACGAGCCCGGCGTTATGGTACGCCTGAAGGCGAATGCCGACTATTGGGGCGGCCCTCCACGACTCCGCGGAATCGATATGCCGGTGATGCTGAATCCCGACACGATCATCAACAACTTCCACGCCAACTCCATCGACATGTGGAATGTACAGATACCGTTTTCGCGATACGCACAGGATGAGGCCGCGCATAGGTATCCTGGTGAGTACCATCTCGAGCCCATGGCTAGCATCGACTATTTTGTGATGCATCCAAAGCTGCAGCCGGTGTTTGCCGATCCGCGCGTCCGCCGTGCATTTGCCGGCGCAATCGACGTGGATCAGATCCTCCGGGTAGCCTATCTGGGCGTGGCGCTCCCGCCTCACGGCATGGTTCCAGATGCCCTTGCAGGTGGCGCCACGCCGCCACCCGTCATTGCGTACGATCCGGTGGCAGCACGCCGATTGCTGGCACAAGCGGGATTCGCGGGCGGCAAGGGGTTTCCCCGGGTGGCTTTGGTTACGCTGGAAGACTCTCCGCCGTTTATACAGGCATGCCAGATCGCGGCCGCCGGCCTGCAGGCAAATCTGGGAATATCGGTCGACCTCCAGGTGCGCGAAGCGGCGCAGTTCTGGGCGGATCAGGACAACCAGACGATCCCGTTCTACTTCACAGGCTGGGTTGCGGACTACCCGGATTTGCAGGACTTCCTCTCCGCGCTCTTCGTATCGCATGCACCCATCAACCGCGTTGGGTACGCCAATTCCGCCTTTGACGCTCTGTGCCGTAAGGCCGACGGTGAGCCCGACGGGCCCAATCGCGTACGCCTCTACGCGCGGGCGAACGCGGTTCTGATGCAAGATGTCGGCGTTCTACCGGTTGCGCAGGAGCCCCGGATCGTTCTCGCTCGGAGTAACGTGCATGGTTGGCAGATCAACCTCTGCAACTACCTGCCCGACACCGCTACATACAAGACGTCGTCGTAACCTGTTTCATTTATGGTCTCATTCAGCGGTGGACAGGAGTCCGTTTCGCGCATGATGCTGCGCGTGTATTCGGGAATCCGGCAGTATTCGAAACCGGCCGCCAACTCCCGACGAGATTTCCTCCTGCACATCGTGGCTAAGGAAGACCATTGAGATTTCGGCGCCTATGGTAATCCTGTGTCTGGGTGCGCCGTCGGCCGGGGTAATCATCCACAAGAACTTCCGGATGATGCAGGAGCGCGGCCAGTTCTTTGCCACTCTTGTTGCTTGCAGCGCAATCGCGGCCATGCACCCTGCGTACGTTCTGCCGCAGCATGGCACGGCGTAGGAGGCTGCCCGAGGTTCTTTGATAGAGGATATTGCAGCCGCGTGAGCGAACTAGTCCCCATCGCGCTCCGGAACACGTGCGACGTCGCCAACAGCATCGTTCCGGCGGAGGTGCCCGGCTACGCTGCGCACATCAAGCCGATGAGCCTGGATCCTGTTGCATTTCGGCAGGACCAACCCGAAGTCGCCGATGTGGCCCAGGTGATCGCCGCGCAACTCAAAACCAATCTCGGGACCACGCTTCAGCTGAAACCGATGGAGTGGACGCAGTTGCTTCAGGAGCGGCTTCAGAAAACGCTCGCGATCTACATCATCCGATGGGCGGCGGACTACCTCGATCCACAGGATTTCCTTTCGGTGCTGCTGCACACCAATCGCCTCATAAACGGTCAGGAAGACCACCCCGAAGCTGTCAACGAACTTCCGTGGGTCCCGCTCTATTTTCGCCGTGCCCTCGAGCTCGACAAGCCGCGCCTGCACGGCATCCGCGACAGCGTCTTTGGTCACCTGCCGCATACCGCCACCTGGGTTTCGGGCTAGCCGATGGCAAGACGCGGTACCACGTTAACCCGCCGCCAGGTGCTCGCACTCATAGCCGCAGGGCCAGTGGCCGCCGCAGGCTGCTCGTTCCGTAGAAGCGGTACAGGCTCCGCTGCCAGCGCCGATGTGCTGCGCGTTGCCTTGACGACCGAACCGGGAACCTTCGATCCGGCCAAGGTATCCGACCAGGACACTGCTGAGATGCTCAGCCATGTTGCCGAGCCACTCATCCGGTACACACCGGATAACAAGCCCGGCGCCTGCCTCGCACAGGGCTGGGATATCAGTACCGATCGGCTCGTCTACACCTTCCATTTGCGGCAGGGCGCGCGATTCTCGAACGGTGACCCGCTGACGGCCGACGATGTGAAGGCGTCGTGGGAGCGCGCACTTTCTCCCAAAACAATCGCCTCCATTGCGCCAAACTATCTTGCGGGTGTCGTGGGTGTTTCCGATATCGTGGCCGGTAGATCCGCGCACCTTGCGGGTGTGGAGGCGCTCGACCCCGGCACCCTCCGCGTCACGCTCGATCGTCCGCGCTCCTACTTCCTCGGTATGCTCTCATATCCCACCAACTTCGTGCTCAGCTCACGCAGTATGGCCGAAGCCAATAACCGGATTGACCAGCACACACTTTGCGGTACCGGTCCCTATACGCTGCAATCTTACGAACCCGGTGTGATGGTACGCCTGAGGGCGAATGCCGACTATTGGGGCGGCCCGCCACGACTCCGCGGAATCGATATGCCGGTGATGCTGGATTCCGACACGATCATCAATAACTTCCAGGCCAACTCCATCGACATGTGGAAGGATGCAACGGGTTCGCGATACCTACAGGATGAGGCCGCGCACAGGTATCCCGGTGAGTACCATCTGGAGCCCCAGCCTAGCATCACCTACTTTGTGATGCATCCAAAGCTGCAGCCTGTGTTTGCCGATCAGCGCGTCCGCCGTGCATTTGCCGGCGCCATCGACATCGATCAGATTCTCCGGGTCGCCTATCTGGGCATTGCGCTCCCGCCTCACGGCATGGTTCCAGATGCCCTTGCAGGTGGCGCCACGCCGCCACCTGCCGCGGTGTACGATCCGGTGGCAGCACGCCGATTGCTGGCACAAGCCGGATTCGCGGGCGGCAAGGGGTTTCCCAGGGTGGCTTTGGTCACGCTGGAACACGAAGAGGGGTATATACTCGCATGCCAGATCGCGGCCGCCGGCCTGCAGGCAAATCTGGGAATATCCGTCGACCTCCAGGTGCGCGAAGCGGCGCAGTTCTGGGCTGATACGGGCAACCAGACGATACCATTCTGCTTCACAGGTTGGGTCGCCGACTACCCGGATTTGCAGGACTTCCTCTCCACGCTCTTCGTATCGAACGCACCCCTCAACCACGTTGGGTACGCCAATGCCGCCTTTGACGCTCTGTGCCGTAAGGCCGACCGTGAGCCCGAAGGGCCCACTCGGGTACGCCTCTACGCACGGGCGAACGCTGTTCTAATGCAGGATGTGGGCGTTCTACCGGTTGCGCAGACGCGCCGGATCGTTCTCGCGCGGAATAACGTGCATGGCTGGCAGATCAACCTCTGCAACTACCTGCCCGACACCGCTACGTACAAGACGTCGTCGTAACCTGTTTCATTTATGGTCTCATTCATCCTGCGGCGACTCGGGCTGGCAATCCCCACGCTCATAGCGGTCTCGTTTCTCGTCTTCGTTGCTGCTCGAATGGCGCCTTCCGATCCCATCGAGATCATGCTGGGCGAAAAGGCGACGCCCCAGGCGGTTGCCAGATTGAAGCACGAGTATGGAATGGATCGACCGTTTCTGGTGCAATACGTCGACTATGTGTGGGGCATCGCCACGCGCGGAGATTTCGGCCGCTCATTCAGCCGTGGACAGGAGCCTGTTTCGCGCATGATGCTGCGCGACTTTCCGGTAACCGCTCAACTCGCGATCTCCGCCTTCGCGTTTGCGCTGCTGCTCGGCCTGCCTGCCGGCGTTTTGGCCGCTCTGTATCATAACTCTTGGTTCGACCGGGCAGCCATGTCGGTGGTGGTCGCACTGGTCTCGGTGCCGAGCATCGTTCTTGGACCGCTGCTCGTCTACGCGTTTGCTGTGCATTTCCGCGTGCTGCCCGTCAGCGGATGGGATTCTCCAATCTATACGATCCTCCCCACCATCACCCTCGGCGCCCGCTCCGCGGCACTGTTCGCGCGTTTTATGCGCTCATCGCTTCTAGACGTGCTGCGGCAGGAGTACATCCGCACCGCGATGGCGAAGGGCCTCTCGCGGGGACGAACCGTTTGGCGGCACGGGCTCAAAAACGCCTTCATGCCGGTGCTCACCGTGCTGGGCACCAACTTCGGCGCGCTGCTCACCGGCTCGTTCGTGGTGGAGACCATCTTTCAGGTACCCGGCATCGGGTTCGAGTCGATCAACAGCATCACGCGCCGCGACTATCCGGTGGTGCAGGGCATGGCGCTTCTGGTGGCCGTGATCTATATTGGCGTCAACCTTCTTGTGGATGTTCTGTACGGAGTATTGGATCCGCGCGTGCGGGTTGAGGCGTAGCGGCCTATGACGGGAGGCACAGCACACGAACCTCCGACCGAAGTCCAGCCGTCGGCGACGCTTGCGGGCACGCCGGTACGAAGCAGCAGCCCGACGCGCGATGCATGGCGCCGGCTGCTGCATAACCCCGTTGCGGTTCTCTGCATGCTCTACATCGTTGGACTTGTGGTGCTGGCGGCAGCGGCGCCGCTTGTGGCGCACTACCGGTACGATACACAGGATTACAGCGCGCTTCTCTCGCCACCGGGCGGCAAGCACCCGCTTGGCACCGATAATCTCGGCGAGGATGTACTGAGCCGACTCGTTTACGGCGCGCGTGTGTCGCTCGGCGTCGCATTGATCGTTATCGCGATAGAGGTATCCATCGGCCTGCCCCTCGGACTGGTCGCCGGCTACCGTGGTGGCGCCACCGACCTGATACTGATGCGCGTCACCGACGCCATGTTCGCCTTTCCCGACATCCTGCTGGCCATCCTGCTGCAGGCCATAATCATGTCGGGCAACACGGCGCTGCCTCCGGCATTCAACTTTCTGACGCTGTTCGCCGCGTTGGGAATCGTTGCGTGGCCGGCGATGGCGCGCCTGGTGCGCGGCCAGGCTATGGCGCTGCGTGACCGCGAGTTTGTCGACGCAGCTCGCGCCGCAGGTGTCCGTTCCGGCGCGATTATCTGGAGGCACATCGCGCCGAACCTCATGGGTCCCGTTATCGTCCAGATCACTCAGGACGTGGCGAGCGTGGTTCTGGCGGAGGCCACGCTCTCATTCCTCGGGCTCGGCGTGCAGCCTCCGTTTCCGAGTTGGGGCAGGATGATCAACGATGCGCTGCCTTACAAGGAGGCACATCCGCTCCTTCTTATGTTCCCAAGCCTCGCTCTGGCGCTTACCGTGATGGCGTTCAACTTCCTTGGCGACGCCATGCGGGATGCGCTGGATCCGCGATTGAGGGAGTAGCAGGGCGCGAGGGCCGGCACGGCGTATGATTGTGCTGTAATTGCAGTCGGCGGACGTGTGGCGCCTCTGTGGCGTACCGTCTAAGTTGGCCTCGCGGTAAAGCGCGATTGGCGGCGGTCGTTACACGACTGTCGGTACTCGGGCCCCAGAGGCCTCATGAGCCAGGTCGCGATGGGTGAGCCGGCTTTAAGTTCCTGAACGAACATGCTGCGGTTGCCCATAGCGTCAAAGGTGTAGCCCTGGGTTTCGCCATCGCCGCCGTCGAGGTTGGTACGACGAATGGCTGTGCAACAGTGGCAATCAGCGATGAAAGATGTGATGGTGGCGCATATAGGTCGTTGCAACCAGCGCACCGAGCAGCGGCAGGATAATCCCGGCTGCCAGGCCCAACATAATAGACACCAGGACAATGGCAACGATAATGTTACCATTGTTCTTCGCGTCACCCTCGGTTACGCGGGCGCGGCCCTCCAACAACTCGGCAAATTCGCCGCTCTCGCCCGCCGTTTCGGCAATGGCCCGTGCTTCCGGGCCGCCGGCTCCCGCCATCGTCAGGCTCTCGGCAATTGTACATCCGTTCCGGGTATTCTCCGCGGCGTTCCGCAACGCGTCTCCGTACTCGGGCAGCAATGCTCGGGACGCGGCCACCTCCAGCGCCCGCGCAACCGGCACGCCGCCGCGGTACAGCATGGCGAACTCGCGCGTGCACTCCGTCTCCTGCAGTGGCCGGGCGGCGAACGCGAACAGGCGGCGCGATGGCGCGATCCAGTGGAGATTGGCAATAATCAAATTGTAATCCCACGTATGCTGGCGCTCCACGTAGGTCCGGAACTCGTGCGCGATGTACTGCATCACTTCGCCGAGGCGCCCCTCCAGGTCCCCGACTTCGATAAGCGCGAGCACGCCCGGGTCGATTCCGGCCTGACCGGCCATTGCCTGTGAGAGCATCTCACCACGTGCCAGAGCCTCCATGCACGGTACGAAACGCGCGGCGAGATATTGCGGTGCGCTCTCGCACCCGGCGGCCAGTGCTGCATCCAGCGGCCAGCCGTTCTCATACATCGCATAGACGACCTCGAAGAGCGCCGCGTAGTCCGCACGAGGTCCCTCCCAGCCCCACATGGCCGCGGAGAGCGGATGGCCCAGCCCGATAAATGCCAAAACGCGCTGGCATTGTGTGGACGTGCCGCGCGCCCTAACTCGCTGGCAGGCTGTTGCCGTCTGCAGGCGTCGCTGCGTGGCAACTACTTCGTGCCTGGTGGCGGGAAGCAAGGCGTCAGGGGGCCGTGCGTGAGTAAGCCGCCGTCGCTGAGGGTGGAGTTCAGCGTCGACTTTTGCGGCACGCTGAGGCGGACACTGCGGAGGCCCGCGGCGCCGCGTCGGATCGTGCCCGGCAGTCAATGCCCGCCACCGTTGTTGCTCACAGCGGGCCCGCACGCGTTTGCGCCCCGGCCACCTTGCCTCATGGGATCCGAGCCGACCTAAGTCGTCTGAGGACAAGGCAATGCGTCACCGCCCCCGAGAGCCCCATTGTGTAGCAATCGAGCCGAAACAGCCCCTGGACCCAGGTGCCGTCGCCACTTAACACGGTGCCGCCGGATGATGCGGAAAGCCATATAGAGAGAGCAATCGCCGCCGCCCCGTAGACTAGACCAGCGACGGCCACCGATACCGCTCGCCCGAATACCAAAGGCAACGGGCCCCGCAAACGTCTGTCCAAGACCGTGGCCATTCCGAGCGCAAAGCCGCCAGGGCCCCCGATAGCGAGAATAATGACCGCACCCCACAGGCCCCCACCGACGGTGCCCAGCGTGTAGTGAAGGTCGGCGGCGGCCCGCGTCCATCCGAGGTGGAATCCCGCCATTACCAGGGGCGCTGCCCCAGCGAGGCCAGACCAAAGGCCGACAACCACCGCGATCCGGACGCACGGACGCAGATACGGCGCGTAGCGCGCATGCCTCTGGCCGCATTCGCGTGGCAGCAGAGGTCCCATGGCAGTTAATCCGTGTCAACCGCGTTGATGTACCATTCGAGCCTGTAGTCATACCCCAGGAACATGATAACGACGTTTGTGGCGGCGCCGATTCCGGACGCCGAGCCGAACGGAGAGCACGCGAGCCCGAACATATTGGTGGCGACGCCGATCGAGCCGAGGATATCGCTGTTCAACATGCTCGAAGGGTCACACCATCGGGCCCAATGGCCCATGAACTCGCCCCATGCAAGCTCGACGGCCAGGGAGTCCTTGGCAGCATTGATGGCATGACCGAGCGTCGCCAGCCATGAGATGTCGTAAACCGTAACGACCGACCAGTACATAATGTCGAACCACGTGAAGAGCTCCCCGGCCGCGGCGGTGCCCGGCAGCTCGTAGTCCGGCATTTCGGGACCGCCATCGCCAAATTCGTCATCCTTGCCATCGCGGTCGAAGCCGGACACGGGGTTGCCGTGACAGTAACCGAACCAATTCCCCCCATTCCGCCCCGGATCCTCGCTCACAAACCTCCCAACCGTCGGATCCATGTACCGCGCCTGCATGTATATGAGCCCGGTTTCATCTTCGCTGGGATGGCCGAGGGCACCTACGAACCGGTGCTTACTGGTTTGCGTACCGGTGAAGGACCTCACGGCGCCGTAAACATCATACTTGCGCGAGCAGGTGAGGTTGCCCGAGGGATCGACCCCTCCCAACACCGATCCCAGACCATCGTAGAGGTACCACCGAACCGTTCCGGCGGCGTCATTGCGTCTGTAATCGGGACCGCGGGGACCCATGAGGTAAGTGGCGATGGGTGAGCCGGCTCTAAGTTCCTGAACAAACATGCTGTTATCCAACACGTAATCGGTTCTTACGCCGTTCACCACGGACTGCCTGCGGATACCATCCGCTCCGTAGGTATAGGTGCAGTTGTTGCCGTTGTACGCACACGAAACCATGCGGTTTTCGCTGTCCCAAACGCAGGTGCGCGTGCCGGATGGCGCGGCCGCTGTGAGGGTGTTGCCGTTCAGATCGTTTGTATAGCTGCCCGTACCGCGGGTCAGCAGCATGTTCGCCGCATTATACGTATATCCTTCATTTCCGGTGGAGGAATCGGTTTTCTGCAGGCGGCTATCGGAAGATGCCCTCATGCCGAGGCGCTGTGCCGCGGTCGGCTTGCGCCGTGCGTTTCTTCGAACGCGCCCCGCATGTACGCCGTCGCGCGCAACGCTGGCCCGCGGCAAGGCTATTTGCCTGCGCGTCTAACGCTTGCGAAGGTACGATGCCGCGCGGTCCCAGATACAGTCGAATGCGAGCCGAAAGGGAACCAAGATGCCGAGGAACACCGGTAGTGCAACAGGCCATGGCCGGAACGGCGGCACGCGGGGAAGGAGATAATACACAACCCAGCCGCCGATCAGCGACGACAGGACGCGGAGATACAGCCTGGGGCCGGCCGGCCCCGCCGTAGAACGGCCGAGCCAAGACGCGCCGACACCGAGATGCGTGCCTAGCGCCACCATGGCTGCTCCGAAGCGAACGCGTCTCCTGCCGCTGATGAAGCGAGGCATTCGGTCGACCCCCCTTCATTGGTCGGGGTTCATGTCCAACATGTATTCCATGTATTCCACGACGTACTGAAGTATGATGCCAAGCGCGAGCCGAGAGGCACCGAACGTGGAGTCCATCGCCCCGCTGCCGAGGCTGAGCCCGGCGATACTGAACCCGGACGGCGTGAAATCCTGCTCGTTACCGATCTCGATTTCGACCGCGCCTTGGCCCATCTGCTCCCTTCCTCCGTCGATCAGCCACCGTGACATCCAGCCAAGCCAGCTCGTGAGGTTCCGGAGCCCGAGAGTGAGCGGTTTGTCAATGAGGAATTTGGCGACCAGGGTGGTGCCAAGCAATTCGAATAGCCACTGTAACGGGTTGCTGTCCCGGCCGTCCCGGTCAACGGAGCCAACCGGATTCGCATCGCAGTAAGTAAACCAGTTCTCGCCATTCCTCCCCGGATCCTCACTCACAAACCTTCCGGTCGCCGGATCCATGTACCGCGCCTGCATGTATATAAGCCCGGTTTCATCTTCGCTGGGATGGCCGAGGGCCCCTACGAACCGGTGCTTACTGGTTTGCGTACCGGTGAACGACCTCACTGCTCCGTACACGTCATACTTGCGCGAGCAGGTGAGGTTGCCCGAGGGATCGACCTCTCCCAACACCGATCCCAGTCCATCATACAAGTACCAGCGCACGGTGCCGGCGACGTCATCGCGTCGGTACTCGGGCCCGCGGGGACCCATGAGGGAAGTGGCGATCGGTGAGCCGGCTCTAAGTTCCTGAACAAACATGCTGTTATCCAACACGTAATCGGTTGTTACGCCGTTCACCACGCCGCGGCGGCGGATGCCATCCGCTCCGTAGGTGTAGGCGCAGTTGTTGCCGTTGTACACACACGAAACCATGCGGTTTTCGCTGTCCCAAACGCAGGTGCGCGTGCCGGATGGCGCGGCTGCTGTGAGGGTGTTGCCATTCAGATCGTTTGTATAGCTGCCCGTACCGCGGGTCAGCAGCATGTTCGCCGCATTATACGTATATCCTTCGTTTCCCGTTGCAGAATCGGTTTTCTGCAGGCGGTTGCCCATCGCGTCGAAGGTATAACCCTGGGTTTCGCCATCGCCGTAGTTGACGCTGGTGAGACGATTAATGTTGTCGTAGCCATACGTTTCCGTTCGGCTCGAGCCGTCTGCCGCGGTGATCTTATTCGTCAGCCGCTGACCGTTGTTATCGTAGGTGTAATCGTTCTGAACCAGAGTGCTGCTGTGCCAGGTGCCGTTTGAATCGACGTAGTTCCAGGTATTGGCGAGGGTCTGGATCCACGGCTCCTCCTCGATGTTGCCCGACGGCATCGTGGTGCTGATGTAGGTGTAGGCCGCCTGGCAGTAGCTCACCAGGCTGCCGCCGGCAACCTGGGCGAGACGGCCGGAGCATGGGTACTGCTTACCACGGTCTCGCGATACTAGGCGGAAGCCTCAGATGCAATAGCAGCATCCACAAGAGTACAGATGACATGCCAGATGGTGATGTGCGCCTCCTGGATGCGCGCGGTTACGTTGGATGGGACGCAAATGCATATGCGTGCCACGTCGCGCAGTTTGCCGCCGGGGTCACCGGTGAGGCCAAGTGTGCCACAGCCCGCGCGACCGGCGGCCTCAATGGCGCGCACCACGTTCCTGGAATTTCCGCTGGTGCTGATGCCCACCACGAGGTCTTCGGGACGGGCAAGCGCCATTACCTGCCGCTCGAATACCGCCTCGAACGAGTAATCGTTACCAATGCAGGTGCCCACGGAGCTGTCCGCGGTCAGCGCGATGGCCGGAAGCGGCCGGCGGTCGGATAAAAAACGCCCAACAAACTCGCCTGCTACGTGCTGCGCGTCTGCCGCGCTTCCGCCATTGCCGCATAGCAGCAGCTTGCCGCCCTTGTCCAGCGTCTGAATGATGGTCGCGGTCGCCGCATGTATCTGCGCGCCGCATGCGGCCACCAACTGCTGCTTCACGGCGCAGCTCTGCTCCACGGCGTCCAGAAGCGCCGCGATGGCGGCCGGTTCACCTGGCGATTTCATTGCTGGTTACCATCCATCCTGATCAACTCCACGCTGCACCCAGGCTTCAAGTTCGCTCCAGATGCGCCCAATCGGCATCCGCTGCAGACACCTTGTATCGGCGAAAATGCATGGAGGGTTACGGCCCACCGTTTTAGCCGACCAACAGGGCGAGCAGCTGGCCTCCGGATTCCGGAGGATCAGGTGTTCCAGCGGCGCCTGCGAACCCCGCGCCTGGCTGTATGGTCCGTTCCGCCGCGGATCGGTAGGTCCGAAGAATACGGCAGCGCGCCGGCCGAGCGCTGTTGCGATGTGCATTACGCCGGAGTCATTGCCAAGGTAGAAACGCGCGTTCTGAACCACAGCGGCTAGTTCGGCAAACGACTCAGACTGGATATCCAGTGTGGCTTCCGGCGCCGCAGCAGTGATGGCGGATCGGGTCTCGGTCTCCTCCGGTCCGCCCACCAGAACGCAGGCCATGCCGAACCTGCGCCACAATCGCGTGATGACGTCGGCAAAAGCCGCAGCGGGGAGGCGCTTTTCGGCCATGCCCCGTTGGGTGCTGGAGCCGGGATGACACACATAGTACCGTGTCTGCCGGAGTTCGCCCTCCCGGGCATGCGCCGGCTGTATCGGAAACTCAAGCTGGCGGTTCGCGCCACCGGGGCGCCGCAGTATCTGCTCCACGAGGTCGCAGTTTTGGTCGGTATCGTGCGCCATCAGGTTTACCGGCGCCGACCAGGTTTGCAGCCGCCGGGCAATCGGCACGTTGGCGTAGTCAAAGCCCACGCGTTCGGGCGCGCCGGCCAATCGCGTGTAGAGGGCAAATCGCGCGTCGGCAGTTGGAAACAGCGAAACCGATTGCGCGAAGTGCCGCCGGCGCATGCGGAGGGCGAGGCGCATGCCGGCAGCCAAGGACTCCCGTTCGGGACTCCACAGATAGACCTGGTCAAACAGGCCCGATGCCCTGGCTAGGTCGCTCACCGCGCCACGTACCGTAAGCAGCGAGAGGTTCTGCCTGCCAATAGCATCGCTCAGCAAACGCAGCGCCGGCAGAACCATGATGAAGTTGCCAATGCCCACCGGGCAAATGGCAAGCGTCAGCCGGCTCGGCCCATCGAGCAGATTGGGCGCGCTGCTTTCGGCTGTAGGTGGTGACGATGGCGCGGTGGCCACGAATCAGGGCTGCCAGTCTTCGATCAATTCATCCGGCGTTGTGGTGGCTACGCCCGACTTGCGTACGACGCACGCTCCGGCGTGATTCGCAATAAAGGCCGCCTCCAGGTGTGTGGCGCCACTCACCAGCGCCAGGGTCATCGCGCTGATCGTCGTGTCTCCGGCTCCGGCAACGTCGTACACCTCAACGGGATGCGCGGCAACAACGCGGTGCTCGCCGGTGCTTCGCCAGTAGGCCAGGCCGCGCGAGCCACGCGTTACCACCAGCGTATCCACATCCAGCGCCATCCGCAGAGTGGCGCCGAACTCGCGGAGCGCGGTCGGCTCTTCCGGAATCGGCTCGCGCGCCAGCTCCTCGGCCTCCACCTGGTTCAGCGACAAAACGTCGGCGCCGGCAAGCCAGGCGGCGCTGGCGGGCTTTGGATTCCCGATGACGCGCTTGTTCGCTCCCTTCGCCTGTGCGCACACGCCCAAAGCCACATCGCGCGTCACAACGCCCTTGCGGTAATCCGAAATCAATGCGGCATCCGCCTGGGGAAGGCAGGCGCCGCTGAACCGGAGCAGCTGGGATACTATGGCCTCGCCGATCGGAACCGTATGCTCCCGGTCCACGCGGAGCACCTGCTGACGCTGCGCAACAATCCGCGTCTTCCGCGTCGTCGGCCGTGCGGGGTCCACAATCAGCCCGTCTACAGCGGCGCCGTGGCTGGCCAGGTCCGATCTCAGCCGCTTACCCATTTCATCGTCGCCAATCGCACCGGCAACCGAAACCCGGGAGCCGAGAGCAAGCAGGTTGTTCACCACGTTTGCCGCGCCACCCGGCTTGAAGTCGTCGGT
Organism: Armatimonadota bacterium; assembly: GCA_028871815.1. NCBI lineage: Bacteria > Bacillati > Armatimonadota > Armatimonadota bacterium. Next base: position 95,145 of record JAGWMJ010000001.1, on the reverse strand, counting down.
GTGAACATCCACGATCATGACGGGTCCCTCCGGCGAAATCCGCCGCGCGGAGCCCATCAGGTATTCGTCGATCATCACGTCGCCAACCACCAGCACATGTGCCCGGCTGAAGCCGCGCACGATCTCCTCGTACCGCCGGCGCGCAACGCGAACGCTCATCCGGCCCTTTGCCCGTCACGAATCGGCCGATGGCGGGGTGCGCCGCGCATCAGTCCCGAAGCCATCGGTCCAGCCAGCGCAGGTTCTGCCTGAGCCGGTCCAGGCGCAGGTTCGGTGGACCATTTCTGGACAGGCCGTGCGAGGTTTCGGCCGGATAGCGTATGAACTCCACCGTTTTTCGCTGGAGTCGAAGCGCTTCAAAATACTCTTCTGCCTGCCCAACCGGGCACCGCAGGTCTCCGTCGCTGTGGATGATCAGCACCGGTGTGGTGACGCTGCCGGCATAGGTCAACGGCGAACATCGCTGAAGATCCTGCGGCTCGCTCCAGCTGTTGCCGCGCCAGCTGGTGCCGTGGCTCCAGGCGAAGTCCGTCGTTCCCGACATGCTGACGAGGTTGGAGACCAGCCGGTCGGCAATCGCGCAACGGAATCGCGACGTCTGCCCGATTGCCCACGCCGTCATAAACCCACCGTAGGATCCGCCCATTATCGCCATCCGCTCTCGATCCACCCAGGGTTGAGCGGCGGCAAAGTCCGCAGCCGCCATAACGTCTTCGTAATCGGCCTCGCCCCAGTTGCCGCGAATGGCCAGCGTGTGCTTCTCGCCATAGCCCTTGCTTCCACGTGGATTGGTAAAGAGCACTCCATAACCTTCGGCCGCCAGCCACTGAAGTTCATGGAAAAGCGTGTTGCCGTACTGCAGATGCGGCCCGCCGTGAACGTACAGGATCAGCGGGTATCGTCTGCCGGCCTCCGCATCTGCCGGTGGGATGAGCCATCCATGCACAGTCACCTCGCCGCCGCCGCTGGTGATCTCGACGGCTCGCGGCTCCGGTACCTGCACCTCTGTCAGCCACGCGGCGTTGAAGTTGGAACGCCTCTGCCAGGGTGGCTGGCCCGTGCCCTCGCGAGAGGCGATGTACAACTCGTGCGGCATTGTGGATGTGCCCAGCGTTACGGCCAGCACGAGGCCGTCGGCAGAAAGGCTGAAGCCGCCCATCTCATGCTTCGGCGGTGTCAGTGTTGCAATTGTGCCGTTAGCGTCCTGTGCCGGCAGTACAGCGAGGACCGTATCACCAAACGAACTCATCGCGCCATAAATGGATCGAGAATCCGGTGACCACACGAGCCCGCTGCCCACTGCATGCACATCCGAAAGAGTCAGATGCCCCATTGCGATGTCACAGTTCGCTGTCAGGTCGGTCGCCGGCCCGCCCCGGGCATCCTGCACGTACAGGCGTTCGTTCTGTCCGCCCCATTGCTCATCGGGGTTGGAATCGGATATCCACGCGAAGCGCTCGCCATCCGGCGACCACGCCAGGCTGTTTTTCCAGCCTTCGCGACTCTCGATCCTGGTCAGCTCCCTGGTCTCAATGCTCAGCAGCCATATCTCGTCACGCCCCGGTGGAATGTCGCAATCCTCACGCCGGTCGGAGATGAATGCCAGCCTGGCGCTGTCGGGCGACCAAACCGGCGGGCCGCAGTTGAATGGACCCTCGGTCAACGCCCGCGCTTCGCCGGTTCGCGCATCGGCCGTCCAGATCTGCCAGTACGAATCGTCGTAGTAGCCAAAACCATCCTCACGGTAACTCAGGCGAGTGTGGCGCCTGACAGGCGACGGAAGCTCCTTCTCCTTACGTTCCTCAACCGCTTTTGTAGTGGAGGACGCCGGCGTGGCGCGGAACAGGAACGCGATCTGAGCGCCGTTCGGCGACCAGACCGGTTCCGTAATAGCTCCTTCGTCGACCAGCGATGTCAGTGCTCGCGCCTCGCCGCCATGGGCCGCCATGAGGTAGATCTGGCTGAGTGGTTTCGCGCGGTCCGATGTGAATGCCAACCGCGTCCCGTCCGGCGACCATCTTGGCGAAGAGGCATTCGACTCGGAATTGGTCCAGGGCTGCGGTTCATCGCCGTGCACCATCCCGACGTAGATCTGGCTGGTGTACTTGTTCTTCGGGAGGTTGACGCGCGTCACGACGCATGCATACCGGCTGCCATCCGGTGAAACCTGCGGATCACCGACCATTGCGATGCGTGCAAAATCGTCGACCTGGACGTTACGGCTCATTGGGTACCTTTCACTCTTTGCGCTGCTGCGTTATTTGCCTGGTAGTCCACTAGTGTGCTGCCGAGAGCGTAGCCAGTGCCGCCGCGACCAGTGGCCCGGCGCCTGTGCCTTCCTCGGTACTTGAAAGCGCCAGATCGGCCGCTCGCCGTGCGTCGATCCGGTTGTAACCCAAACTCACCAGGGCCTCCACCACGTCCTCCCGCATCGCATTGGATGCGGAAGCGCCTCGCAGCGGCCCTCCGGCAGACAATCGCGTCTCGATGGCCTGCTCTGCCATCTTGTCGCCAAGTTCGAGGCACATCCTCTGCGCCAGCTTGGGCCCCACACCGGGCGCCGCAGTGATCGTCCGTATATCGTTGGTATGCAGCGCGTCGGCAAGCTCATCCACCGAAAGAGCGCCGAGGATGCCCAGTGCCACTCGCGGGCCAACGCCGGACGTGGAGATGAGAAGCTTGAACGCACGCAGATCTGCGGAAGAGTTGAAGCCGTAAAGCGCGATGTCCATCGTATTCGGGCTCAGCGCCAGATGTGTGAAGAGCGTAACGGTGTCGCCTTCCGCTGGGGGCGATGCTGCCGCGCCGGATGGAACCTGAACGGCGTACCCGATACCCTGAACCTCCACGACCAGCAGGGCGCCGTCGGCATTAACCACGCGACCGGTGATCTGTGCGATCATCGCTGCGCCCGGTCTCGGCGCCTCATTCAGTAGACCACCTTGTTAAGCGGGTACTCCACGATGCCTTCGGCTCCGGCGCGCTTCAGCTGCGGCAGCAGCTCCCTCACGGTACTCTGAGCCACGATGATCTCAAGCGCAAGCCATTCGTCATCTGAGAGGTGCGCGATGGTCGGCTTCTTAAGGGCCGGTAAAAGCTGCGTGACCGCCGCCAGGTTGGTCTTGACCACATTCATCTTCAATCCGACCAGTTCGTCCGCGTTCAGCGCGCCGCGCAGCAGCATCGCCATATTCTCCAGCTTGGTACGCTTCCACGGCTCGTCCCACGCATTGCGGTTGGCAACCAGTCTCGTGGTTGAGATGAGCAGCGTATCCACGATCTTCAAGTTGTGCGCACGAAGGCTGCTCCCGGTTTCGGTGTTCACTACGATGGCGTCCACCAGCGTCGGTGTTTTGACTTCACACGCGCCCCACGAGAACTCTACGTGCGCGCTCACTCCATGCTCGTCCAGATACCGCTGCGTAAGGCGAACGTACTCGGTGGCGATACGCCGGCCCTCCAGCTCCTTCACGCTGTGGACGTCGCCATCTGCAGGCGCCGCCAGCACAATACGGATGGGATTGTGTGTGGCTTTGGAGTAGGCCAGTTCAACCACTTCATGTACGTCGGCGCCGTTGTCGTCGATCCAGTCTTTGCCTGTTATGCCGGCATCCAGAATCCCTTCCTGAACGTACCGCGGTATCTCCTGCGGGCGAATCAGCACCGGCTCCAGCTCGGGATCGTTTACCGTAGGGTGGTAACTGCGACCGCTGCTCATGCGCAGCTCGAAGCCGGCGCGCTTGAAGAGCGCGAAGGTGGCTTCCTGAAGGCTGCCTTTGGGTATACCGAGCTTGAGGATGGAACTCACGATGTGAATAGGGGCCAGGTTGAGACGTGAACCGGCGCGGACTCCCGGGGTGCAACATTCCGGGTCAGCCATGCGCGCACCGGGAATTATACCTTGCCGGTAGGCGGTTACTCTGAAGCGAACCGCCGCGCCATACGGCCGGCCGGCGCTTTGACGAGCCTCAGGAACCCCGTGTGAACGGCCTCGAAGCCGTTACAAGCGTGCCTGTGTCGCGGCGCAGCCGCGAGCGCTCAAGCCAACAATTCGTGGAGGTTGCGGCCCTTGTTTCGCCGGCGCATCTTGTTCAGGGCAAGGTGCTCAATCTGACGGACGCGCTCACGGGTAACCTCAAGCGCTTGTCCAACTTCCTCCAGAGTATGCGGACGCTCGCCACGCAGTCCGTACCGGAGCTCAATGACGTCGCGTTCCCGGTCACTCAGGTCGCTGAGTACTGCGCTTATCTCATCCTTCAGCGCCAGCGCATTGCTCGCCATAGCAGGGTTACTCGTGTCCGGGGCGGGAATCAGGTCCGCCAGACGCCCTTCGCCTTCTTCGCCGACAGGCATCTCGAGTGAGAGTGGCTGAACCGTGTTGCGCAGCAGCTCGTTCACCTTCTCCTCGGTCATGCCCAGGGCGTCGGCGATCTCTGCGCGCGACGGTGGCCGTCCAGTCCTTTCGCGGAGTTCCGTGCGTACGCGGTTCATGCGGCAAAGCGTATCGGTCACGTGAACCGGCAGACGGATCACGCGCGATTGGTCGGCGATTGCCCTCGTGATGCTTCTGCGGATCCACCAGATGGCGTACGTGCTGAACCGGTAGCCTTTGCGGTAATCAAATCTCTCCACCGCTCGCATCAGGCCGATAATGCCTTCCTGCATCAGGTCTTCGAGCGGTAGACCGTGTCCCAGGTATTTGCGGGCTACGGAAGCTACCATCCGAAGATTTGCCAGCACCATCGCGTCACGCGCCGCGGCAGCCGCGCGAGGCGTGGTTGCCGCCTCGAGTCGCGCAGCCAGGTCGATCTCCTGAGCATGCGTGAGCAGAGGAACGCGCCCGGCTCGCCGGAGCCATGCCTGCGCGCAGTCCTCGAGTTCCGCCGGCTCCGGCTCGGGCGTGGTGCGTCCGGCGTGCGCAGACGATTCAGCTGCCGGCGCTGATTTCGATTTGAGACGCGGTACGCGCCGGTCCGTTTTCGTTTTTGATTCCAATGCTGCGGGCATACTGCTCCCCAACCGCGCCGCGATCCGATGCGTCACGCGCACGCCGGTATAGTGTATGTTCCGGCACGCTGCCACCCCGTGCAACCGTGCGGCGATTGCTTGCCCGCACACCAGCGGGGATGGAGTAGTGCGACGCCGGAATGCAGGATTCCTCCTACAATCTTTGCCGGTACCGCGCCGCACGTCTTCCGACGCAGGAACTGCCCTTGAGGTTCCATAGAGATCCGGCCTGCCGGTGATGATAGGGCGCCCTGGCCGAGCGATTGGATGCGTTTCGGTTCACGTGGGAATCTGAGCGTCGAAGAGCCGGAAAGCCACAGCGGCTAAGATATCCCAGCCTTGAGCCCAGCTCCCCTTCGCTGTTTGCCGATTTCAGCAACGCCCCTTTACGACGAGTATCCGCCGCCGCGTATCTGTGGAGGCCGGCCGGTTGCGTTTCTCCTCAAGCACCTCGCCCCGCAGAATCCAGCGGGTAATTCCATGACCCTCGGTACGGTGTCGCTGCAGGCTGGCGCCGGTAGGCCTCTTTCCGAAAGCAGGCAAACTTTTGGGCCGCCGGTCACGTTGATAAGTGAGGCAGCGATTCCACGCCGGTCAGGTTTTCGGCGAGGCAACGCAAGGGTACGGACGTACGGTTGCGGCCTGTGCTAAAATATCCCGCTTAGCCTGAACCACGGCTTGCGCTTACTCCCGTTACGCACCTTTACCCCCTATGAGTCAACCTTCATCCGGCGCACCGGTCCGCTCCATTCTGGCCACCGATTGTGGCAGTACAACCACCAAGGCGATCCTTATCCTGCAGCAGCCTGACGGTGGATATCGCCTGGCGGTCCGCGGCGAGGCGCCAACGACCGTTGAAGCCCCTTTTGATGATGTGACGGTAGGCGTGGTGAATGCGGTGCGGGAAGTTGAGGAGCTCAGCGGACGCAAGCTGCTGGGCAGCGATGGCAAGCCCACAACGCCGATGGCGGCAGATGGCAGCGGCGTGGACCTCTACCTGTCCACATCCAGCGCCGGCGGCGGACTGCAGATGACCGTGGCCGGTGTGGTCAAAGCGATGAGCGCAGAGAGCGCCCAGCGGGCAGCCCTTGGCGCCGGAGCCATCATCATCGACGTGATTGCCGTTGACGATGGGCGTAAGGAGTACCAGCGCGTCGAGCGGTTACGACAGCTCCGGCCCGACATGATTCTGATGTCCGGCGGCACCGATGGCGGCACGGTCAACCACCTTGTGGAGCTGGCCGAAATGCTGGTCTCGGCCGATCCCAGACCGCGGCTCGGCATCGGGCTGAAGCTGCCGGTGATCTACGCCGGCAATCGGGATGCCTACGCGCCGGTGCACGAGCTTCTGGAGGAGCGCGTAGCGCTGCGTCAGGTTGACAACCTTCGGCCTACGCTCGATCGCGAGAATCTGCTGCCTGCGCGTGAGGCGATACACGATTTGTTTCTGGAACACGTCATGCAGCAGGCGCCCGGCTACAGCAAGCTGTCGGGCTGGACAAGCTCCGGCATCATGTCGACCCCCAACGCTGTCGGCAAGATCATGGAGACGATTGCCCGTCAGCGTGAAATGAACGTCCTCGGCGTGGATATCGGCGGCGCCACCACCGACGTCTTCTCGGTTTTCGGCGGCACATTCAACAGGACCGTGTCGGCCAACCTTGGCATGTCGTACTCCATCTGCAATGTCCTTACCGAAGCCGGCGCCGGCAATATCAATCGCTGGCTGCCGTTCGAGGTATCGCAGGCGGAACTCCGTAACCAGCTGCGCAACAAGATGATCCGGCCGACAACCATCCCACAGCAGCTCTCGGATCTGCAGATCGAACAGGCGGTAAGCCGCGAAGCGCTGCGCCTCGCGTTTGACCACCATAAGTCGCTGGCCCGGGGATTGACCGGCACGGCGACAGAGAAGAACATCGGCAACATCTTCGGCCAGGCCGGTTCGGGACAGACATTGGTACGCATGATGGAGCTGGATATGATTGTCGGCTCCGGCGGAGTTCTCTCCCACGCGCCGCGCCGCGCGCAGGCCGCCTTGATGATGATGGACGCGTACCAGCCCGAAGGCGTTACGCTGCTGACCGTCGACTCCATCTTTATGATGCCGCAGCTCGGCGTACTGACTACCGTCCAGCCCGACGCCGCAACCCAGGTTTTTGAGCGCGACTGCCTGGTGTACCTCGGCGCCTGTATCGCTCCGGTGGGCGTCGGCAAGGCAGGCGAGCACTGCATCACGGTTACCGTCGATGGTACGGCGCACGCAGTCAACTTCGGCGATATCCAGGTATTGCCACTCGGCTTCGAGAGCGGCGATGAGGGAGAGCCGGCCAGCCGTGAAGCGCTGCTCTCGCCTGCGCGTAACTTCGACGTGGGCGCCGGTAAGGGCCGCGAGCTCAAAGTGACTGTCAAGGGCGGAACGGTGGGCGTGATCATCGATGCACGCGGGCGGCCGCTGCAGCTGCCGAACGACTCGGCCGCTCGCATCGCTTCTCTGCGCGCCTGGATGACGGCCATGGGCATTCCGCTGAGCGGCAAGGCATGAGGCGATCGGCGCTGCGGCTGCTGCGATGTCCCACGGGCTGCCTGAAGAGCCTGGAGGCACGCTCCAGCCTTGAGGAGGAAGGTCGGATACAGACCGGCAGCCTCCACTGCGCAGAATGCGGCGGCGAATACCCGATCGAACAGGGGATCGCCCGAATGCTGCCGGGTGAGATGAAAACTGCGCAGGCAACCGGTGACGCCGGGCGGAAAAAGAGTGAAATGCGGGCCCGTGATGCCCAGGCGGCCGCGTATGACAGGATGCTCGGCCTCAAGCTCTTTGGCGTGTTGGAGCTTCCTGCCACGATGCGCCGGGTTCAGGTTGGCTCCGCGCATATCATGTTGGAAGCCGGCTGCGGCACCGGCCGGATGACGCGCGCGTTCGCCGCGAACTGCGCCAGCCTTGTTGCGGTCGATTTTTCATGGGAATCGCTGCTGAGCTGCCGCCGCAAACTCGACACGGCCGGCGTACAGAATGTAGACCTGATCCAGGCCGATCTTTGCCGGATGCCGCTGGCAGATGGCGCGTTCCATCGCATCGCATCGTGCCAGGTTCTGGAACACATTCCCTCGGCGACAGCGCGTGACGAGATGGTTCGCCATCTGGCGCGAGTGGCCGCGCCCGACGCCCGGATCGTTGTCTCCGCGTACCAGCATTCTGTATTTACGCGTGCATTTGACCGGAAAGAGGGTGAACACAGCGGCGGCATCTACTACTACAGGTTCGGCAGGAATGAGCTGCGGGCGCTGCTGTCTACCGCCATGCACGTAGACACCGTCTCCGGCTCGCTGGTCTACCACTTTATGGCAACGTGCCGGCCCGCGGGAGACCGCGCCGCCGCCGCCACACTGCAGCGCTCCGATTCCGTATAGGTTGTGATGCCGTTAACCATGCTTTGCAGGAAACCTTTACGATGACGACCGGAACGGATGGCCCCGAGCCGGAACCGCGATTTGAGCGTCGTGCCACGCTGCGACTCGGCCAGAGAGAGCTGTCGCGAATCACGATGGGATTTGGTGCGCTGATTCTCGTAGGCGTGCTCTTCGGCATGTACCACGTCTACCTCAACTTCAAGTCGCAGCGTGATATTGTCATCGCCAAAGAGAACCTGCTGGCGCTCTATAAGGGCATGCGCCACTACGCCGACGATTGGGATGATCATCTGCCAACCGCATCCAAATGGACCGACGACGTTGCCGGCTACCTCTCTGCACCCAGTGATACGCCGGGTGGGGCGCTGGCGGCGTTACATGGCCCGGCGGATAACGGGACGGTCAGTTACGCCTTCAACATTCGGGCGTCGCGCTACAACCTGGCGCCCGTCGGCTCAGCAGAAAACCGTCACTACGTGGATCCGGCTACGCTGCCGCTCCTGGTTGAGCGGCTCAATGCACCGGCAAATGCCACTGTAGATATTCCGCCACAGGTAAGCGCTCAGGCACAGGCGGCCTTTCTGAAGCAGCTGCAGTTTGTGCACTACGCCTCCGATCCGAAGCACGCTTCAACTGTGGTGCTGTTCGCGAGCGGCAGCATTGTGGTGTATACGCGGAAGGATCTCGAGCAGTCTGGTGCAGGTGGCCCGTAGCGGCCCATCCTGAGGAGAAACACGTGGGAAGTGCCTACACACCCGGGTTGAAAGTCAGTTCGCGGACCACAATTCACAAGCTGCGACGCCTTCCACTCAAGGGCGACGTTATGGTGAAGGTGGGCGACATTGTTGCGCCCGATACCGTGGTCGCCCGTACCGAAATACCGGGCTTGATGCAGACGGTGAAGGTGGCCGAGCGGCTGGGCATCGAGCCTACCGACCTGATGGGTGCGCTGCGTATCGCGGAAGGCGATACGGTACAGGTAGGTGACGTGCTGGCCGAAACGAAAGGCGTGTTCGGACGCTACTTCCGAAGCGCGTTCAAATCGCCTGCCGCCGGCGTGGTGGAGATGATCTCCAGCAAATCGGGTCATGTTGGAATCCGCGAAGCGCCCAAGCCGGTGGAACGCGATGCCTACATCCATGGCGTCATCACCGAAGTGCTGCCGCGGGAAGGCGCCGTAGTCAGCTGCATCGGCGCGCAGATCCAGGGCATTTTTGGTGTGGGGGGTGAGCGGCAGGGCGACATCTCGGTGGTGACCGGCGGCCCGGACGAACCCCTTACTGCCGACCGGATCACGGCGGCCCATGCCGGCCGGATTATCGTGGGCGGATCCACCATAGAGCGCGCGGCATTTGACAAAGCCGCCGAGGTCGGCGCCGTGGGCATTGTTGCCGGCGGAGTGATCGATCGTGATCTGATGGACTACCTGGCCGCCGCACTCAAAACGCCCGGCTACGACATCGGCGTTGCCATTACCGGTACCGAGGCCATACCATTCACCATGCTGGTAACGGAAGGGTTCGGCCGGATCCCGATGGCCAACCGGACTTTCTCGCTGCTGCGGTCGCTGGAAGGGAAGCGGGCATCGATCAACGGCGCTACGCAGATCCGCGCAGGCGTTATACGGCCGGAGGTGCTGGTCTCACTCGAGGATTCCAGCGTCGAGCTGGCCCAGGAAAATGCGAATGAAGGAGGCGAACTCCGCATCGGCACGCCGATTCGCATCATCCGTGAACCGTATTTTGGCCTCCTCGGCGACGTGTCGGACCTTCCCCAGGAGCTGGTGATGGTTGAGTCCGAGACGATGGTGCGCGTGCTTCGCGCCAAACTTGCAGATGGGCGAGAAGTTACGGTTCCTCGCGCGAATGTGGAGATAATCGATCTGGGTTAACCGGCCGGCTCTTTCAGAAACAGCTCGATCACAGGTACCGTGACGCCCGGCCGCTGTACCGGAAGCTCCAGCGTGAGGTGCGTGGCCTCCTTGCCGCCGTGGCCGTTCTCGTCGCCCGATGAGTTCCGGAACTGAACCTCGCTCCCATCGTTCAGCAGCTGCGCATAATCCACCCGGTTCGCGAGCCCGGGAAGGTGCAGATGCCGGAATGGCCACGCGTAAATATGCACGTAAAGGCGGCTGCCGTTTTGCGTATAGCGGCAGTCGGACGGCGCGGTGAATTCCGACTGTGTGCAGCCCTCAATGGACCGCCGATGCAGCCGCATCCAGTCGCGGTACGCGCCCAGGGCAGCCACAGCGCGATAGTCGAATGTGCCGCGAGCGGTGGGGCCCACATTCATGAGCAGGTTTCCGCCCAGGGAAACGCTGTTGATCAGCATCTGCACCAGCTGCTCCGGTGACTTCCACGTCTGTTCGTCGCGATAGTAGCCCCAGGACCCACTGAACGTCTGGCATGCCTCCCATACCACGGGTTTGCCGTCTACATGCACCCATTTGTGTGGCTGCCACTGTTCCGGAGTGTGGATGTCGGCCATCGCGTTGGGTAGATCCAGCCGGTTGTCCACGATGATGCCCGGCTGCAGCTTCCTCACAAGCGCCAGCAGCTCCTCGCTCTCCCAATCATCGTGGCCCTTGCCCTTCATGCCGCGGTATTCGCTGCCGGGATAAGAGAAATCGAACCAGAGGATATCGACCTGGCCGAACTGGGTCAGCAGCTCGGTCACCTGATTGCGCATGTACTCGGCATACTTCGTCACGTCGCGCGTCTTGTTCATCTCGATGGCATCCGGATGATCGCGAAGCGGATGGATGCCGTCGATCGGAAACTCCGGGTGGTGCCAATCGATGAGCGAGTAGTAGAACCCTACGCGCAGCCCTTCCGCGCGAAAGGCGTCCACCATCGGCGTCAGCAGGTCGCGACCAATGGGTGTGTTGGGCGCCTTGTACGCTGTGTAACGCGTATCCCACAGGCAAAAGCCCTCGTGGTGCTTGGTGGTGATCACAAAGTACTTCATGCCGGCCTCGCGTGCCGTTCTGGCCCACTCTCGCGGCTCGTACAGGTCGGGTGAGAAGTGGTCAAAGTACTTCTGATACTGCTCCATCGGCGTTTTTTCGTGGTTGCGGACCCACTCATGGCGTGCGGCGGCCGAATAGGTGCCCCAATGGATGAACATGCCAAATCGGTCGTGCACAAACCACTTCGTATCGCCCTGTGTTGGCTCCGGATGCAGCATAGCGTTGAGGCTCCTTGATCCCGTCGTTCGGTGAAAATGGTGTCGGCCACGTCAACCCGAGATCAGCGGTACAGCGGACCGTACTCCTTGCAGGCGCGGTAATCCGCGTTTTGAAGCTCCAGGCCTCCGAATAGCGTCCATGAAGCCGGCCGGAATATCCGGTCGCTCTCCAGGTTGTGAAACGCCACGGGGATGCGAAGCATCGAGGCCAGAGCCGCCAGGTCACCGCCAATGTGCCCCACCGAGATGGCGCCGTGGTTGGCGCCCCAGGCATTCATCACCGAGTAGACATCGCGGAACGGGCCCTGACCGTTCAGGTTGGGAACAAACCACGTCGTGGGCCAGGTCGGATTGGTCCGGCGATCCAGCACATCGTGAACCTCCGGTGGCAGCTCCACGGTCCAACCTTCGGCAATGTTGAGCGCCGGGCCCAAACCTTTGGCGATATTGATGCGACACATGGTCACCGGCATTCCACCGCGCGTAAGGAAATCGGTGGAGTAGCCGCTGCCGCGGAAGTACTCGAGGATGCCGGGACACCAGCGCGTCTTCTGCAGGCAGCGTTCCGCATCCTCCCGGCCGGCCTCCCAGAATGGCTTGATCGCCGGTCGTCCGTCGGTCGTCTGCTCGGCCGTCCAATCGAGCGCCGCCGGCCCGGAGTTTATGAGATGAATGACGCCGCCTTCCGCGCGGCCCTGCAGCGTGTGCCCGGTAACGCGTAGAACCGCCTCCGGGCTCCAGTAGGTGCGCACGTCGGCAAACAGCTGCGCCGTGCCGGTGAGAAGGTTGCCGAACAGCATGGAGACCGCGTTGAGCGAATCGTTTTCCGTGGCGACCATGTAGGGCTGGCGGCTTCCGTTCCAATCGAATGAGGAGGTGAGGATCGCTTCGAGAAAGTCGCCGTTTGGCCAGTGATCCGTCCACTGCCGTTGGCCCTGAAAGCCTGCGGCGATCGCGTTATGACCTCGAGACTCCTCCAGAAATCCAAGATCCGCCAGGCGCCGATTGCCCACCATCAGGTCCCGCGCAATGAGTGCCATTTTGACCGAGAATACCCAGTCATCATCCTTCTGCTGCCGGGAGCGCTGCCGTTCCGGCGGATTCGGGTCGTCGCCTTCGGTGCAGTGGCTGCGCGTCCACGCAAGAGCTCGTTCAAGCTCCTCCAGGTCGAAGATGCTCAGATCGATCCTCCGGATAAACTCCGTCATATCCACGGCTTCGCACCGCATGCCGAGAAACTCTTCAAAAAAGCTGTGATCGACGATGGTTCCCGCGATACCCATTGAAATGCCGCCCATGCTGAGATACGAGGCGCCTCGCATGGTGGCAACGGCAAGGCCGGCACGCGCAAACTGCAGAATCTTCGCCTGCACATCGGCCGGTATCGCCGGGTCACCCATATCCTGGACGTCTCGCCCATAGATACCGAACGCCGGCATGCCTTTTTGCGTGTGCCCGGCCAGGGCCGCGGCCAGGTAGACGGCGCCGGGCCGCTCGGTGCCGTTAAAGCCCCAGATGGCCTTGGGCCGGTGGGGATTCATATCGATGGTTTCGCTGCCGTAGCACCACGATGGCGTCACGCTGATACTCAGCCCGGCGCCCTCGCGCAGAAACAGCTCCTCACACGCCGCGGCTTCGGCAACGCCACCGATGCAAAACGGCGGCATTATCGTTTCCACCGGCATGCCGCACGCGTGGCGGAGATTGCTTTGCAGCATTCCGGCAACGCTCCGCGCCAGCTGAAGCACCGGCTCTTCCAGCGACTCGCGTACGCCACCGTACCGGCCATCTATCACGGGGCGGACGCCAATTCGTGGCAAACTGCCGCGCAAACGGTTCCCTACGGATGCATTGACTGCTGAACCCATGCCGTGTCATCCTCCGGTCAATCTCAGGATGGCAGGCGGTTTTTGCAACACCGGTCGCCAACCCCCATACACTTCACGCCTGGCCATTTGAACTCCTTCAGGCGACGCGTGCGGTCAGCGGCGCGTGAAGGAAGCATGGCGCCCTATGGCATTTTCAGCCTCAACACGGTGAGCGACCATGGCGGAAACGTATAGTCGAATTTGGCCGATTGAACGTGCAGCTCGGCGTGGGTCAATCCTACTCGGGTTGGGTGATCGAAGCTATTGAACGCGTCCGGCTCACCGGCGGCCCGAGAGTCGGCTAGCGTGGTTACCTGCACGGTGCCCGGATGCCCGAACGCGCTGAAATCCAGCGGCCGCGCCACGCCCCGGCCCGATTCGTTGACGGCAAACACGGTAACGGTCTTTCGATCCGCCGATATCGTTGCGCTGATGTCCGGGTCCAGTTCCACGCCGGTCTCGGAGTCGATCTTCAGGGGATAGTCTCCGGCCATTGTGGAGTAGAGCTGCTGCGCATAGTAGGTCGGCGTAACCCACAGCGCGTGGTTATTCGTCTGAACTATTCCGCTGCAGAAGCTGTTGATCAGGTTAGACCGGTTTGCAATCACAACGAGATCGGAGTTGCGCTGCAGGAGGTTCTGGTATCGCGAGCAGGCAAGCGCATTCTCCAGCGTCCAGAGCCTGGCACGATGAACGCCTTCGTCTCCACCGGTCGTGTTCCACTCGGTAACGCCAACATGAATGTTCCGCCCGCTGCCATGTTTTTGGATCAGCTCGCGGACGCTCTCCAGGCCCTCGCGTGTGCCGATCATGTCGCCGATGTTGTAGTGATGGGGACAGACGCATGAGAGGTATTGTCCGGCCCCCTCGAGAACTCCGGGCGTGGGATACGATGACATGAGGCGGATGTTGGGGTCGGCTGCCAACATGGCACGGCAGAACTCCGGCAGTTCGGTCTCATACTCCTTGCTTGCGCGCTCGTTCCCAACCTGCCACCAGGTTATCCCGTATGGCTCTGGATGACCATTCCTGGCACGCAGTGCGCCCATCGGGGTAGTTACCGCGCCGTTGAAGTACTGCACTTCCTCGGCAGCATTCTCCGGAGTATTGTTCGTGGTGCGCACGCACATCAGTACCTTGGCGCCGACGAGGCCGCAAAACTGAACGATCTCCTCTAGCCCGGCGCCGGCAGGCTGCAGCCCGCCCCAGGCGCGGAATGGCGCTCGCTTGTCGGGATCGCCGATGGTTGCCTTCCAGTTGAACTTCCCGCGGGCAGGGTCGTCGAGGGCGCTGCCACCAAATCGGATGATCCGTGGCTTCAACGCGCGCACGGCCTTCACTACATCACGCCGCCAGCCGAGAATCGCGTCCGTGGGCGTCAGCGACGCGCTATCCAGCCACAGAGTTCCCGGACCACGAAACTCAATCGAGAGGGTTGCGTCGTTGGTCGTAGCAGCTGCGCTTAAAGTTGCGGCATACCGCGCCCACTTCGTAGTGGGCGTAAAATGGCACTCCGCAAGCAGTCGTGGTCCCCTATGGAGGCGCACCATCACCGGCCCAGAGACGCCATCCGCGCGCAGCCAGATATGGAACTTGCATGGTATGCGCCGGTTCACGGCGACACCATCCTGGGCAATTCCTGCCGTGGCCGGTGTGTTTCCGGTGATCGCGATTCGCTGCGATACCGCTCCGCTTACCCGCGTGGTGGAGTCGTGGCTGTATTCGCCGCGGTTCACCTCGCCGCAGGGGTACCACGGCTTTTCCTTGTAGTCGGTCTGGCGAATAAACTCAAAGTTGTACGGATCGGCGCCATCCGGCGGGCCCAGGCCTTCAAAGCTGCCATCGTACAGCTTCTCCGCCCACATCGCCGGTATCAGCGTGCAGAGGTACTCCACGAACTGCCCATATTGAAATCGGCTGATTCGGGCATTCTTGAGTAGCTCCGAAGTGATCTTGAGTGGCGCCATACTGGGGTCCACCTTTCTGATCCTCACACTCCTGAACCACGCGGTTCCGGTTCCGCCGCCGCCCGCCGCAAAGCCTGTGAAGAAGAGGCAGATGCGCGCGATGCCGTCTGAAGGAACGCGAAAGAAAACCGATACGGTCCGCCACGGCGAAGTTCCGTAGCGATTGGCTGATGCCGCAAGAACGCCCGTGCCGTTGTGGCGCTGCACCTCAACGGCCCCGCAGATCGGCGCGCCATGCGCGTCCAGGTCATCGGTGGCGATACCGGCCTCGATGCGATAGAACGCATGCGGCTGAAGGTGCAGCTCCTGTGCGACCGCGGTATCGGATGGCGCGCCTGAGTGGATTTGCAGCGCCGGCCCCTGACGGGATCCAATCGCGATTATCGGCGCCGCGCCATAGCTGGTTACCTGCCAATAAGTGAGGTCGGCCGTTGCGTTCAGGCGGCCTCCCTGAAGCGCAGCCGGCGACTGAGCCGCTGCGGTCGCGTGCTGCCCTGCCAGCAGCAGGATGCCGCCCAGCGCTGCAAACGTGCGCGCCGCGCGGCGGCGACGACAAACCTCTCCCGCGGGATCAGCCATTCAGCTGCCCGAGCCCGCTACCAGCTCATCGCGGGTTTTGCACGTGCGAAGCCACACCGAATCGGGGGCAGGAACGTACCCCTTCCAGGCATAGGGATCCGAGCCGGCCACAGGCACCACGCACCGCCGGTCTGCGGATGCAACGCTTTCGCCCTCGGCAATGCTCCACGGCAGCAGTGACCAGGCGTTGCAGTAGTGGTTGACCAGCACGCGCCGGTAGATGGAGCTTCGGTTGCGCGCCGATCGGTGTAACAGGTAGCCGTTAAAAAAGACCACGGTTCCGGCCTTTACCTCAACCGGTGTCTCGTTGCTGGTATCGAATCCGTAACTCTGTTGGCCCGTATCGAACTCGTCCGGTTGGCCGTGGTTGTGCTGCGGGTAGAGATATCCGGTCTTGTTCGAGCCGGGTATCACCCAGAGGCAGCCGTTTTCCACAGTGGCATCGTCCAGCGCAATCCACGCACCGATCAGGGATCTGTCTCGCGTGGGAATGTAGATTTCGTCCTGGTGCCACGCCTGGCCCTGGAATTGAGGCGGCTTGACGAACAGCATCGACTGCATGCACTTTACGCTGCCGTCCCACCAGGGCAGGTGCGCCGCCGTAACCTGAGAAAGTACGCCGCACACAGCCGGGTGCCGCACATACTTCTCCATAACCGGGCTTACGAAGTGCGGCTGATGGATGCAGAGGACGGTCGAGAGTACATCGGCGTCGGTGCTGCCCGGCGGCGCTGGAGGGATCTCCTTGCACGGATATTCGCCGCGCGCCAGGCGGATTGTGTCGGCGCGCATCTCGTCGACTTCTTCCGCCGTGACCAGGTTCGGCACCGTGACGAAGCCTTGCTCCACAAAGGCGCATACCTCGCTGGCGCTCAGCGGCTTCGGAACGTCGATCATCGGCCCCGGGGTCTGTTCCCGGTCGCTCTCTGGCATGGTTCAGGTCTCCAGTTTCCGGTCGATCGTTCTAACCGTATGCTCCGGCGCCGTGCAGCCCCAGCAGTCGCTTCCTGCGGGGATTCGCACGCTCCAGAATCTCCGGCGGTAACCGGTAGTTGATGAACGGATAGTAGCGCTGCGAGATGCACCGCCGGCCATATGGGGCTTGCTGAACCCACCGAATGCGGTTTGCGCTGCGGTTGGTAGCGCCGCGGTGCCAGGTCTGGTCGTTCCACATCACGGCTGTTCCAGCAGAGCCTATGGCGCTGACCGCGCTCCGGCCGTTGTAGGCCGGCATGCCGTCGGCGCCAAAGTCGGCGGACGTAGGCTGGCGTCCGCTCCGGTGGCTCCCCGGTACCAGTTGTGTTGGGCCGAGCTCTTCATCCACATCACACAGGTAGTAGTTGAAGTTCAGCACCATGCACGGAATCGGAATCCGATCATCCAGCGGCACGCCCTCGGGCCGCGGGAACCGAACTTCCTCATCCGCGTGCCAAGTGGAGATACCGTCGCCGGGCCCGGTGCGAAGCGCGCTGTTGGCGATCAGGTGGCAGTCGGAACCCAGGATAGCTTCAACCAGATCGATGACCGCCGGGTTATCTACCAGCGCCTCGAATGGAGCGCCATGCTCAAACATACGCGGTCGCCATATCTTGCAGAGGTCGGCGCCGTACGCCGCTTCCACATCGCACGGAACTTCGAACGCCCGCCGTACGCCTTCACGCAGTTCACCCGCCTGATCCGGCGGCAGAAGGCCCGGCAGGACGAGAAAGCCGTCTCGATGAAAGTCCGCCAGCAGGTCCGGTATCGCCGTTGGGTTCAAGGTCTTGCTCCATGCGGGGTTGGCGCCTGTTCGGTTCTTCCCATTTCGTCCACCGGCAGCTGCTGAAACCCCAATTGCAGCGGCTCGGCGCCGGGCGTAAGCCGGTAGTTGCCGTGGGCGACATCCACAAACATCCCCACGCTCCCGACCACGTTCTGGGCATCGCCGACCGACGCATGTGTAATGCCGTCCTGCAGCTGCAGCCAGCTGCCGCCGACGCACACGTTGGTACGTATCTGATTACCCAATGGAGCAGCCGGATCGTCGGCCAGGTATCGCGTCAGCTGCGGATACTCCACACTCCAGGGCGGACGCTGCCAGGGAACCGCGGCCAGGCCGTTCATGATGGTCGGGTCCTTACCGTTAAACCAGAATGACGCCCATCCCTGCCCGCGCGCGTCCACGCTGATGGCAGGATTGCAATCTACGAAAATGTTGTTCTGCACCACATTGTCGCGACCACCACCAATCAGCACGCCACGCCCGGCCCGCACGAACAGATTGCCTACCACCGTGACGCCACACGAGCAGTCGTCGAGGTAGACCGACATGACGTCGCCGAACTGCCCGTTTGGACTCACCCTCGGCTGAATATCGTGAAAGAAGTTGAACTCTACAACGTTGCCGCGCATCGTGGCGTCGCGGCCCATGTAAAACGCGCCGGCATCCGACGTCTGCTGGCACACGTGGTCAATCTCGTTGTAGCTGATGGTGTGGTTGTTTCCAGAGAGCAGGATTGCCGTGTGTGGCGCATCGTGAATATGGTTGTGCGATACCACGTTCCCAACGCCGGCCAGCAGCACGCCCGGCCGGTAGGTGTAGTCCCAACGATTGAAGCGCGTCAAATCACACTCCGTCACCGTGTTGTCGGCCGCATTCAGCGTTCGGCGATCACCGCCGGATAGCTGTACGGCGCCGTCGCCCGTGTCACAGACAACGCAGCTGCTCAGGCTATTCCGATGGCCGCGGGCGATTTCCACTCCTACAGTTCCCATATTACAGATCCGGCACGCAACCATGCGGTTATCGCGGCCGCCGGTGATCGTCACGCCGGCGCCGCGACCGTACGCAATCGTCAATCCGCGGAGCGTGGTGTTGCGGGTTTTTTGCAGCTGAAGTACCGGGGCAGTCTGCACGGAAAGTACGCACGAGCCCCGGCGTAGGGCCTCGGGCGGCCAAAAGTAGATGCGGTCTCTGGCCGGATCGAGTACATATTCACCCGCAGCCTTGAGCTCCTCCAGCACGTTCACCGCATAAAACCGGTGGCCCGCACTGTAGCCATATACGCCGTACGGCTGAGCCGTGGTAATGGTATGGCTCAAGCCATCGATTTTGGTCACCTGCTCGTAACTGTCGGCCCAGTTCCATGTCCAGAACCCGTGCACCCAGATGTCCTCTCCGGCCTGCCATCTGCCCGGCTCATCACCCTTATACTGAAACGTGGCGCCTGTGGTACCTCCCGGCGCCCCGGTAACGTCGGCCCAGCCAACAGCCGGCCAGCGCGCCAGCGCCATCGGCCGCTGGTTGTAAAACAGCTCCGCCTGCCTCGGCACAATCGGCCGGCCAAAGCCGGTTGCGCCAAGATCGCCGGTCTGGGTAACGCCACATGCGGCGAGGTTGCATTCCAGCACGTGCGACCGTGCGGATTCCGGCAATGCTTCCAAAACGCGCGGATCGGTGAGCCTGCGCCAGCGATCGAGCGTTACGCCGCCCGAGAGCACCACATGCGCATGAGCGAGGGGTTCGATCGTGACTGCGGAAGGTGACAGCGCGCCAGGCCGGGTTGCCAGTATCGTTGGCGCCGTTGATCGGTACACACCGCCCGACATGAGGATTCGCACCGCGCGGCCTGCCGATCTCTGCGACAGCCGCCACGCGGTCTGGAGAGTGGCTACCGGGCCGTCAGCGCCGTGACCCGATGCGTAGCGCCCGCTATTGGCGTCGCTGCCCGATGGCGCTGTAAACAGCGTCAGCGTTTTTGCCTGCAGCGGTACAGGCACGACGGGCTGCCGGGCTGCTGCTATCGCCGCGATGGTGAGAAGCGCTGGGATCATGGGCGGGTGAACTCAGGTTCCCCGCCCGGAATCCCACTTCCTCCGCGACCCGGCTAGCGGCCCAGAACCGCCTCGCGCAAGGCACGATGATCGGGGTGGTGGCGCAGTGCGGCAAGCGCCTTCAGTTCGATCTGCCGGGCGCTCTCGCGGGTCATCTCCAGCTTTTTGCCGATCGTCTCCAACGTGTGCGGCTCTTCGCCGCCCAGCCCGTACCGAAGCCGAAGCACCTGCTGCTCGCGTTCCGAGAGACGGGAGAGGGCGTTCTTCAGCGCTACGAGCTCCTCGGTTTTCATGGCCACCTGCAGCGGGCTGGGACCGTCGTTGTCGGCGATCTGGTCGGCAAGACGCTGTGAGTCTCGTGCCGGCGGCGGTGCGTCCAGCGAAACGGGTTCGCGGACGGCCTGAAGAAGGGATTGCAGCGAATCCGCCGGCATGCCACAGGCCGAGGCTAGTTCGTTGGTAGCGGCCTCGCGACCCAGGCTCCGCTCCAGCGCTTCACGTACCTTGCCGATTCGAGCGAGCTGATCGATAACGTACGACGGCAGCCGAACCGATCTCCCCGCGTTGACGACCGCGCGGGATATTGCCTGCCGAACCCAGTGCGTGGCGTAGGTGCTGAAACGGTAGCCCCGCGCGCGGTTGTACTTTTCCGCGGCCCGCATCAGACCGATCAAGCCCTCCTGCATCAGGTCTTCCATCGGCAACCCGCGATTCTGATACCGCAGCGCGATGGAAGCCACAAGCCGGTAGTTGGAGGCGATGAGCCGTTCGCGAGCACGGTCATCACCCTGCTCAATGCGGGCAGCCAGCGCCATCTCCTCCGCTGCTGTCAAGAGCGGTAATGTAGGCGCCAGACGACTAACCGGATACGCGGGCGAATTGGACCCATATGCCTGTGTGCCGGAGGACGGCGCAATCCGTAGAACTTGCGGTTGCAAGGTATCACTCTCCCCGGGGGGAACAGGTGATAGCGCGGAGCCAGGTGTTAAGCCAGGGGCCCGACGCCGCTAATTTATTAGACGCATCGAAGTGGCCCAATGGAGCAGATGCCGGGATTCGGACGAAGGTATCAGGCCCTGCTGTGTTAAACGTTGAGAGAGACTCGTCATAAAGCTGGAGACGAACTCCGTCTCCAGGGCCAGTTCTCTTGCGATCTCTCCCGGCGCGTAATCTGCGGCGGCCAGTTCGATAATGCGGCGCTGGTCGTGTGACAGCGAAGCGGCCAGGCGCTCGGAGGCCTGGCGCTGCACCCGGCTTTGCCGGCGATAGCGGGTGATGGAACGGGTTCTCAAGGTAGTGATGCAATGCTCAATGTGGCGGATTATGGCACAGTTTCTTTTCCGCGGCCCTCGACCCGCGGCAGGAACAGCTGCCGTGGTTAATGCGTCAATACCTTGTCAGTGGCGGAAGCGCGACACCGTGTCGCCTGAACAAACCTTTGGCCCGGAGTGCATCGATGCTGTGTAAGTGGTGCGGCATGGACAGCTCGACTGCAGACCAGTGCAGCTGGTGCCATCGCTCTCTAACCACAGTAACCGCAGCTGAACCGACGCATACCAGACCGAGCGTGGCGGCTATTGCCGAACCCGACGTGCCGAGCCCGGAAATCGCCGACCAGCAGCACGAAATCCCTGCGCCTGAGCCGACGACCAGTCCCACGAAGGCGCCGCATGCCGTGCTGCCGGCGCCTGCGCCGGGTGAAACCCGCTACAACGTCATCGGGTTGAAGCGAACTCCCGGCCCGTCCGGAGCCCGCGGTCCGACTCCCGGTGCGCGCACGCCGGCGCCGGCCGTTCCCGGGCCGATTCCGCTGCGGCGGCCGGCGCCGGCGCCCCGGCATTCAGCCCCTGCGGCGCCGGTCCAGCAGCCCTCTCGCGTTCAGCCTTCGGGGGGTGCCGCGCCGGCCAGCAATCGCGCCGCACTGCCCGCAGCGCTCACTGCGGCGCCGCTGCTGGACGGTACTTCCGAGTCAGCCGAAACCGCGGTTAACGCGGCTGCGGACCTGAATGTACCGCCGATAGGAACGTTTACGCCCACCAAGTCAAAGTACTACGTTGGCCATGTGGTGGACCCGGTTTCCGGCACCGTGTACGATGCCGACTCCGGCCGACCTACAGATGCCCCGCCACGGATGCCGCCATCCGCGCCGGTGGTGCGGCAAGGCGGGCCCATGGCGGAGCCGGCCGTGGAAGCTCCGGCAGAAACACCGTACATGGTGGCCGTCTTCCGCTACGCGGTGGTCCTGCTGCTCATCGTGCTGGTTGCCGGGTTCCTGACCCGGACGGCGCCAACGGCCCAGATGTTTGCGATAACCCTCTTTGGCTGCACGTTCCTGGGCGGCGTACTGCTGCCCGTGATGGGCGTAGGGCCATGGCAGGATGAAGATGCCTCCGACTGGGTATGGTTGGTCCTTCTCACGCTGGTCTTCGGCCCATTGGTGTCGCTTGCCGCATATTGCGTCGTCTGCATGGCGCGCTGGGATTCCAATCCCAGCGTGTTTGGCTGTTTTGTGGTGGCGCTTGTGGCACGCATTGCGTGCGGAATCGGAATCTCAGCCGGCAGCACCGCGCCGGCGTGGACGTGGCAGATGATGCCGTTCGTAGCCACAGGCGGTCACTTCTCCCTCTTCTCACTCGCGCTCAATTGGGCCGGCGCCGTTGCGCTGCTCGGCTGGATCGTTGCGAATCTCTTTCACAAAATGGACGAGTAGCCATAGTAAGAGCCACCAGCCGGAGTGCCGCTTGACTCGTTTTGCGCTATCGGGTTAAATAGGAACCCGGCGCCTGTTTGCCGGCCACGGGCGAGTGGTGAAATGGTAGACACGCTGGTTTTAGGTACCAGTGCTGAAAGGCGTAGGGGTTCAAATCCCCTCTTGCCCACATTTCAGCGGTTGGCGGATCGTGCGGGAATAGCTCAGCGGTAGAGCGCCTCCTTGCCAAGGAGGAAGTCGCGAGTTCGAACCTCGTTTCCCGCTTCTTTCAAGCTCGGCGACCGGCTTTCCGGTGCGCCGGGCTTTGCGTTTTCGATCGTGCAGTCCCATGGGATGGCCATATTGCATTGAGCAGGGCCGCAAGCCGGTAACCGGCCCAGGCAATTCGACGCCGCGCTATCGCAATACTGGCCGGCGCATATCCAGCCGGAACAGGCGCCTCTTCGACCAGGCCCGCATACACCTCGGTCCGCGCAATATCGAAGCTCTCGTGTGCCCACGCGGAGTAGTTGTACGGGCCACCCGCGGCCCAGCCACCGGCAGCCGGGGGAAACTGACGGACGATTGCAGCGGCTGCGGACTGTATCGTAGAGGCCGCCGGCGCTGCGCCATGAGAACCATTGGGCGGGAAATCACCAAGCCCCTCATCCCACCAGGCATGCAGCCGGATGTGCCGAACGCGGCCGCGGTAACCCGGAATCGCAACCCAGAAGTCGTTACCACCACGGTCGCCTTCCGGATGCGCAGCGGTTACGCGCGTGGCACAGTGCAGAGGCTGGTGGATATCGCCCACAAAGTGGATCACGAAACGCAGCGCCTCGGCCTTCTCCGCGTCGCTCGTCGTGTGGCTGGATAGGATGGCGACCAGTGGCGGCAGCGCCGTTACGATATTGTGCGGCGCCGGAAGGTCCCTGGGCGTTGGAGAGCCGTCGCCGCTGAACGGATAGTCCACGAAATGTAGTGGCGCCGACCAATGGAAACCCGGCTGGCGGCGGACCTGGTCGGCCCAGTACGATGCATCCAGGAAGTTGAGGTTAGCGTTGCCGGCATAGCCCGGCGCCGCAAGCAGGTGCGCGGCTTCAGCGCGAGCGACAGCGTTCATACGAGACCACGCGATTGCCGCGATCATCATGTGACCGGCATCGCCCCACGCCCCACAAGCCATGGGTATGGTCGCGAGTACCAGCGTGGATGCCGCTGTTCCAATCAATCGTCGCATCTATGCCCCTGGTTTCTGCGCGCTCACTCCAAATCGGGACCAGCCTCCAGTGTACTCGCGGGGCGGACGAATTTCCGGAAAGTCCGGCCGGCATGTGGCGGGAGCGAGCGAGCGGCATAAAAATGGCCCCTGCCAGGCGGCAGGGGCCTTCGATTATGGTAAATCGAGAACTGAAGTGATTCAGAATTGCATAGAGACTTGCGTGACCTCTTTCGTTGCCGAAAAGGGCAAACGGGTTCACAGGTGGTGTGGTTGGATACGGCGGAATCCCAGCCACCGCCCCGAACGTATATAATATGCATGCCGGCTGAACCGCAGATGGTGCTGCGCAGCCGGCGGTTGCCACCCTAACATGATTCCACATCAGCCAAACAGCAGGCTAATAGCCGGGCGGGACGAGGTGCAGTTCGGCGACGAGCAGTTGATTACCGATAACCTGGATCAGCTTCTCGCCGTGCTTCCGGACGAGATTCGCGCACCCATTGTTGGTCACCCGGATACGGGCAGCCTGCTCGAGATCGTGATGGATCTCGGGCGTCACGCCGAG
The DNA here is from genome assembly GCA_028871815.1 of Armatimonadota bacterium. Taxonomy (NCBI): domain Bacteria; kingdom Bacillati; phylum Armatimonadota; species Armatimonadota bacterium. Next base: position 70,835 of record JAGWMJ010000001.1, on the reverse strand, counting down.
GCGCGGTTTGCCGATGAGATGTTTGAGCTGAGCACGGAGCCGGTCACCGACGAACAGATCGCCTATGTGGTTGACCGGGTCGGCTCATTCGGCAAAGACAATCGCGCCGGCATCGCCCGAACGCTGCATCGCATCTCGGCAATCCGTAACCGGCAGGGCCGCATTGTGGGCCTTACCTGTCGAATCGGGCGCGCGGTGTACGGCACCATCCGGATCATTCAGGATGTGGTGCAGAGCGGGCACAGCATCCTGATCCTGGGACGCCCGGGGCGTGGTAAAACCACGAAACTCCGTGAAACGGCCCGTGTCCTTTCCGATGACTTCCGGAAGCGTGTTGTAATTGTCGATACAAGCAACGAAATTGCAGGCGATGGCGATATACCGCATCCCGGCATTGGTCGCGCCCGCCGGATGCAGGTGGCGACTCCCGAAGAGCAGCACAGCGTGATGATTGAGGCGGTGGAAAACCACATGCCCGAAGTGATTGTTATAGACGAAATAGGTACGGAAGCCGAGGCGTTTGCGGCCCGGACGATTGCGGAGCGCGGTGTACAACTGATTGGGACGGCGCATGGCAACAGCCTCGAAAACCTGATGATGAACCCCACGCTCTCCGATCTGGTTGGCGGAATCCATGCCGTCACACTATCGGACGACGAGGCACGTCGCCGGGGCACGCAGAAGACCGTACTGGAGCGGAAGGCGCCGCCGACATTTGACATCGTTATAGAGATTATGGCGATGGACAAACTGGCCATCCACCACAACGTTGAGGGCACGGTCGATCGGCTTTTGCGTGGCGGAATGCCACAGCCCGAGATTCGTGTCCGCTCCGAGACCGGCGATATCAAGGTGATTCAAACCGCCGATGTCATCCTGCCCCGCGATCCGCCCGGTGAGCCGGTGAATCCATTCCTCTTGTCGGACGCGCCCGGCCGGCCGGTGGTCAGGCTCGAGCGCCGTCCGCCGGAGCCTCTGCGATATGAAGCTCCTCCAGGCACGGCAATGCGCATCTTTCCCTACGGCGTAAGCCGCAACAGGTTGGAGCGTGCCATCGCCGAGCTCCGAGTGCGCGGCCAGATTGTGCGTGAACTATCGGAGGCGAATGCCGTGCTGGCGTTGAAGGAGAGCGTGAGAAAACAACCGGAGCGCATGCGCGAAGCGGCCAACCGCCGGGTGCCGATCTACATCATCAAGAGCAACACCTTTGCACAGGTGGCCTCCGGAGTGCGCGATGTCTTCAAGATGGGGCCGCCATCTGAGACTGCCGGCGAAGAGGTGGATGACGCGCTTCAAGATACAAGCGACGCCATCGACTTCGTGATTGCCAATGGAACGCCTGTCGAGTTGGCCCCTGCGAACAGCTATATCCGGCGCCTGCAGCACCAGCTTGCCGACCGTCACCAGCTCCATTCTGAGAGTATCGGTGTAGAGCCCAGGCGGTACGTCCGGATCATGCCGCGTGATCCCGACTTGCCGAAAGCCGCTGGTATAGAGCGCGCTACAACGATCTAGCAGCGGCCTCTCCGCTCCACCACGGCTTCACAACCATGCAAAGCTCGATACCCGGCGTCTTTATCAGCCTCGAAGGCGTTGACGGTTCGGGCAAAACAACCCAGGCTGCACGGCTGTGCGCGGCGTTGCAGCGCGACGGGGAGCACGTTCTGGCTACGCGTGAACCAGGTGGCGATTCCGTGTCGGAGGCGGTCCGCGCATTAGTCCTGGCAACCGATGTTACCGCGCCGGCCGAGCTCCTTCTGTTTCTGGCAGCACGGGCCCAGCACGTCGCAATTCAGTTGAGACCGTTTCTGGAGGCCGGAGGGGTCCTGATATGCGACCGCTACGCCGACTCCACCGTGGCCTACCAGGGATACGGTCGCGGCCTCGATCTTGACACCATCGCAACGATCAATCGCTTTGCTACCGGAGGCCTTATGCCGCATCTGACGGTGCTGATCGACCTCGACCCAAAGGTCGGTATGGCGCGACAGCAGCAGGCCAATCGCATGGAGCGCGAGCCGCTCGCGTTTCACCAGCGTGTTCGCGATGGGTACGCTGTGATGGCCCGGGCCGAGCCCGACCGCTTTGCAGTTTTCGATGGCTCGCTGCCATCGGAACAGCTGCAAGAGTCGATCTATGAGCGCGCGGGTGCGGCCATTGCCACCATACGCGGCAGTACAGCACGCATCACGGAAGGAGTCATCCAATGAAGCTGGTAATTACAGTGGTCCACGACCGCGACAAGAACAAGATTACCGAGGCGCTGCTCCGCAATGGGTTCAAGTTTACAAAAATCGGCAGCACCGGCGGCTTTCTCCGGGAAGGCAATGTTACGCTGCTCATCGGAGTGCAGCCGGATGAAGTGAACCGCCTGGTGGACGTCATCAGCGACAGTTGTAAAACGCGAGAGCAGTTTGTCAACGTCCTCCCACCAGACGCCGCACCAGTCGGTACTTTTATGCCGAGCCCCGTAAAGGTTCTGGTGGGCGGCGCCGTCTGTTTCGTGGTGGATGTGGAGCGCTTTGAGCGATTCTAGACTATGGCCCTACCATTCAACGCCCTCTGTACGCTTACGCTCATGGTGGCACAAACCAATCCACTCACACCAAAACTTCCGCTGCCTGGATTGACAGTCCACCAGTTTCCCCAGCGCATGTCGGCTCGATATACCGCCGCCGACGGCCTGCCGGCCGGCGCCTTCACCATAGTTCGGCTTGAAGGCGCAGGCGTACAGGTCAGTGGCCCAGCCGGCTCCGCCCTCTTCACCAACGGTCGCTGGAAGTCCGGCCCGCCGGTTGCAGCAGCAGCGATCGACGTGTCGACACCCGGCCTGCCCACGGGCGTGCACGCCATCCAGGTTGCAAAAGCAGCGGACGGAACAGAATGGGTGGTCACCGATAGAGGTTTGTACCGCTCCATGGCTGGGCGGTTGCGCCCGTTTGAGTTCCCAACCAGCTACCTGACCGCGCAGGCGACGATCAATCCGGATTCCATACCCTCCTGCGTAGCGGTTGACGCCAATAACACAGTCTGGATCGGAACGCAGCTTGGGATTTATGCCACAGATGGCGCCAACTGGTGGAATCCCATAAACCGCGAGGAGGGATTGCCATTTGAGGATGTGACCTGCATGGCGTTTGGTCCGCGTGGGGAGCTTTGGGTTGGCACCAGCCAGGGCGTCTGTCGCATGACCAGCGCCGGGCGCTGGATGTACTACAACGGGCCGCGGTGGCTGCCGAACAGCCGGGTGAATGCTATCGCCGCTGCACCCGACGGTTCCGCGTGGGTGGCCACAAACGACGGCGTAGCGCACCTGTACGACCGGGAGATGACGCTTGCGCAAAAGGCCGAGCACTATCAGAAGATAACCGACGAACGGCACAACCGGTACGGGTTTGTAACCGAGAGCATTCTGAAGGTGCCCGGGCGCCCCGAAAAGGGCGTGACGTACGAAGCCAGTGACAACGACGGGCTCTGGACGGCCGTGTATGTGGGCGCTGAGTCGTTCCGCTGGGCGGCAACGCACGATCCGAAGGCGCGAGAACTGGCGCACAAGAGCATGTGGGCGATGATGGACCTCATGAATTACAGTGGCGTACCGGGTTTTCCGGCGCGGGCCATTTTTCACAAAGGCGAAACCGTTGACGGTTACGATCCGAATGAGACGGTTCGCCTGCCCGGTGAAACCGATAAGATCTGGTACCAATCTCCCGTCGATCCCAACGTGATGTGCAAGCAAGACACCTCCAGTGATGAACTGGATGGTCACTTCTTCGCCTACTCCGTCTACTACGACCTGGTCGCGGACGCTGCCGAGAAGCCGATACTGGCCGCGCACGTCCGGGCGATCATGGATAACCTGCTAAGTCATAATTACAACCTGGTTGGGCCTACGGGACGGCGCACACTCTGGGGCGTCTTTGGCCCGCAGGAACTCAACGATAACCCCACGTGGTGGGAAGAGCGCGGTCTGAACTCGCTTTCGGCGCTAACCTACCTCACCGTGACCGCCCATATCACCGGCGACCCGAAATATACCGCCGCGTTGAAGGACCTGATTGAGCATCATCACTATCTGCTCAACTCGGTGTACGAAAAGATCGCAGACCCGTGGTACATGGAGAATCACTCCGACGACCAGATGGCATTCATGTCACGATGGGCCATAACGCACACCACGACGGATCCCGCCACTCGAACGCAGCTGATTCTGGGGCTGAACCGCAGCTGGAAATCTGCCAGACCCGAGCGCAGCCCGTTTTTCAATTTTGTCTATGGCAGCGTCACCGGCGCGCCCTGCGACGTGCCGCAGGCGGTTCAATCGCTGGAAGATTGGCCGTGGGAGTTGATGAACTGGCAGTGCACCAACACGCAGCGAGCCGATGTTGGCTTCCGCTCGGTAAACATCGATGCGGATACCAAAGTCGAGACGACGCGGGTGCTGCCATATTCGGAGCGCGTTATCATGCAGTGGAACGGTAACCCGTATGAGCCGAATGGCGGCAGTGTGAACGGTAACGCCGAGGACGACGGTTCCGCGTGGCTGCTTCCATACTGGATGGGCCGATACTACGGATTTATCCGCGAGTAGCGATTTCGATACTCCTCACGGGCCCGCCTCGATGCCCTGACCCAGCGGACCGCGCTTGAGGCGCCAATTGACCGGATGTGGCGATCAGGCTCAGCCAACCTGGTTTTTGCCGCATGCCGGTTGACGGCAACCACAGACGCCGGAACTGCTGGTCTAGTTCAGCGTGCCGCAGCTTGGCAGGGCCGGTACCCGCCTCGTGCCGCCGGCGGCGGCTTATACTGTACGCGGCTGCAAATCCCTGGAGGCGGCCCGCATCAAGCCTCTTGTTCCCGCCGAATCAACGGCGCCTTAACGGGAACAATGGCACATTTCCCAAACGATACCAATTGCTACATCGGTGCGTCATTGCCACCGGCTGTCGAAAGCTCGGGGCCGCAGCCGTCGGCGAACTCCAGCCAGCCGCCGATTTGCCGGAAGCAGGGGTTTGGTCCATTCTCGTTGACGAGCATGTGACTGTCGAGATCCACATAATCAAACGCGCCGGTGCCGAGTACTATCGCCAGCGACACTGCAATGGACCGGCGCGTCTCCAGCATGCAGCCCATCATGATTTTGCGGTCGGCAGCGCGGGCAATCGGGATTATCTGCAGCAGGCCGTCGATACCGCATTTGTTAGCCTTCAGGTTCAGTCCGGCAACTTCCGTGGTTGAGACGATCCTGAGCGCCTGCTCCGGTGTTTGGCACGATTCGTCGGCGAACACGGGTATCGGGCTGTGAGCCGCCACATGCGCCAGTCCATCCAGGTCCTCCTTTGGCGTTGGTTGCTCAAAGAACTCCGTGCTGATGCCGGTCGCCGCCAACCGGTTGACAAACGCCAAAGCGCCATCGACCGAGAATGCCTGGTTGGCGTCAACACGAAGGCGGCAATCCGGCGCGGCCGAGCGGATCTCCGCCAACCGTCGCAGATCGGCATCCGCGTCGCCGCTCAGCTTCACTTTTAACCGTCGCATACCAAGCTCCGATGCGTGGCCGGCAAGCTCTCGCGACTCACCGCAGATCGGGATGGTCACGTCCGTTTCCACTCTTGTCAGCGCGCCACCAAGCAGGGTTTGCAGCGGCTCACCGCGCGCAAGGCAAAGGCCGTCCAAAACCGCCATCTCCATGCCGCATCGCGCGGATGGACTGTTCGGGGCAGCGGCGGCAATCGCGCGAAACATCTGGTTGTAGCGGCGGATATCCAGGCCAATGAGCGCGGGTGCGCACGTCTCCACCGCCAGCAGCACGCTCTCGGGCGTTTCCCCGGTCACATACTCAACCGGCGTGCTCTCTCCAACACCAGTCTGGCCGCAACGGAGCGTTATCGTCACACGTACCGCAGCAGCTGCGCTGCGCGATCCACGTGCCGTCGTAAAGGGCCGGTGAAGCGGAGTCTCGAGCGGGGCTGCCGTTATGGAGGTTACGATCGTCGCGTCGGATTGCAGCATCGGGTGTGGCGCGCCGGTCCGCGGCGCCTAGGACGCGCCGCCGGTCCGCGGACGTGCTGGAGGCTTGCCGGCGCGCGACGAGGTGCGCCTGGCAGCCTTCTGGCCCCATTTGCACTTGAACTCCTGGTCCGGCTCCAGCGACTGGTCCTCGCGAATCTTGAGCGCGGTGCGGCACTTCGGGTAGTTGCTGCACCCCAAGAACGGCCCGTAACGGCTTTGTCGCACGACCATTACGCCACGCCCGTCGGGGCACGTATGCGCGGTGGCATTCGCTGGCAGAGCCGGCGCGCTTTGATCCTTCTCCATGCCGCACGCAAAGTTAGGACCGTCCAGCGGCTCACCGGCCTCATTTATCTGCAGCAGCTTGCGGCACTTCGGGTAGTTGCTGCACCCCAAAAAGGCGCCGTAGCGCCCTTTGCGAAGGAGCATTTTCGCGCCCGTAGCCGGACAGACATAATCGGTCTCCACGGGCGGCGGTTTCTGGTTTTCCATGTTTATCTTCGCCTCGGCAATGCTTTCGGCGAAGGGCTGGTAGAAATCACGTACCAGCGTGACCCAGTTGGCCGTGCCTTCCTCAACCTCATCGAGATGAGTCTCCATCGCGGCTGTAAACCCGATGTCTACCACCGTAGGAAAGTGTTTGACCAACTGATCGATCACGGTGGTTCCGAGCTCCGTGGGGTAGAAGCGCTTCTCACGCAGCTCGGCGTACCCACGATCCTGAATAATCGAAATGGTGGCGGCGTACGTGCTTGGCCGGCCGATGCCTTTCTCTTCCATCGCGCGAACCAGAGTAGCTTCCGTGTAGCGAGGCGGCGGCTCGGTAAAGTGCTGCTTCGGCTCCAGACTCAAAAGGTCCAGCAGCTGCCCGACTGTTAGTGGTGGCAGCGGGGCCTTGTCTTCGTCGCGCTCTTCATCCGTATCTCGTCCTTCCGTGTAGACCCGCATAAAGCCATCGAATCGAACGATCGAGCCGGTAGCGCGAAAAACGTACGGATGCCCAGCGCTCGCCGCGGTGGTCGCCGCCACGTCCGCCGTCGTAACATCCAGGCGCGCAGGGTTCATCTGGCTGGCTACAAACCGCAGCCAGATGAGCCGGTAAAGCCGCTGCTGGTCGTTATCCAGCCGCCGGTCCATATCCGCCGGTGTGCGGAATGCCGAGGTTGGGCGGATAGCCTCGTGCGCGTCCTGAGCGGAAGCCCGGCTCTTGTACTGGCGAACCGCGGCAGGCACATACACGGCGCCGTAGCGCTCGGTGATGAACGCACGCGCCTCGGCCTGCGCCTCCGCGGCCACGCGCACCGAATCGGTTCGCATGTAGGTAATCAAGCCAACGTGGCCGTCCGCGCCCAGGTCAAGTCCTTCGTACAGGCTCTGCGCAACCGCCATCGTGCGCTTGTTACTGAATCCCAGCTTCCGCGCAGCCTCCTGCTGTAAGGTGCTGGTGATAAACGGCGCGGGCGCGTTGCGCTTCTGCTCGCGCACCTTCACGTCGTCAACGCGCCACACTGCTCCATCGATTGCGCCGAGTACTACGTCGATGTCACCCCGGCTTTTCGGTTCGACGCGCTCGCCGGCGCGGCTGTGCAGCTTTGCCGGAAACGGAAACGGATCGACCGGCGGTTGAGGCGTGAGATTGGCGGTGAGCGTCCAGTACTCTTGTGGCTCGAACGCCTGAATCTCACGCTCGCGGTCGCATATCAAGCGTACCGCCACCGACTGTACTCGGCCGGCAGAGAGGCCGCGCTGAATCTTGCTGGAGAGGATCGGCGAGAGTTTGTAACCGATGAGCCGGTCGAGTACGCGACGTGCCTGTTGGGCGTCCACCCGTTTCAGGTCCAGGTCACGCGGATGCTCCAGCGCCCCCAGGACGGCTGCTCGCGTGATTTCGTTGAACTGGATACGGCGGGCATCGGTGAGATGGAGCGCCTCCGCCAGGTGCCACGCTATCGCCTCGCCCTCGCGATCCGGATCGGACGCCAGGTAGACATTGGCTGCTCTGCGGGCGGCGCTCGCGAGCCGCTGGAGCAGATCACGCCGGTCTGGGATCGCCTCATAAGCCGGTACAAAGTCGTGCTCAACGTCGACGCCCAGGCGGCGCTTCGGCAGGTCGCGGACGTGGCCGTTACTCGCCATAATCTCATAACTGTCACCCAGAAAGCTGTGGAGCGTTCGGGTCTTGGCAGGCGACTCCACAATAATCAACGATTTCGGCATGCTGCAGGTTTACCTCAATGGGCGGAACGGATGTTGCGCCCGCCCAAGCTTGATCCGTGGCGGGGCGGCTTATCTTACCACTGTGCGTGTTTACGAAGTCAAGAAAGGATTCGTTGCTGCTGCGGTGCCCCGATTTCGGCCGGGCGCTTGTGTCGACCTCTGCGAACGGAGTTGCCACATCTCGTCATGATGGAACCGCAAGAGCATGTTGTATCTGGATACGATCGCCTGATGGATAGGTTGTGCCGCCTTCTCCCGTGCTGCCGTTTTCGGCCGCAGCAGCATGGAGAAGTCGTGAGGCGGGCGGGTTGTGCCGCTCAAAGCGGCGGTAGCAAACGGGCAGCACCTTAAAAGCCGGGCGTGAGCGCAGGTGCGCCCCTCTAAACGGCCGCGCCGCGCGCCGCGCCCCGTACCAGCCGGGGTCCGTGCGCCGTCTCCCAGCAGCGCTTTGCTTCGGGCAGCACCTTGCCGGGATTGCACAAATCACTGGTGCCGAACGCGGCCTTTATGGCGTGCATCAGGCTCAGGTCGTCGTCGGTAAACATCCACGGCATCGCGTCCATCTTCTCTACGCCAATGCCGTGCTCGCCTGTGAGCGAGCCACCCGCATCAACACAAAGGCGAAGGATTTCGTGCCCGGCTTTCACCACGGCCGCCACTTGCGCCGGGTCCCGCTCGTCATACATCAGGTTTGGATGCAGGTTGCCGTCGCCGGCGTGGAAAACGTTTCCGACCTGCAGTCCGTGGCGTTCCGCGATGGCGCGCACTTGCAGCAGCACCTCCGGCAAGCGTGTACGTGGAATCACACCATCGTGCGTCACCATACTTAAGCCCAGGCGCCCCAGCGCGCCGAATGACTGCTTCCTGGCCTTCCACAGACGTGCACGGTCCAGTTCCGAGGCCGCGTGGCGAACCTCGCGGGCGCCGTTACGGCGGGCGACATCGGCCGCGCGCTCCGCTTCGGCATCCAGCCCCGCCTCCAACCCGTCTACTTCGATGATCAGAACAGCCTGAGCATCCAGAGGAAACCCGAGGTGGAACGCCTCCTCGCAGGCCCGGATAATAAAGGTATCAATCATCTCGAGAGCTGCAGGCAGAACTCCCGCTGCGATGAGTTCGGAGACCGTTTGCGTCGCGCCGGCCGGGTCCTCGTAAATCGCAAGCAGCGTACGCACCGCCTGCGGCAAGGGTGTGAGCCGCACCGTCACCTCGGTCACGATGCCGGTAGTGCCCTCCGCTCCGACAACGAGGCCAACCAGGTCGAAGCCCGGCGAATCTTCCGCCTTGCCGCCCAACTCAACCACCTCACCATCGGGCAGCACCATCACCACACCGGTGACGTGATTGGTGGTCACACCATATTTCAGGGTATGTGGGCCGCCGGAGTTCTCGGCCACATTTCCGCCTACCGTGCAGGCGCCCTGGCTGGATGGGTCCGGCGCATAGTGGAATCCTTGCGACTTCACCGCCTTTGTGAGCCAGGTGTTGACGCAGCCCGCTTGTGCCCTCAGGCGGCGGTTTTCGATATCGACTTCAAGAATCGCGTTCAGCCGGACGGTGGAAATCACAACGCCGCCCTCGATGGCGGTGGCGCCGCCGGAGAGGCCCGTACCGGCGCCGCGCGGTGTAAATGGAACGTTGAACTGGTTGCAGAGGCGGACAATGGCGGCTACCTGGTCGGTACTGTGAGGGAGCGCCACGGCGTCGGGAGACATCTTTTCCGGCCCGTACGCATCACAATCGTACGCGCGCATCGATGCCTCGTCGATGAGCACCGCCCGATCTCCGAGTAGGCACCGGAGCTCCTGTCGCAAAGCGACGACGGAGGATGGTTGCGTACTGTCGGTTACGTTAGCCATGCTGCTTGGTGCGGACGCTGATAATGGATCGCGTGGGGTGAGGCCGTGAGAGTGTACCGCACGGCGCAGGCAGGCGCCGGCTGGCGGCGCTCGTGTGCGGATGCCAGCCCTTGTGAATCGCTGCCCCAGGCCGCCGGCGCAGTATAATCGATACAGTGGCTGTGGTTTGGCAGCTACGCTGCGTAACGCCGGCAAGACGCAGTCGGTGCAGCGCTCGAATTGGGTACCAACCGTTTCGGTCAAGCGCATGTTCAGCTTCAAGATGGCGGGTGAAAGGGCCCAGCAGCGCGACTTTGGCGCCGCGGCGATCGCGGCTGCAGAGTTCACTCAAGGCGAAACCGCTGCCGGGGCGTGTGCGCGTCTCGCCGCTTTGGTCCCCCGTATTGGCGATCGGAGGTCGCTGCGCCCACTGGCAGTCGACGCCGCTGAAAACGGGGTGTGCCGGCTACCGGACATCTCTCCGCTCATCCGTGCGCTGGTGAACGCGCGGCGCGGCGCCGATGTGGAGGCTGCGGCGCTGCTGTGTCGCATGTTGGATACCGCGCCGTCCGAGCGGGAGCGACTGGCATCCGCGATCTCCAGTTCGCTCAAGGCGGAGATGGTTGAGTGGCGCGTCCGCGCCGGCGTGCGGGCCTGGGTTCGAACGTTGGCCGTCGCCTTCCCTGTAGTCGCGAGCTGGCAACTTGTCGCCGGGCCTGTCAGCCTCAATGATGGCATCCTTTTGGCAGTACTTCGCATACTTGGGGTTGCTGCGGTTGTTGCCCTCGCGACTACCATAGTGGCTTTTCCGTTGTGGCCGCTGTTCCTGGGAATTTCGGCCAGGATGGACGCGCCCCGGAGGCGGAGGGTTGGGTACCGCGTGAGGGCTCTGACGAACCTTGGCGCGCCCGCAGCCAGCTGCGTATGCGCCCGGCTGATTCCGTCAGCGATGCTGCGCCCCGTAGCCGTAGGCGGCGTCGCTGCATCTTTGGCTCTGTTGACCGAGGATGTCGCCACATCGGTGACCGCCGAGGACCTTTTCGCGCTGCTTCGCGTGGTGCACATCTTGCCTCGCCGATATGCTGCCGAACTGGTGCAGGCAGTGGGCCGGGTTGGTAGCAGCCAGGTAGTGCCCACCTTGCGCAAACTCAGTTCACGTTGGCCGGATGGCACTCCAGTGCGTGATGACATCACCCGCGTTTGCCGCAGAGCCATTCAGGAGATCGAACGCCGCGCGGCGCCGTTGGAAGCCAGACGCACGCTGCTGCGTGCCGCTACACCGGGCCCGCCAGCCGAATCGCTTCTGCGCGCCGCATTGGAGGATACTTCTGCCGTCGCGGAGCAGATGCTGCGTCCATCGGAGAACGGCACGTGAGCGGCATTTCGATCAAACTGAATTGCCTCGAACGGCGCGCAAGCCACCGCTCTGCGAAACCGGCTGCCGGCCCCGTTCGTCCCGCTGATCAGACGAACGGCTTACAAATGATGCTGCATCACGGCAATATGCACACTGAATCTCAGGCAGTTCGCGCCACGTCCCGGCGAGATTGCGCGTCGAGAGGCAATACGGCGACGTGAACGTGGATTGCAACTCTGCGCTGCAGCCGCTCTTGCGGGGATTCAGCAGCAATCGCGTGCGGCGTCGCGCCGTGCTGTGGCTGCGTGACGCGGACCTGGATGTCGAGGCGCGTGATGCGGTGCGAGTGCGCCTGATTCGCGCTCTGTCGATAGAGTTGACCGCACCGCATTCGCGCGCAGCGTTGCGCGCCTTTGCGCGATTCGGTCTCGCTGTGCTTGCTTGTGTACTGGTAGGGAGTTTGATCGCAACTGGCCACTCCGGCAGCTTCACATCGGCGCAGCTCCGCCGGACTCTGTGGGAGATTCCCGGCATCTCCGGCGGTGTGCTGCTCGTGGCCTTTCCGATCTGGCCGGCGGCGCTCTGGGCATCATATCGCCTGGATGGCCGCCGGCGTGTTCGTGCCCGAAGCCTCGTGCAGGCTCTCGGTGTGCTGCACGACCCGCGGAGCGCCGGCGCCCTTGCCAGGGCGTTTCGCGTGGTGGGTCTACGCGATTCGGCTGGCGAGGCGCTTCGCCGGACGCTGCCGCTCATTGGAGCCGCGGAAGTTGGTTGCTATGCATGGCAGGAGCAGGAGGCGATGGCCCGAGCTGTTCGCCGGGCTGACCCCGAGCTTGCCGCCATGCTGCTCAATGCGCTCGCCGAAGTCGGCAGCGCCGATGCGCTTATGGTGCTGCGCCAGCTTGCCGATTCGGCGCGCGCCTGTCTGGACCCGGCCGTGCTGACGCAGTTGAAGGCTGCCGCGGCTGCGATCGAAGTGCGCCTGCTGGAGGGAGCGCAGCAGCAGAGTTTGCTGCGGTCGTCCGACAGTGCGGCGCCGGATAGAGAGACGCTGGCGCGCGTGTTGGGAGCGGCGAGAGTTGAGCCTGGCATCGACGCGAAGGTAAGCCGATGAACATGCGTCTTCGCAAGCTCCGCGTCGACCCGCCCCCAACCATTCAGACGCAAGCGCCGCCTCCGTTGCCTGTGGCAAGGCACGGCTCGGAGCCGGTGCCGATTGAGTTACCCAGGTTTGTGAGATGGCTGCGCAGACGCAGCCGGCTGAGGCGCATCGCCGAAGCGGTAGTGACGGGAAGGCAGCTCGCGCCCGGGGAGACGGTCACGGTTGGCCGGACGCTCCTCAGCAAGTGCGCCAATCGCTGGCAGCAGAAGACAGCCGTATGGATCTGTGCCACCGGCACTATCGATGCCGCCGACGCCGCAGAGCTCGGCCAGCAGCTATCTGGTTCGATCAAAAAGCAGCGCCGCTGGGTGGTCCCGCGGACCGTTGGCCGGGCGTGGTCACGGGCGACCAACTTCGCGGCGTTGGTGGCAATCGTTGTTCAGTTGACGACAAAAACCCTGTTGGCGCCGGGTGTGCTCGTTGGCGACCGCAATGTCGTTACCCTGGTTCACATGTTTGGAGCCGTGCCGAAATCCTTGAGCGCGTGGCCGCCATGGCTCGTATGGCTTGGGCTGACGCTGACCGTGTGGCTGTTTGATTTCCTCGCTGCCGCAGTCCTGGTACCGCTCATCTACCCGCTATGGCCGCTCTGGTACGGCATCTCGCACACGGTTGACTTCAGGCTGCGGATCAGGACACGGAACCAGATTACCGCTCTGTCGCATCTGCGACTGCCGGCGACAGCGCCCCAGCTTGCCGCCATGGCCGCAATAAGAAGCTATCGTGGCGCCGCCATTCCGGGCCTCGCCCGCGTTGTGCCACTGCTGGGTGATGAGTACTATGGCCGCCTCACGGGCAGTGAAGTGGGCATGATGTGCAAGGTGCTGTACTACACGCAGGGAGCGGAGCGCACTGCGCTGTTGAGGGCGATCCAGGCCGTCGGCGATTCTTCCGCCCTGGATGCATTGAGAGTCTATGTGCGCCATAAGGATGTCGTAAACTCGCCGGAACTGCTGCGGCAATGCTATGAGACTATTGAGACGATTGGAGCGAGAATGGAGCGCCAGACCGCGCCCGGCATGCTCCTGCGTCCGGCCGATATCGCCGGGTCGGGAATGCTGCTCCGGGCATCGGATCGGCTCACGGACGACCAGGGTTCGCTGCTGCAGGCGTCGACGGGACCCGAGTAGCGCGTCCTCGGCAGGCGCGGCGATAGGAAAGGTACCCGCCGCCGGGTATTCTCGATGGTGGCGCCGCCTGCGGCCGGCGGTTGCCTTTGCACCCATTGAGTATTTTGGAGTTTCCGATGAAGATTCTTGTTCTGGTAAAGCGCGTACCGGATCCCTACGGAAGAATCCGCCTGACCGACGCCGGTATCATTGATGAATCGGAGATCAGGTGGGTGATAAATCCCTTCGACGAAATCGCCCTGGAGGAGGCGGTTCGGCTGCGTGAGTCGGGCCTCGATTGTGAGATCGTTGCGGTCGCGTTGGGCTCGGCTGAGTGGGCAGACCAGCTCCGCGCTGCGCTGGCGATGGGCGCAGATAGAGCGATTCTCGCGACATGGCAAGGGCCGGATGACTCGCGCAGCGTCAGCCGGCGTCTTGCGGAAATCTGTCGCCAGGAAGCGCCGGACCTCATCCTTGCGGGCAAGCAGGCTATTGATGACGATGCGAACCAGGTGGGCCAGCGCGTGGCCGCGCTGCTTGGCCTGCCGCAAGCAACCTGCGCATCGGCAATCACGATATCGAGCGACGGCGCCTACGCCGTGGTGGTCCGCGAGGTCGATGAAGGACGCGAGACGCTGGAGGTGAAGCTGCCGGCGGTTATCACAACCGACTTGCGATTGAACGAGCCGCGATACGTGGCGCTGCCCGCGATTGTGAAGGCGCGAAGCCGGCCACTGCAGACGCTGGATGCCGATCCGTCGGAGGCCTCATCGCCGGCCGGTTTCAGGATTGTCAAGCAGGCGCCGCCGCCGGCTCGCAAAGCCGGGCGTAAGGTTGCCGGTGTGGACGAACTGGTTGCCGCGCTGCGCGACGAGGCGCGCGTGATATAGCCGCCTCCAGGTAGAAAGCGAAAACGATGCCGCACCTGCTTGTGCTAGCCGAAACCGATGGGCGCAGCGTGGCGCCTAACACCGGCGCCGCGGTCGCGTTCGCCCAGCAGTGGGCGCGCGCGAGCTCCGGCACGTTCGACCTGCTGATATGCGGAGGCGCCGCCGTAGTCGCGGCGGCGGAGAATTGGCAGGAATTTGGCGCTCGCACCGTGGCTGTGGCAGCCGACGCGGCCCTGGCACAGCCTGTAGCGGATCGCCTTGGCGAGGTGGTGCGGACGCATTGGCGCCGAGCCGGCAATTGCAGCATTGCCGCGGCGTCGAGCACCTCCGGTAGAGACGTTCTCGCACGGATCGCGGGCCTCTGTGACCTGCCGATGCTCTCCGACGTGATTGCTGTGGAGGCGGCCGGCGGCACGCTTCGGGCTCAGCGGCCGATGTACGCCGGTAGCGTGCTTGCAACCGTGGAGCTTCTGGAGCCGGATTGCGTCTTCAGCGTACGGTCCACGGCGTACGGTGCGCCGGAGCGCAGCGACTCGGTATCGCCGGTGGAGAGCGTGCCGATCGACCCCTCTGCGCTGCCATCCGGTACGCGCTGGGTAGGCCTGGATGCTCCCGAGCTGAAGCGGCCGGAGCTGACCACCGCCCGCGTTGTGGTCTCCGGTGGCCGGCCGTTGAAGGATGCCGAGACCTTTGAGCGGGTGCTCGGCGCGCTGGCCGACCGGTTGGGTGGCGCGCTGGGTGCAACCCGCGCCGCCGTCGATAGCGGCATAGCGCCAAACGATTACCAGGTGGGGCAAACGGGCAAGGTGGTTGCCCCGGAACTCTACATCGCAGCTGGGATCTCCGGCAGCGTTCAGCACCTTGCCGGCATGAAGGAATCTCGCGTTATCGTCGCCATAAACACCGACCCGGACGCGCCGATTTTTCAGGCGGCCGACTACGGCCTGGTGATGGACCTGTTTCAGGCGGTACCGGAGCTCACCGCCAGGCTTTAGCGCCGGCGCGCAACCCTGATGTCACCATCAGCTTCCCAGGCTACCCGCACCATTTTCTTCCACATTGGTGTTGGCCAGCAGATTCTCTTCTATCTGCTGGCGGCAATCTCCACGGCCATCTGCGTGTGGGGCGTGGTGCGCCGGCTGGCGTGCTGGCGGGCCGGCAGACCGATGGATCGCCCGCGCGTGACCAGCATCCGGCTGCGCGAACTGTTTGCGCAGGTGGTGGCGCAGCGGCGCGTACGGCGGCGCACCTATGCCGGCAGGATGCACGTGCTTCTCTTTGCGGGCTTCTGCCTGTTGTTCACGGGTACCTGCATTGTTGCCGTGGAGCACTACGGGGCGCTCATTTTCGGTCCTCACTGGCTCTACCGAGGCTGGTTCTATCTCGGATGCAAAGCCGTCCTCGATCTTGCCGGCCTCGGGCTGTTTCTTGGCGCTCTCATGGCGCTGGGCCGAAGGCTGTTCGCAAGGCCGAAAGCGCTGGGGCATACCGCTAGCGACAACGCACTCCTCGGCCTTATCTGCCTGGTTGCCGTAACCGGATGGCTTCTGGAAGGAGCGGGCATCGCTGCGGATCCTCGTCGACAGATATGGGAGGCCTGGTCGCCGATCGGACGCCTCTTTGCCTTGCTGTGCCATGGGATCGGACCGGCCGGTTACACGGCGATCTGGTGGGTACACATTCCGCTGGTTCTCACGCTGATCGCACTGCTTCCCTGGGGCCGCTGGCTCCATCTGTTCACGATACCGGCATCGATTCTGCTGCAGCCGGAGCGGTCAATGGGCGCATTGAGGCCGGAATCGATGGCAGATGTCGAAGCCAGCGGCCGCATCGGCCTTGGCGCACTGTCCGATCTCGATCAGTGGCAGCTGCTCAGCTTGGACGCCTGCATGGAGTGCGGCCGGTGTACCGACGCCTGCCCGGCGAATGCCGCTGGTAAATCGCTCAACCCGAAGCAGATCGTGCTCGACTTACGGGCGTTAAGTCAATCCGGAATGCCGCCAGCCAGTGGCGACGCCGGGCCCTCGACCGATGTCATCACCGACGAAGCGCTCTGGGCGTGCACCAACTGCCATGCCTGCGTCCGCGAATGCCCCGCGCTGATCCGGCATGTGGATATCATCGATGGCATTCGGCGGTACCGTGTGGCAGAGGGGCGGCTGAAGGGTCCGGCAGCCGTGATGCTGCGCCAGCTAACCAGCCGCGAGAATCCGTGGGGGCTGCCGGCAGCTCAGAGGCTGGATTGGGCAAAAGATCTCGACGTGGCGCCGGCGGCTGAGGAGGACGGCCGCGAGGTCCTGCTCTGGGTGGGCTGCGCCGGCGCTTTTGAGCCGAAGGCGCAGGCAACAACGCGGGCCATTGCGCAACTGCTGAACCGTGCCGGCGTGAAGTTTACGGTGCTCGGGGCGCGCGAGCGGTGCACGGGCGACCCGGCGCGGCGAACCGGCGATGAGTTCCTGTTTCAGCAGCTGGCCGAGGCGAATGTCTCCACGCTGGAGGCGATCAAGGCGAAGATCATCGTGACGCAGTGTCCGCACTGCTTCCACACCATCAAAAACGAGTATCCTCAGTTCGGTGGTACGTATCGGGTGATGCATCACACACAGTTTCTACAGCAGTTGGTAGCCGACGGACGGCTGAAGACCTGGGCGTCAAATGGTGGTTCGGTAACCTACCACGATCCATGCTTTCTGGGCCGCGTGAACCGCGAAACGGAGGCGCCTAGGGCGCTGCTGCGGCAGGCGGGAACCGAACTCCACGAGCCGCCGCGCCACGGCAGCAAGACGTTCTGCTGCGGCGCCGGTGGAGGCCGGATGTGGATGGAAGACGCGCCCAGCGAGCGGCCGGGCATGGTGCGAGCCGTAGAACTGACAGCAACCGGCGCGGCCACGGTAGCCGTGGCATGCCCCTTTTGCAGGGTGATGGTCGGCGACAGCGTGGCTGCGGTCGGGGGTGACAAAGCGCCCAGAGTGGCGGACATTGCCGAACTGCTGCTGGAGGCCTCCGCCGAGCGCGCGGCCGAGCCGGAGCGAACGTAGCGCGAGCCGTTCCACCGAGCGCGCCAATTCGGATCTGGGCGCCGGGAAACGCCCTCCACGTGCAGCGACGAATGCTGCGTGACTGCCACAGTCGTTTCCGGTCGTCCGGAAAGCGCCGCGCAGCTCAGGCTCCTATGGCGTTCGGTACCGTCGGGGCAAAAACCAGCGCTCGCAGGAGGTGTACAGATCAGATGTCTGGCCCAAGCGTGTGGGACTCGATCATCATCGGAGCGGGCCACAACGGCCTCGTAGCGGCGGCGTATCTCGCCCGTGCCGGACTGCGCGTACTGGTGCTGGAGCGGAGGGATATCGTGGGCGGCGCCTGCGTTACGGAAGAGCCGTGGCCAGGTTACAAGGTCTCCACGGCGGCATACCTGGTGAGCCTGCTGCGCCCGGAGATCGTGCGAGACCTCGCCCTGGAGGAGGCCGGACTGGGACTGGTGCGCCGGGATCCGGCCGGTTTCGCTCCCTTCCTGGACGGCAGTCACCTCACCGTCTACCCCGATGAAAACCGGATGAGAGCCGAACTGAAACGGTTCTGCGCCTCCACGCCGGCCGACTGCGAGGCTTACTTCCAGTTCGAGCGGGATGTGCAGCGCGCGGCGGCGGTGGTTGACGCCACTTCATTGAGCGCGCCACCGACGCCGGCTGGCATGTTGCGCGCGTTTGAGGCAGCAGGCTGTGGCGAGCTGTACGCCGAGTTTGTGGAAGGCAGCGTGCGCGATCTGATGGATGGGCGGTTTGAGAGCGACCGTCTGAAAGCCGTGCTGGCGACCGACGGCCTGATTGGCACGGATGGCGGCCCATCTACTTCCGGAACCGCATACGTGCTGCTGCACCACTATCTCGGGATGGCCGCCGGCTCACGGGGAGAGTGGGCCTATGTGCGCGGTGGCATGGGGACGATCACACGTCTGTTGGCTCAGCGGGCGCACGAGGCCGGCGCCGAAATCCTGACCGGCTGCGATGTGGCCCGGTGTGAGCCGAAGCCGGTCGCCACCGGCAAAAGCGGCTGGGCGGTGCGCCTTGCCGATGGGCGCGCATTTACCGGCGAGACTGTGCTGTCGGGCGTGGACCCATTCAATACGTTTGTCAATCTCGTTTCCCCGCGGTTTGACACAGGCCGTACCCGTGAGACATACGCCATTGAGGCATACGGCAGGCAGACCGGCGCCTCCGCGAAGATCAATCTGGCCGTCTCCGAGCTGCCGCGCTTCACCTGCCTGGGTGACGCGGGCCACGGGGACACGGCGGGACCGGAGCACGTCGGCACGGTCCATCTATGCGAAGGGATGGATGCGCTGGAGGCTGCATGGGCCGACGCCGCGGCCGGCCGTCCATCGCACACTCCCATGATTGAGATGTATATCCAGACCTCCGTCGATCCTTCACTGGCCCCGGCCGGCCGCCACATCCTCTCGCTGTTCGTGCAGTACTACCCGTATTCGAAGCCGGCGAGCGAGCCGGATCCGGATCCCGATGCCTTTACGGACCGGGTGATTGAGATCGTTGGCCGGTATGCACCGAATGTGCCGGGAAGCATCCTCCATCGCCAGGTGCTGACGCCGTGGCGGCTGGAACAGCAGTTCGGACTGGGCGGCGGGCACATATTCCACGGTGACCTGCTGCCGCCTCATCTGTGGAGCGGCCGTCCGGGATACGGTTGCGATGGTCCACGTACCGGGTTCGATGGCCTCTACCTGTGCGGCTCCGGTGCCCACCCGGGCGGCTGTGTGTCCGGCGCGCCGGGCTATAACGCCGCGCGCGCTGCGCTGCAGGATTTGGGGCTCGCGCCGGGAGTGTAATACTCCGGTCGAACCGATGGCCGGCGACGCAAACCAGGGGTACAGCCCATTGGCCCAAGCGTACCAGACCAATCCGACAAACCAGACTGGTCTGGTGCGCACCGCAGAATGACCAATTCCGATCCGAGGTTGCCTTACGGCGTTACGTGTATTGTGATCGGATTGGCGTACAGCGTGGTCTGCAGCGCCGCCGCGGGCGGGTGCAGGCCGGGGTCAATCGCTGTGGCAACCGACCACGCGCTGAGCGTGTAGGTGCCGGGCGCCGGCGCGGTGGCGTCGTTCTCAAACCCATGGAGCGCGCCCTGGATTATCAGGAACGAATGAATGTCCGGTCCCGAAGGACCACCAGACCCTCCGCCGGCGACCTCGCCGATTCCCGGCGGAGTCGGTGGCACCAACGTCTGCCCGCCCCGAGTGTCTGTCAACAACCACCGTACCGGCTGGTAATCGTTCCCGTTCGCGAACGCAACGGAAACAGTGCCGCCGACGGCTTGCGACTGGGCAAGGTAGTAGACGAACCGCAGATGCATCACCTGGCCGGTCCGGTACGTGGCATGATCGGCCTCCTGAAGGAACGTCACGCCGAACACCGACCTCGGCGTCGATTCCACCATCATATTCTGCGCGGTCGTGCCCGCGCCCGAGCGTCCGCCGTTCCCGCCGCATCCCGAGCCGAGCAGGATGGCTGCAAAGAGAGCAGCCGCAAAGTACGTACTCTTCATAGCTCTATTTCCTTTTGGGGGATGAATGGGGGTTTGTCAGTATCCGAAATGGATGGGGGAGGGGTCAAGCCCATTGGCCCAAGCGTACCAGACCAATCCGACAAACCAGATTGGTCTGGTACGCACCGCAGAATGATCAATTCCGATCCGAGGTTGCCTTAAGGCAGTACGCGAATGGTGATCGGATTGGCGTACAGCGTGGTCTGCAGCGCCGCCGCGGGCGGGTCCAGCCCCGGCGCACCCGTCGAGGTTGCGGTCGACCACGCGCTGAGCGTGTAGGTGCCGGGCGCCGGCGCCGTGGCGTCGTTTTCGAACCCATAGATCGCACCCGCAATTATCACGAACGAATTAGCGTCCGCCGGAGAATAACCGGGTGGCCCGCCGCCTCCCTCGCCGAGTTGCGGCGGCGTCGGTGGCACCAACGTCTGCCCGCCCTTCGCGTTTGTCAACAGCCACCGTACCGGTTGGTAATCGTACCCGTACTCGAATTGAAGCGCCGCACTGGCGGTGACGGCTTGCGACTGGGCAAGGTAGTAGAAGAACCGCAGATGCATCACCTGGCCGGTCCGGTACGTGGCATGATCGGCCTCCTGAAGGAACGTCACACCGGATACCGACCTGGGCGTCGATTCCACCATCGTATTCTGCGCCGTCGGGACCGCGCCCGAACCTCCGCCGTTCCCGCCGCATCCCGAGCCAAGCAGGATGGCTGCAAAGAGAGCAGCCGCAAAGTACGTACTCTTCATAGCTCTATTTCCTTTTGGGGGATGAATGGGGGCGTGTCAGTACCCGAAATGGAACGGATAGATGATGGCAGGTTTGCGTCCACCTCTCATCGCTCCAGCACTGCAGCCTGTTTTAGCCACAGGTCGCCGGTCTCCTGCAGGCTGCTCAGCGTGGCCAGGACGTCGCTGTGGCGCCACTCCGGAGCCAATCGCTGGGCGCAGATGACGCGGATATCGGGCGTGCCGGCGCGCGCCAGGTAGATCATCTCGCGCCGCTGCAGCGGGGTAAGCTCGGTATCGTGCGGCTGCAGCAGCGCGCTTTGGGCCAGTGCCGGCAGCCTCAAATCTCGTATCACCCCTTCACGCAAGAAGGCCAGCCCGGCGGCGATTTCGGCCTGCGATTGCGCGCTGCCCAGGCGCTGAGCCGCGCTCCGCAGGAGCTGCGCCGGCCGGTCTCGGCGGTGTCCGGCGGCAGCGAGCAGAAACGCTGCGGCGCCGGATCCTATCCGGCTCCGGTCTGGGCGGGCGCACAGGAACGCCAGCCACCGAAGCAGCGCCAGCCGCACCGCATTACGCCGAACCCCGCGATGGCGGCTACGCACAAACCAGGCAAAATGTGTGAAACTCCGGCGCAGGTTGGCGCCGGCGAGGTTGACTGGCGCATCGCACGGCGCGGTAACGCACTGCCAGGCTGCCTCGGAGCCGTGAGAGAGTACAAGAGCTTCGCCGGTCAGGAGCCCGCACCGAACGAGGTTCCGACCGTTCCGTATCTCCGGATCTTCGTCCAGCGGATCGCCGCTGCCGGTGCGCTCCGACTCGAAGCGCAGCAGCGTGATGCTGCGTCCGCGCTGCCTCAACCGGTGAAGAGCGGTTTCGAGCCTTGCAGTGCGGCACGGCATCTCCTCAAACCGAACCTCGGCTCCAAGGGCGGCGAGGCCAGGCGCCAGCAGTCGGAGAATATCGGTGGCGTGCAGAGGATAGCCGGGCCGCAGCAGGCATCGCCCGGTGAAACCCCATCTCCACACGCCGGTCTCCTGGCGCCCGATAAGGGATTGTGCCGCCTGGTCAAGGCTCCAGCCGGCGGGTGCGGTAGAATCTGGCTGGCATTCGTACATCATGATGGACGACACCATTTCGATTTGTAGAGGAGAACCGCCATGCCGGAGTTTACCCTGCCCCCGCTGCCGTACGATTACGCGGCGCTGGAGCCAACCATTGATACGCTGACGATGCAGATCCATCACGATAAGCATCATGCCGCCTATGTGAACAACCTCAACGCAGCGCTCAAGGATCAGCCAGACCTTCAGAGTCAAACGGTGGAAGCATTGATCTCCGACCTCGGCGCTCTGCCGGAAAGCATCCGCACCGCTGTCCGCAACAACGGTGGCGGCCATGCCAACCATACGCTGTTCTGGGAATTCATGACTCCCGGCGGCGCCACGGCGCCGCACGGGGCGCTTGCCGCTGCCGTGAGCGCAGCCTTTGGCGATCTGGAAAGCCTGAAGAAACAGGTGAACGAAGCCGGCGCGAAGCGGTTCGGAAGCGGCTGGGCCTGGGTGGTGACGGATGGTCGCGGCGAGCTCTCGGTAATCAGCACGGCCAATCAGGATAACCCCCTTATGGAGGGAAAAAAGGCCGTGCTTGGAGTGGATGTCTGGGAGCATGCCTACTACCTGAAGTACCAGAACCGCCGACCGGACTACCTTGCCGCCTGGTGGAACGTGGTGAATTGGGACGTCGTCGGCAGGCGCTACGACACGCTCCGAGGCTGACGACTGCAATTCGGCAGGTGCCAGGGCGGAGCCTTGTTTGTGTCCCGGACGTGGATGAGGGATGAAATCCCGGGCCACGGTTTCGTACTCCGGCAGTTGACCGTGGGCCGCGGCGAGCGCTGCCTTGCGGCAAGATGCGACGGACAACAGCCGTCAGGTTCGCGTCAGCGGCGTCGAACCAGCGCCGTGGCGGACGAGTCGACCCACGAACCAATCCTGGGTCGCGCGGCCGTTCGCAGCAATCCGTCTTGATCAAAGGGGGCGTATTCATGAGGTTGCGGCATCTTCTGCCTCTTGCGCTGTTGCTGGTATCGGCCGGATCGGCGCGCGCCGGCAGCTTCCGCAGGCAATGTGACGCCTGGTGGAGTTTCCGTCTCGACGGTAGCTCGCACGGATACGCCCTGGAGCTTGTACCGGGTGGAAAGCCTCAGGTCGCCGCGGACTGGACGAAGCCGGACGCGCCCGGACTCTTTGCCGTTGGCGTGAGCACGTACGATCCCCCCCCACCCAAGGGCGACCGGCGGGCGCGATGGTTTGGCCCGCTCGGCAACATCTATAACCGGCCGCAGCGCGAGATATCGCTGCACTGGAATGGCCGTGAGATTGCCAACCGCGTTTGCAGCGCCGCACTGGTCACTCCACGGCCCCAGAGCGCCCACCTGCGGATTGAGTTTCGCGCAGGTGGCGCCTATGTGAGCGTTGTAATCGGCGGCGCCGACGCGGTGTACAACCGATACTTCGTGCCGGAACTTACCCCGTATGCCTGGCA
Source organism: Armatimonadota bacterium (assembly GCA_028871815.1). Lineage (NCBI taxonomy): Bacteria > Bacillati > Armatimonadota > Armatimonadota bacterium. Next base: position 47,413 of record JAGWMJ010000001.1, on the reverse strand, counting down.
AGCGGCCTTTCACAACCTTACTCCATCGCACGTCCGAACCCGGTTGTCCGGCGGCTCTTTCCGGATGCGGCCGCCGATACGCGTGCAGGCGATCGACCGCGCGTTCCTCAATCCGCAGGTCACTTCTGCGTCGAATACCGTCACCTTTCCGCCGGCCGTTGGCATCGGTCGGGTGATCTGCACGCTGAGGCTGGATCCCGGCCCCAAAGGGTTTGACGCCTGGGATCGGATTGGGCAGATTATGGTGAGCGGCGACGACGGAAAGCCCATCGAGATCTATCGCTACATCACGCCGTACGGCACGCCATGGCAGTGGAAAATGGACATGACGGACTACCTGCCGATACTCACCGGCAAACGCACCGTGACCGTGGATAGCGGTACCTACAGTCAGGGATGGGATGTGAGTGTGCGATTTGACTTCTTCACCGGCAGACGCAAGCTCGTTCCCTATCGCGTGGTGAGCCTTTGGAGCGGCAGCTTTCCCGCGGGCGATTGGGAAAAGCCGATGGACGCCTACTTGCCGCCCGTTCGTGTACCAACCGATGCCTTCACCGCTGCCGCAAAGTTGCGACTTTCGCAGACGGGCCACGGACAGAACGAGGATAACCTCGGTGAGTTTGCGCCTCTCTGGCGCGAGGTTATCTGCAACGGACGGAGATGGCGGAATACGCTGTGGACCACCGACAACTACCTGAACCCGGACCGACCGCAAATGGGAACGTGGAAGTTTGACCGTGCCGGTTGGGGGCCCGGCACGGTGGATCCTCCGTGGTCCATCGACCTGACGCCGGTGCTGGAGCCCGGCAACGCCCTATTGCTTGCTTACCACCTGCAGCCTTACCGAAAGAAGACCTTAACCTCACAGCCGGCGAACGAGGTGCTGAGCGCCCAGGTGATTCTGTACCGGCGCGGGGGTTAGCTCCGCTCGGTGGCCACTTCCGGTCTGGAATGCAGCCCGGTAGGAACGGGGTGCGACGGGTGTGGTTCGTCTGGGCACCGCTCTGTCCCACGGTCGTGTCAAAAAAGCCGCGCCGACCTCCTGTGCGGATCGCCGTTACCTTGCAATCCGCCCATCGCCGCCGGCCATGACGCGCTCAATCGCCGTCAGTGGTGCGATCAGCATGTCGCCCGGCGCTCCGTGCTTCATCGCGGCCATGGCGACGCCGTAAGCAAGGCCAACCTGCACGCTGCCCTCCAGCCAGCCGTGCAGCAGCCCGGCACAGAAGGCGTCGCCGGCGCCGACCGGGTCTACAATCTCGCGCAGCTGGTAGCCGCAGACGCTGAACGTTTCGTCGCCCGTCGCGGCCACCGCGCCATCCGAACCGCAGGTAATCACAGCCGCTTCGGTACAGAACCGTTCTCGCATGGCGACGGCAACTGCCTCGGCGCGCCCGCTCAAGCCGAAAACCTCCTGCGCGTCGCTGCGCGTGCAGATCAGCAGGTTTGCTTTCGTTAACAGCGGCGTCAGCGCCTTACGACAATCGGCTGCGCTCCAGAGTCGTGCCCGGTAGTTGACATCGATCGAAACCGCCATCCCTGCCGCCCGCGCCGTTGAAACCGCCGCTTGTACGGCATCCTTGCACGATGGGCTGAGGGCCGGGGTGATACCACTCACATGAAGCAGCTTCGCACCGGTGGCGCGTTCCCGCGTGATGTCGGCTGCAGAGATGGCGCTGGCGGCTGAGTGCGCCCTGTCGTAGGTTACTTCCACATGCCACGGCGGTGCGCCAAAGCTGACAAAATAGAGTCCGGCGCGCGCATCGCTCCCGGCATCCCATATCACGTGCGAAGTGTTGACTCCCCAGCGGCGCACTTCCGACTCGATGCGAACGCCAATCGGACTGGCCGGTAGGCGCGACCACCACGCCACGCTGTGTCCCAGCCCGGCAAGCGCCACCGCCATGTTCGACTCCGAACCGCCCACGCGCACCTCCAGGGTGGCAGCCTGCTCCAGTCGCTCACTTCCGAGCGGCGCCAGGCGCAGCATCGTCTCGCCGAACGTGATCACCTCAACGCGGGGCCTGGCGCCGGCCGCGGCCCTGGGCATTGTCACGCCACCTCGTTCACAGCGGCCAGCACCGCCTCGGCGTGGCCCGTCACGCTCACCTTCGGAAATATCCTGGCGATCGTGCCGTCGGCAGCGATGACAAAAGTCGTGCGTTCAACACCCATATACGTTCGGCCGTACATCCGCTTTTCCGCCCACACGCCGTACAGCTCGGAGACCGTATGGTCGGCATCGGCCAGAAGTCGAAACCGAAGCGAGAACTTCTCCGCAAACTTCTTCTGCGCTTTCACCGTGTCGGGGCTTACTCCGACGATGAGGGCGTTCGATGCGTCAAACCGTGGCATCGATTCGCCAAAACTGCAGGCCTCGGTCGTACAGCCCGGCGTATCGGCTTTGGGATAGAAGTAGAGTACCAGGACCTTGCCGCGCGCATCCGCCAACGAAAACGGCCTGCCGTCCTGATCGCTCAGACTGAATTCGGGCGCCGGATCACCGGGTTGGAGCATCATGCCCTCCTTGTTGCCCCGGCCTCCGGGGCCGGCAGCGCAAAGGTATCATACCGCCGCAGGGCAGCGGGGAGCATCACGGGATATGCAGCGACCTCAAGTTTCGATTATCGGCGGCGGATTCGCCGGGGTGGAAGGCGCATGGGCCGCAGCACAACGCGGTTGCCGTGTGACGCTCTACGAGATGCGACCGGAGCGGTTCACGGCCGCTCACAGGACGAGTGAATTGGCGGAACTCGTCTGTTCCAACTCGTTCAAGTCCGAGCTGATGACCAATGCCAGTGGCGTGCTGAAAGAGGAGATGCGTCGTCTGGGTTCCCTCATTCTGCCGCTGGCGGATTGTCACCGCGTCGCGGCCGGCGAAGCTCTGGCCGTGGATCGCGAGCCGTTCAGCCGGGCAGTAACGGCAAACATCGAGTCGCATCCTCACATATCGGTCGTGCGCCGGGAGATCACAGAACTGCCACCGGAACGCCCTTTGGTGGTTGCCACCGGCCCGCTCACCTCCCCGCCGCTGGCGCAGGCGCTTCGCGCCGTTACGGGTGAGGATGCCCTGGCGTTTTATGATGCCGTTGCTCCGACACTGCTTGCCGAGTCGCTCGATATGAGCCGCATCTTCCGCGCATCCAGAAGTCCGCGGAACGGACAGCCGGTCGCCGACGAGGGCGACTATCTCAATTGTCCACTCAACAGGGAGGAGTTTGTGGAGTTTTGGACTGCGCTGAAGGATGCGGAAACGGCTCCTCTCCACGATTTTGAGGCCGAGGCTGGGAGTACACCGTTCTTTGAGATGTGCGTTCCGGTTGAGGAACTGGCGCGCCGCGGCCCGCGCACGCTCTGCTTCGGCCCAATGAAGCCGATCGGCCTGAGCGATCCGACCACAGGCCGGCGTCCGTGGGCAGTATGCCAGCTGCGGCAGGAGAACCGCGAAGGCACGCTGTGGGGAATGGTTGGCTTTCAGACGCGGCTCAGGTGGGGCGAGCAGAAGCGCGTATTTCGGATGATCCCGGGTCTGGAGAGCGCCGAGTTTATCCGGTACGGCGTTATGCACCGCAACACGTATGTGAATGCGCCGCGCGTCCTCGGAACCGGCGGCGAGGTGATTGGTCAGGCCGGCCTGTTCCTGGCCGGGCAGATTACCGGCGTCGAAGGGTACCTGGAGTCGGCGGCAATTGGCCTTCTGGCCGGCATCAATGCAGCACGACGGGTACGGGGCTTTCCGGCATGCATTCCGCCGCGCGAAACCGTCCTTGGTTCGCTTTGTCACTACCTCTCGGCCAGCGACCCGCGGCACTTTGCACCAATGAACAGCAACTGGGGAATTGTTTCGGAGTTGGACGGGACCCCGATCCGAGACAAACGCGAACGGGCCCGGCAAAAGGGTGAGCGCGCTTTGGCCGCACTGGACGCCTGGTCAGCGGCTGACGGCGTGCTTCCCGAAGAGTCGACGCCGGCGTAAACTGCGGTACGCGACGCCAACGCAGCCGTTAACGGGAACTCTGATGTAGATATGCTCCGTATAAGTGAGTGTACTACCATCATGCAAATGAATGGTAGTACCATCATACGCTTTTGGGAGGAAGATCATGTCGATACAGAGTCGAAATGTCGGGACGGTTGCGCGATGGTCGCCATGGAGCGACCTGGATCGAGTGCAGAGTCAGATCGACGAGGCTTTCGGCCGGCTCGTGGGCGCGGGATCGCCGGCGCACGCGACCCTGACCGGTCGCCTGGACGCCGAGCTCTCGCCCGACGTCTACGAGACCGAGGCGGAATTCGTGTTTGCAATTCCCGCTCCCGGGCTCGATGCCGAGACGCTGAGCATTGAAGCGCTGCGCGACTCCATCACGCTGAAAGGCGAGCGCAAACCGCTGGTGACCGTGGAGGGCGGAAAGCTGATACGGCAGAGCATCTGGTCAGCCGCGCCGGGAGCTTTTCACTGGCAGTTCAACCTGCCGGCGGACATCGATCCGGATCGCGTCTCCGCCACGTGGAAGAACGGGGTCCTGGTACTCCACCTTCCGAAGCCGGAGTCTGCCCGCTCCAAGTCGGTCAAGGTCGCTATCGAGTCGGCCTGACGCTCGCGCCGGTCTACCGGTGCAGAAAGGGCCCGCTCCTCGATGAGGGCGGGCCCTTTCCGTATCGCCGGCGGAACGTCCTGTTTCCTACTTCACGGCGAGGCCCACCGTGGAGTTGAAGTGGCCGGCGCCGGTTCCCGCCGTTCCATACTTCACCAGGTTCGTCCCCGTCATGTCGTCCATCCGATAGACCGTATTCGCGGTGGTGAACAGGATGTGCTGCGGTGAGGCGTGGTCGAGAGCGACCGATACCGGCTTTGTTGAGCCGTTTCCGGCCGGCACGGCGAACACCGTCCAGTTCTTGCCGGTGATGTCATCGAACCGTACGATGCGGCTGTTGTTGAAATCCGCAACGTACAGGCGGTGCTGCGAGTCCATCGCCATTCCATGTTCGCCGCCATTGGCGCCGAACCCCTGCAGATCGAATTGCGATGCGCCGGAGCCGGTTGATCCCAGGGTTACAACGCCGGCGCCGGTCATATCACGGAACCGGAACACTTCATTCTTCACGGTGTCCAGAACATAGATCGGGCCACTTGAGGTGGCGCTCCCCACATCCGGCACAATGCAGCTTGGAGCGTTGAAATCGGCGTCCGTGAACTTCACGGGGTTGGCTCCGGTAAAGTCATCGATTCGGTTGATGTAGAAGTTGTCATCGCGGTAGTAGATCCGGCCGGCGCCGTCTATCGCGAGCGTGGAGGCCGCTGACGGAGGATGAAACTCCACCAGGTTGGCTCCCGTCAGGTCATCCACGCGCAGGACGCGATACGGATAGTCGGCGATGATGATACGGCCCTGCAAGTCGAAAATCGCACTCTGCGGGGAGAAGCCCTGCGTTGTGGTTGGACTGTAGACCTGCGGATGGGCTGGCGGAATCGCGTCCAGACCAATCACCTGGCTGTTCATAACATCGCATATCAGTATAGAGGCCGTAGCGGGTGGCGTAGCGGTGATGGTGAGTACAACCGACCCAGACTTACCCGACTCACTCTCAGATGCCGTTACGGCGTGGCTCCCGGCAGTGTTAGCGGTTGCAATTGCCGTGAGGCCGGACGGTGCTAACGTGATCGCGCTGGCGCTGTCTGCTGTCCACTTAACCGTGGCCGGGCTTACCAGAACGACTTCCGGTGGGTTCTCGCCGTCGGTGGCCGTCGCAACCAGCGTGCTCGTTTTACCCACTGCCAACGGATTGATGGAGGCGGTTACGTTGATGTGCTGAATCGTACTGCTCATGGTGAGCGCAGGCGTTGTCGTGGTTTTATTGGCGACAATAGTCGCTGAGAGGGCGCCTGTTGCCTGTGCCACGCCCGATCCGTCTGCGTTCGGATAGCTGGAGGCCGTAACGGTCACGCTGCCGGGTGAAATGCTCGGAAAGGTCACGGTGGTGGTGTTGGTTCCGGTTGCCGGTCGCGGCACTGTTTGGCTCTGAAGTATCTGAGCGCCTGCCGCGACCACTACCGTGATGCTCTGCGAGTCAACCGGTATCAGTCGCGTTCTGTTCGGCCAGTGTATGGTCATCGAAAGCGCGCCGGCCGACCGAGAGCCTGTGGGTGCTGTTGCGCCGCCGTTGCTGCAGCCGGCCACGGCGGTCAGAGCGACGGCGGCCATGGCGGCAATCCACGCTGTTTTGTGTTTCATTGTCTCATCCTGTCTCGTATCAGGTCAGAAGCGAGTGAAAGCCTGTCAGTTTGCCTACTTCACCGGTATCGAGATACCGCCGCTGCCGGGAGGCAGCGACGTCTCTGCGCCGGTGATGGCGAACGCGAGCGCATTCACGCCTTTTCCCGAGAAGGTCGGTGTGCCCGTTGCCGTGGGGGCAGAGAAGTCGTTGTGCAGCGTGTACTGCCAAACGGTTCCGTCACCGCTGTTCGCCACATACAGAAACGGCTTGGCAAGTTCCGTCGCGGTCGGTAATAAGGCGCTCGGTGATGGGCCGGTGGCCACGGCTGTTGCTGCGGCAGCCGGACCGGTATCATCGCCGCTCAAGTGGTACTGCAGAAGCTGACCCTCCTGAGTGAGCGCATAAACGGCACGGTCACCGTGGTGCGAGCCCACGTCGAGGTCGGCTGCCAACGCCACCGGGTGGCCCGGCACGGAACTGCTGGAGCCGGCCCCTGTAATCCTCGATGGCTGGATGCTTGCGGTATTCCACGTTGTTGGAAAGCTCGTGATGGTCTCTGCCGTACTGTTCGCTACCCACAAGCCGCCGGCAAGGTTTGGACCCTGCTCCCACGCGATGGCAGCCGCGCCCTTTCCAACGGGATAGGTCGCGGTCGGATCTTTTGGCGGCGCAGGTGGATCGCCGGTGTAGACGAACTCGCCCAGCGTATCGTTGGTGCTGTTCACCTCGCAGAGCTCCTCCGAAAGGATCGTCGCCGCCACCGGCGCTGGGCCGGTTGCAATCAGTCCGTCACCTGCCAGTTGGCCGTTGCCCTGGATCAGATATCTTGCTATTGTGTTCGAGCTTCTGTCGACCACAGAGACGACGTCCGTGAAGTTCCGCCGCACGAATGACACGGGGTCGGTTCCTGTGGGTATGGTGGCCGGTGACAGCGGCTGTAACAGACCGTTGCGGAACATCTGAAACTCGGAAATCGTGCGATCCCCGGCATTCAGTACATACACCACCCGCATGACGTTATTGGTGTCGGGCACGGCCACATCAACCGGCTGATGGCCGGTGGCCACAGTTGAGAGCCTGGTGAGAGCGCCGGTGCTTTGATCCACCTGGAAAACGGTTATCGTGTCGTCGGACTTGTTGGCTGCCAGAACGAAGTAACTGTCCGGTACTTGAACGCCTTTCTGGCCGCCACTGCCAAAGCAGGCGCCACCGGTGCCGAATACGCCGGCTGCGGCCACCGCCGCCAGGGGCAGCAGCATGCGGCGGCGAATGCAGATCCAATCGTTGAACTTCATTTGATCTCCTTGAGACTGCGCGGAACCAGGCGGTGGATTGCCGGCGTTGGCGCCGCATGTTTCCCGCTGGTTGCTTCGTACATAGCATCGCCGGAGTCGTCGACGGCGCTGCAACGCGGCTCAACTCCGTAACGGGGAAGATGCCGGATGCGCCGTTACAAATTCGTTAAATGGCGCGAACGTTCGATTTCAGGTGAGCGCAACGGTATGCCCGAGCCGGGCATCCGGACGGGTCGGGCGCTACAAAACTCACCCGGAGATAGCGCAATAGTGTCAATCCAGCGTCATAGCTGAAGTGCAGCCGCAAATGCAGCACACGAGGCAAGCGTTCCGTCCGTCGCCGTCGCCGTCGGCGCCGTGTCCAGTCCGGGCTTAGCCGGCCGAAGTTCCTTGAGCTTGCGTTGAATGCCCGCGCCGATTGCAGCAAACAGACGCAGGCGGCGGCATCCGGTACGATTGCGCCACGCCTCAACGATCGCCACCTGCTCGGCTGCGGTTCGCCGGTTTTGGGCGTTCAGTGTCACAAAGCAGAGGATATCAACCGCCTGAACGATCGCCAGACCATTCTCCGGTGTTTGAAATCGCGCCACGGCCCGCTTCGTTTCGGAAACAACTGCCGCTCGCTCCGTATTCGATATGGCTGTAAGAGCGAGCAGCGCTAACGTCTCCGTGACTTCGGTCTCGCCCTCCACGTCGCGCAGCAACTCCAGGCTTTGACGCGCGTAATCGGCAGCGTCGTTTCGTTCGCCCCGCAGCCAGGCGATAGCGCCGAGGCTGCCGAGCGACAGGCCAAAGCCGTGTTGGTCGCCGAGGTCCCGGTAAATCAACATGGCCTCGGATAGGGCCGACTCCGCCTCTTCCAGTCTGTTCAATTCAATATCGGCCTGCGCACACCCTTTCAGAGCGTTGGCTACCTCAATGGTCAAGCCGGCGGAGCGCGCCAACGCGAGGCACGACACGAATCGCCGATGGGCGGCTTGGTAGTCGCCTTGCAGTAGATCTACCGTTGCAAGGTTTAGCAGACTCTTGCAACGCCCGATGTCGTCCTCGCTCGTAACCTGCAGTGCTTCGGCTTCCGTCAGCAGTTCCCGGGTCCGCACCAGATCGTACTGCGTGATAGATACTATTGCAAGGTTATGGAGCGAGTTCGCCGCCTGCATCGGCGTACCGTACCGTTGGCGGAGAGCCAGAGCCTCCTCGTGACACTGCATTCCAAATGAGTCGTCGCCGGCACTCACGGCTACGATGCCCAGCATCGTCAGGGCCTCGGACTCCTCGGTTCGCAGCCGCAACTGGCGGCTCATCTGCAATGCGCCGGCGGCATCTTCGCGCGCGGCTGAGTGCTCGCCGCTTACCCACGCGTACGCGGCGGCGCCGATCAGAGCACGCGTTCGATGTTCGGATGGCGCCCGGCTACCGAGCTCCAGAGCGCGCGTGATCCATCCACGCATGTCATCCGTCCGTACTCGCTTGAACCATGGGCGCCACAACCAGCCCGTAAGCTCCAGCGCCAGGTCGGCCAGGTGCGTTTGCGGTTCCGCGTCGAGGCAGGTCCTGATGGCCACCTGCAGGTTTCGCACCTCGGGCTCCAGCCACCGCATCCATTGCAACTGCTCCCTGCCTGTCGCCGCTGTAGAGGCGCGACCGGCCAATTCTGCGTAATACGCGGCGTACCGTCGCGTCAGCGCCAGCCGTTCCTCCACGGAGCACAACGCTGCGGCGAATTCACGCAGTGTCTCGAGCATCGTTGCCCGCATTTCACCGTCGGCCTCCACCGTCGTAATCAATGATCGGGATCGAAGCTCCTCCAGCACCCTCCAGGCATCCGCTGCCGGAAGACCGCAGACTGCTGCCAGGGCATCGGTGGTGAAACCGCTCTGGAAGACACTGAGGGCGCGAAGCACGCTCTGTAAAGACGCCGGCAGCAGGCTGTAGCTCCAGTCGACAGTCTCCCAGAGGCTCCGGTGCCGAGAGTCCAGGTCGCGACGTCGGCTTACCAGCAACTCAAACCGTCGCTCCAGCTTCAGCAGCATCTGTGCCGGTGTAAGAACCTGTATCCAACCGGCGGCGAGCTCGATAGCGAGCGGAATACCTTCCAGTCGATTGCAAAGCGACCCCACGGCCCGAGCGTTGCGCGGAGTCACCTGGAAATCGGCACGAATCGCCTGCGCCCGGTCCACAAACAGCTGCACGCTGGAAAACTCCACAAGTCGCTCGGCAGTGGTTGGAAGGTGGGGCGCCGGAAGCGGTGCAACCGTAAAACCAACCTCACCATCTATGCCAAGCAGGTGGCGTGACGTCGCGAGTACCTTCAGCCCGATCGAACTGGCTATCAACCGGTGGACGAACTCGGCGCCGTCCGCCAGCTGCTCCATGTTGTCGAGGATCAACAGCGTGGCTCGGCCGGAAATCTTCTCAGCGACGGAAGCAATCGGGTCGATGCCATCCTGCATGCGATCGAGTGCTGTGGCGATGGCGGTCGCCGCCGCCGTGCCGTTGCTGGCCTCGGCCAGAGACACAAACCAGGCGGGTCCGCCTCCGGCCGCATGCCATCGTGATGCCGCCTCAATCGCCAATCGTGTTTTGCCCGCGCCGCCTGTTCCGGTCAACGTGATCAGTCGTTGGGGCGCCGTTGGCGAAAGCATCCGCTGCAGCTCCTCGAGCTCGTCGGCGCGGTCGAAGAAGCGCGTCAACAGGAAAGGCAGATGCAGTTCGCCCAGGTTCGGATCGACCGGCGACGGCGCGGCGTTTGTGCGCACCGGCTCGACGGGCGCGTGTGCAGCCGCTGCCGGTGCGTCCATGGGTAGGTCGGGCAGCGACGACCGCAGTCGCTTCAGTTCCGCCGATTCCGGTAAGCCCAGTTCAGCGCTAATTCGCCGGGCAAACGTATCACAGTGCTCGGCAGCGCGCGCTTGATGTCCGGAAGCGGCGTAGATCCGGATCAAGCGCAGCTGCGGACCCTCCTCCAGCGGGTCTACTGCGGCAGCGGCATGCGCATACTCCAAAGCCGAGGTCAACTTGCCACTCTCTTCCGCAAGATCCAGTAACTCCTGAAGCACGCCGCAGTAAGCGTCTTGAAGTTGAGCGCGCTCCGTGAGCACCCAGTCGTAATAGAAACCCAACAGGAACGGGCCCGAATAGAGAGATGCGGCGGCCTGCAGCGCCGGATACAGGTCCGGCGCGCGCGCTGAACGAGCAGTACGAACGGCGGAACGAAACTCCTGCAGGTCGGTCCCTGTGGAGGCGGCGTTCAGAGAGATCCAATCGTAACTGCTTGCAAGCACCGAGCCGGCCGCAACGCCGGGTGGTTCAAGCTGGCGCCGCAGTGAAGCCAGCGCTACACGCAGGCTCAGGCGCCCACTCTCTGGGCTGCGCTCGGGCCAGAACATCTCCGCCAGCAGTTCGCGGGAGTGCTGCTTGCCGATGTGAAGCGCCAGGTAGCCCAGCAGCGCCGCAGTCTTCTCGGTGCGAAAACGCGACAATAACGTTGAGCCGTACCTGGCCTGGAGCGGCCCTAGGAGTTGAATGCTCCAACTACTTGGTAACATGCGCAATCATTCGGCATCATCCGGGTCGATGAGATGCTGCCGCAGGCGTGGCACAGTCACGCGGGTCGGCGCGACGGCATAGCACGCATAATCCACCTAGGATACCACAGGAGGTGGTCCCGGTCTGCCGCCATCCGGCGGCGTTGGTCCCGGCGCCGTTCAGCGGCTCATGTGTGGGTGAATGGTCCGGTGGTGATCGTGTAGACCACGAAGTCGGCGACAGTGGCGTCGGATGCCGTGTTGGCTTTGGACCACGAGCTCACCGGGCGTATCGAGATGGTAACGACGTGGAGGCGCGGCATCTGCCGCCGCAGCCTGTCAACCAGGCCCCAACCCGAGTCGCTGTGCATTGCGCCGTTCAGCTGCATGATCAAGCGCCCATGCAGGCGGCGCGTTGCCTGCGCCACCGAGTCCGCCATCGTGGCGTCCCAAAGCTCCTGCGCCTGTTTCATATGCGGCGGTCCCTCGCCGGCTGTCGCGCCGCCGGGCGCACCGTGATTTGCAAAGATCGCCGTCAGGGCTTGATCATAGCCGGGTGGAATTGTTTGCGAGTAGGGCAGCTTTGGTAGAAAGCGTCGCGACATTCTCGGCAGTTTCAGAAGGGCTTGCTGGCCCTTGGCCGCAACCAGGCTGACGTACCGGTGCGGCACATTGGCAGCGACAACCGGCAGTTGGCGCCGCTTGCAAAACTCCACAAGCGGGGCATAGTCGGTTGCGTAGTTCGGCCATGGCCGCGCCTCCGCCAGGAAGCTCTGCTTGCTGATATCTCCAGCCAGGTACTCGTCCAGTACCAGCTGAACGTCGCGTTCGAACATCTCCATCGAGAGCGCCATATCCGGCCGGCGAGCGTACAGCGCCTGCAGGATTTTCAGCTCCATGGCGTGCCCGGGCTCGTTCGTATGCTCCTCACCGATCACCACAACGTCCGCCCTGGCCAGTGCATCCACCATTCGGTCAAACGGCAAGTAGGCGCCCCTGGCGTACACCTCCCAGGGCGGCCACTGTGCCGGTGTACCGGTCTGCATGGCGGTGACTGCGGCCGGCGCCTGCAGGAGGCAAATCAGGGCAAAAAGCGTCGTGCGGAAGTACTCTTTCATTCGAAAGTCTCTTGGAGCGGTACATGTGAATGCGCCGTGGTGAGCTTAACTTGCCGGCGGCAACAGGGGCGCAATCAGGATAACATGAATCGCCGGAGAAACAGCCCTGTGCGCACGCGTCAAATGCGTTTCCGGCACGTTGCGCCACTGCTGGAGCCTCCTGTATACTGCACGGCATGGCCAACCGGAAATGGCGATTTATTGCCGTAGACTTCGATCACCTCCACATTGGCGACCTGCTGCGACTGGTGAGCGAGCACCCGGGCGCCGAGATTGCCGGCATGTACGATGCCGACCCGCAGCGCATGGCCGAAGCTGCCGAGCGCTTCGGAGTCCCTCCGGATCGGCTCTTCACCAACCTGGAGATCTGCCTGGCGAGCGCTGCGGCAGATGTTGCGCTGCTCTGTTCCCGGCCGTCGCGTCACGCCGAATACGTTGAGCAGATGGCGTCATGCGGAATATCCATTCACGTGGAGAAGCCGTTTGCAACTTCGCTCGAAGAGGCCGACCGAATGATCAGAGCGATGCAGGCTGGAGGCGGCGCCCTGGTGGTAAACTGGCCACTGGCCTGGTACCCACCCCACGTAACAGCGAAGCGCCTGGTGGATAGTGGCGCCATAGGAGCGCTTGAGCAGGTTCACTACTACGATGGAAATCGCGGCCCCCTCCGGCATCTGGCCGACAAGGTTGAAGTTGCAGAGGCAGACGCTGCCGCGCGGATGAGCGATAGCTGGTGGTACACCCCGGGCGACGGCGGGTCGATGCGTGACTATCTCGGGTACGGCGCAACGCTCGCAACCTGGTTCTTCAATGGCGAGCTACCAAGTGAAGTGACCTCTGTGGCCCTTACGCCCGGCGGACGGTCGGTTGACGAACAGAGCGTAACCGTCGCGCGGTATCGTTCGGGCCTGTCGGTGTTTCAGACGCGGTGGGGAACCTTCACCGATCCCTGGGTGCTTCAGCCGCAGCCGAAATGCGGTTTCACACTCGTTGGCTCGGCCGGAACAATCTCCAGCTGGGATTATGAGCCGGTGATCCACCTCCAGACGAAGGAGCAACCCCGCGCGACGGAGATTCCGGTGGACACCCTGCTGCCGCCATTTCGCAACTCGATCGAGTATCTCGTCGCACACCTGGAGAGCGGCGCGCCAGTCACAGGTCCTCTCTCGGTTGAGATCAGCCGGGCTGGCCAGCAGATTACCGACGCCGCGCAGCGGAGCTCAGTGAGCCGACGACCGGAGAGCCTTGCACCATGAAAAAAGCGAAGTCGCCGCCGCCGGACGACCTCAACTACAGCCTCGCCGCGTCGCCGACCGCCGCTACAACTGCGCCGCTCTTGCCATGGGAGCCGCCCACGCCAACCGAGTACCAGCCGCGGATTGGTTTGATCGCTTGTGGCGGGATCACAGAGACGCATCTCAAGGCCTACCGCAAGGTAGGCTGGAATGTAGTGGGACTTTGTGACCTCATTGCCGAGCGGGCCGAAACCAGGCGACGCCAGTTCTATCCCGACGCCTTTACGACTACCGATTACCGCGAGCTTCTGAAGCACGATGAGATCGATGTGGTGGATATCGCGACGCACCCGCAAGATCGGGCGCCGATCATATCCGATGCGCTTCGCGCGCACAAGCACGTGCTCAGTCAAAAGCCATTTGTGCTCGATCTTGCTACTGGGCGCGAATTGGTAGAACTGGCTCGAAGCGTAGACCGGCGCCTGGCCGTCAACCAGAATGGGCGGTATGCCCCGCACTTCAGCTACATGCGCAAAGCTGTGGAAGCAGGCCTGGTCGGCGACGTGACCGGCGTCCACATGGCCGTCCACTGGGACCACTCATGGACGGCCGGCACGCCGTTCGAGAGAATCCGGGACCTGGTGTTGTACGATTTCGCCATTCATTGGTTCGATATGGCGATGCAGCTTCTGGATGGCCGGGCGTGGACGCGCGTTTACGGTGAGCGTACATGTGCGGCAAGGCAGCCGGTTAAGCCGCCACTGTTGGCCAGCGCGGCATTCCAATACGATGGAGGTCACGGAACGCTGGTATTTGACGGAAACGTGCAGTTCGGCCCGGCTGATTCCACATACGTTGCCGGCACACTTGGCTCGCTCTGCAGCACCGGTCCTAACCTATCCAGGCAAAAAGTGGTGCTGACCACCTCTGCCGGTGTGGCATCTCCGCAGCTCCACGGCGATTGGTTCCCAGATGGATTCCGCGGCACAATGGGCGAACTCCTTTGCGCAATCGAGGAAGGCCGTGAGCCGGCGAACAGCGCCGCAGCGAATCTGCGAAGCCTGGAGTTGTGCTTCGCCGCCATCGCCTCAGCGGATGATGGCTTACCCAAACTTGCCGGGGAGGTCAGCCGGCTGCCGACCGGCTCGGCGCCCGGCGCATAGTAGTCTGTCGGAGGAGGTCGCTGGATGGACGAGGGAGACCGCCTGGCCTTTGAACGCGACGGGTTCGTGCTCCAGAAGGCGCTGTTCACAGCACCGGAAGTTTCTGCCATGCTCGACGCAGTTGAAAGCGGTGAGCGCGTTGCCAACACGCAGAATGCAGCCAGAGACAAGGAGGGCCGCTCGTCGCGGTTGGCGATCTGGGGCGCCCTTGGAAACGACATCTGGGCTGCGGCCAGTACGCTTCCTCGTGTTGTGAATGGAGTGCGCGCGTTGATGGGCGAGGATATTGCCTTCTTCCACGGCAAGGTGATGCTGAAGGAGGCCGGAAGTGGCGGCGCCTGGGAGTGGCACCAGGATTACGGGTACTGGTACGGTGACGGATTTGTTTTCCCCAGGTTGATGAGCGTGTTTTGCGCGCTGGATCCGTGCACGAGAGAAAACGGCTGCCTACAGGTGCTTCGTGGATCGCATCGTCTGGGTCGGCTGGACCACGGAGCCGTCGGCTCCCAGGTCGGTGCGAGCGAATCGCGGATCGAGCAACTCGAACCGCTGTTTGAGCGCGTCCATTGTGAAATGCAGCCCGGCGACGCACTATTCTTTCATTGCAACCTTCTCCACGCGTCGGCCCCGAACACGTCGGATCGACACCGGCGCGCATTCATCATCTGCTACAACGCTCTCCACAATCCCGTGCTTGGAAGTCCGGATCGTTATCGTGAACCGTGCCCAACCTGCCCCGATGACGCCATTCTTGCGGCAGCGGCCGGTGAGGCCCGGGGCGAGGGCAGCAAAACACCGTGAGGTATCATGGTGAACGGCATGGCACAGAAGCAACAGATTGTAGGTGAAGGATGATCTCCTCCGTTGGCATCCCCACCGGAGCGCGAATACAACTGCGCAAAGCCCATCCGTGTGGAAGCCGGTGGTGGCTGGTTACGCAGCCAGGCGCCGATATGCGCCTCACCTGCGCCGGCTGCGGGCGCCGCGTCCTGCTGGACCGCGCCGAGTTTGAGCGGCGCCTCACAGCAGTTGAGCCACCAGCCTCCGGTGACGCCTCTTGACGGTTTGGGCCAGTCGCCGCATGGCGTCTATTCTTGGATGCGCCGCTAGTGTCGCCGTCCTGGCGGCCTGGAAACCCACAGGTCCGCCAACTACCGCGGTGCAAGCCGGCGGCTCGCCGGCCGCGACACTCTTGCCGATTCCGATCGTCGTGAACGTCGATTCGCGCTCGCTCTCAGCCGCAGACCCGGATGCACTTCACATGCTGCTCCACGCGGCGCCGCAGGATGCCACCGCACAGGCATCCTGGATTGCATGGGCGTCGCTTAGCGCACGGCGTGCGGCGGTCAGCATACGGGCGCCAATCAGCGCGCCGACCGACAGCCTTGCCGCGTATGCCGGATCGACCGGCGGCAGCGTGGGCGTGGCGCTGGACAACCGGGCGGCTGCTCCGGAGGTGATCCGCCTGCGAGTGCGCCTGGGAGAAGGCGCCTGGAGTTGTGACGCCATCGTTGCGGGACAAAATGGAGTTCGGTTCCGACGGTTCCAGGGCAACGAACTTAATCGCACCTCAGTACTGCTCAAGGTCATCACGCTGGATCCTGGCGGCCTCTGCATCGTTCGCCTGCACGATCAGCGGCGCGCCTCCCGGGCCGCCTGGATCGGTCTTTTCCAAACCCTCCACCGACTGGCGGCTTCCAAACCTGCGATCGCCCATCGAACCGAATTGATCCTGCAGGAAGCACGGCCGTTTATGGACGGCCTGTCGACCGCACGCTCACCAGAGACCCGCGTGGCCTGCGCGCACCGCCTGTTGCTGATTCTGGCTCAAGTCCTTTCGATGCAGCACAACGAGGTGGCTCATCACGGTGAGCCCAGCAGTCTATCCCACCAATTGCTGATAGAAATGGAGAATCTCGATCATTCGGTATCTGGCGCCAGCGCCGCAATCCTCTGCCTCGGCGCCCAGGCACAGCCGGAGGCGTCCACCACCGGTGACGGCAGCGCTATCATGGTGACGGTAAGCCTTGCAAATGGCGGAAGCACAACCCTTCATAGCGTCAAGCTGGGTATAGCGCTCGACGCGCTGCCACCCGGAGTGACCTGCCTGCCGGCCGCCCCGGGGTACTTCAACACACTTTCGCCGGGCCAAACGGCCAGCGCGCGGTTTTCGCTGGCCGGCCTCGAAAACGGCGTCGACGGCCTGCAGAAGACGCGGGCCATGGTATCTTACTTCTACGGTAGCGCAGCCGCCAGACTTCGCTTTTTGGTAGCACCGCCGAAGTAACGCCCAAGGTAGGCTGCCAACACCACCGCTTCTACTCCCCGATTGAAGGTTGATTTCATGAGAACTCCCCCACTGAACAGGATCTGGCATGGGCCGCTATGCCCGGTGGTTTGCCTGCTGGCAATTACGATCGGCAGCGGCGCGCGCGCACAGGTGTCGCTCCGGCTGGACCTGAAGGATGGCGACAAGGTGAGCGACGTTGCTCCGGTTCTGGCGCACGCTTACAGTAAGGCCGGTATCAACAGCGTTACGTTTGCCGTGGATGGCACGCTGGCAGCCACGGTAGCCAGCGTGCCCTACCTCTTCAATTGGGATACAATTGCCACAACCGAGGGCGCGCACACGCTTACCGTTACGGCAACCGACGCCGATGGAGCCACGAAAAGCGCGTCCGTTCAGCTTACGGTAGATAACGGATTGGGCGTCGGCTCGCACACGCTTGCTAAACAGGCCGATGCGGCATTTAAGGGTGGCGATCGGGCAGGCGCCGTCAAGTTTGCGCGGCGCGCGCTTAAAGCGGACCCGAACGAAACGCTGGCGACACTGGTGCAGGCGCGGGTAACCGCAGCAGATGGAGACCTTGCCGGCGCCATTGCCTTGCTGAGCAAAGCGCCGGCGCTGGCGACCGACCTGGCTGCCGAAGACCAGCTGGCCTCATGGCGTATAACTCTTGCGTTGGCGCCGGAGAATACGGCGAGCTTTGCTTCAGAGCTTCAGGCGGCCGTGAAGCTACGCCAGAGCGCTGCAGACCAAATGGTTGCGCGGCTGCGACAGGGTTCTCCGTCTCTGACCGCCGTGATCGGCATGGAGCAGATGCGCGCCGGAGATTATGACGGCGCGATAACCACGTATACGGCCGCCGGCGCTGGAGACGCGGCCGCCGCAGCCGACATGAACCACCTCGCGCTGGCGTATATTCTCGATGGCCGCTACTTTGATGCAATCACGCTCCTGCGCGTAGCCGAGCGCGCCGGCAGAGCAGATTCAAACAGCCATGCGCTGCGTGCGCTGGCGCTGCTTCGAGAAACGCACTTTGCCTCGGCACGGGCACAAATAACGGCGGCCGACCTCGATGGCCACTGCCCTGCCTGCAGCATCGTAGCCGCCATTGCCGACGTGGCATTGGCTCAGCCGGACGCTGCGGCGGCCGAGGCCCAGCAGGCGGCCAAACTCCTGCCAAACTCTGCAGACACGCAGTACGCGCTTTCGCTGGCGACACCAGATGAGCGTCTCTCGGAGACAGCTCTTCATCAAGCCATTGAGCTGGATCCGGTCCAACCGGGTCCGCTTCAGGACCACGCCGTGCGCCTGGCACAGGTGGATACCAGCGTCTACAGCGATGCCGCACTCGCGCTCGCAAAGTACCTGGTTGGCGCCACCAAGGAGAAGCTGGCGCCTTCAATCCTGGAGGCCATGGTCGATCTCATTCTCAAAGACAGCAAGAGCGCTCAAGTGGTACTTACGGCCCTCTACCACGACGACAAGACCTCCCCAGACCTGCTGATGGCGCTTGCAACCTACTGGCATACACAGGACGAGGGCAGCTACAGTTCTACATTCATGGGCTACGCGGCGAGCCACGACAAGAAGCGATTCGACTGGAACCTGCCGCGAAACCCGCGGGAGTACCTGCAGAAGGTATATCGAGGCCTGGCGTACCGCGTCTTGCCGTTCCTCGAGCTATCCACACTTAGCGCCCAGCGCGCCGTCGCCGGCGGGTGACCTTGGCCTAGCCGTTGACCCGTTGACCGTACAGGTAACGTGCTCGAACCTTTTCATAGAAGCCGGCATCTGCTGTAACGTAAAGGCGCGTGATACAGCTTGCACGCCGCGCTCGTACGCGATCGCCAGGCTCGAGTGTGGCGAGATCGGCGCCGTCCACCGTAACCAGCACCTCGGCGCCGTCGTCCTCCACTTCGATCTCCACGACCTCGCTCGCCGGTACCAGTAATGGCCGCGCGTTCAGTGTGTGAGGGCAAATCGGCGCCACGGTGAATGCATCTACCAGCGGCGCAACCAAAGGCCCGCCCACCGAGAGGGCGTACGCCGTGGAGCCGGTAGGTGTAGCCAGAACCAGGCCATCAGCAGGAAACGTGGCGAACGGCCGCCCTGCCAGCCACGTGTCGATATGGATGATGTGCGACAGCGCCGAACGGATCACCACCTCGTTGAGGCCGGCGGTTGTGTGCAGGATGCTTCCGGCTCGCAGGATTTCCGCCTGGATCATCATGCGGTCCTGGGTCTTCAGGCTGCCCTCCAGGGCCGCCTCCATGCATACAAATACATTGGCCGGCGAGACTTCGGCGATGAAGCCGAATCGGCCCATGTGCACGCCGAGTATCGGCACGGAATCGGGCATAACCAGGCGCGCCGCCGTCAATATCGTTCCATCGCCCCCCAAACTCACCACGAATCCTGCGCTTCGCCAATGGCTTTCATCCGCCAGCAGATCCGGCCGATTAAGCGCCGTGGCAGCGGGCTCCGACAGAATCACCTGCACTTCGCGCTCGTGGAGCCACGAAACAACACTGGCAGCCAGATCCAAAGCCTCCTGGCGTGATGGGTGCGTTACAATTCCAACATGGCGTCCCATAGTGTTCAGGCGCCGATGTGCAGCACAACCAACGCGTGCGCGGGGAGCGTGAGATCAATCTCGTTGCCGTGCCATGCCGGCAGTGGAAACGGCGCCGGATGTACGGCATCCCGGTGCGCGACGGTGTTGGCAGTCTGCAGCGTGCTGCCGGTCAGAATGGTCGCCTTGACACCGCCGACCGCGGCGCCGGCCAGTGTCAGCGCAACGCTTCGAGGCGCCGATGCCCGGCGGTTCACCAAAAACACCACCAGCCGCCCTCCAATGTGTGTTGTAGCCGCAAATGCGTCCACGTCGGGCACGTCGTTCACCGCTGGTAGGTCGCCGCGTGCCGGAACCGACTCTCCGGGACCGGTTTCGGATATAGCCACCGGCTGTTCGATACCCGCCGTGTCGTACAACAACTGGGTGTAGTACTGCGGATCCACTGTGACGATGCCCTGGTGCTTCTTGATGCCGCCGCCGTGCATCAATCCGGTGACATTTGAGAGTCGAACCGCGCCACTGTGGCGCAGCATGGCATTCAGAAACAGGGCGTTGTAGATGGCGCCGGCAAGGGTGACGCAGTTCGGACTCTGCCGCCACGTCGGGCCGCCGGTGATCATGCCCCACTCGGTGAACGCCAGATGCGTCTTGCCGCCGGCGCCCTCAACTGCGCGGATCTGGCGCTCCATCTCCGGAATGTACGTGCGATCGATGTATTGGGGAAAAGCGGCGATACTCGCGTACTGGCTGTCATATGGCAAACCGCGCAGGCTGCCCGGCATCGGCAGAAGCGGGTGGAGCGCCAGAAACTCCGGTTCACGGCCGCCATCCAGGCCGGCAATGTGAAGCAGTGTCAGGTTCCAGCGTCCATCATCACGCAGGCCCATCGGCGAGTACAGATCGCCCTCACCGCATGCAATCAGCTGGATGCTGCTATCCTGCGCGAGCATCGCATCGCGGTATTTCACATAGCGCTGAGCGTATCCTGAGGCATCGGTGTGGCCAATCTGCCAGCTGCCGTACATTTCATTGCCAACTTCCCACAACTTGACGCCGTAGGGGTCTGGAGATCGATTGGTGGCCCGCATGAGGCTGTACTTCAGGTGGGGTTCCGCGTTGCAATACTGCACCAGGTCGGCAGCCTCTTCCGGTGTACCGTTGCCGGCATTGACGGTGATCTGCGGTTGGGCGAAGGTCAGGTCGCACAGGTGGATGAACTCATTGATACCGAAGCTGTTCGGTTCGACGCCGCCCCATGCCAGGTTCGGACGCGTAACCCTGCGGTCTTCCAGGCCTAGGCCATCCATCCAGTGGTACTGACTGGCAAAGTTACCGCCCGGCCAGCGGATCGTCGCCGGGTGAAGATCCTGCGCCAACTTCAAAACGTTCGGGTCGAACTGCAGCTCACTGTCGCCCGGCCACAACTCCAGACGGTCCACGTCCGCCGCGCCGCCCGCCATGTTTTCAATCACCAGACGCACCTGTGTGCCCGCTGGAACGGTGGGGGCCAGATGAATAACAAATGCCTGTTTGCGCCACCCGCGCGTCACGGCCTGAAGAGTGGATTGCTCGATACCGCCGGCTAGCGGACCGGTAGCGGGTGGCGGCCAGTTCTGCGCTGCGCCCTCGAGGGTTATTCGCAGAGTGGCCGGCTGATCCACCACACGCGAATAGAGGTAACCGCGGTAGGTACCGGTTCGCTCCTCGGGAAGGTAGATTGCCTGCGACAACGCGCTGTTTGGCTGGCCGGCAACAGGCGCATTGAGACGCACGCACAGTGGCGACTGGTAGCCGCCGGTTTGCCACACCGCACCGCCCGTAAAGGCCCAGTCCGGCGGCACAGTCTCCGACGACGCGGCCTGCTCGAGGCTCGGGTTTAGCAGGATCTGTGCCCAAAGGCCGCCGTAAATCGCGTGGTCAAGGTGCTCCAGAAAGTTGCCGAACACCAGCCGGCTCACAGCGGGACCCGTGTGCGAAGCGTCAACGGTAAGGTGTGTTACGCCGGTGGCGCCATCGCGATTGACGTGCAGTCGATACATCGCGCCTGCGGCTTGCGCGCCGGCCGTGGCTGAGATGCAAACAGAGCCCACGCACAACAGAAGCCCTGCTGCAACTGCCGTCCACGATCTGATCCGCTTCATATGGCCCTGGATATCCTTCACCGCACCGCTAGGCAGACGGCAGTTCGAGAGGCGTACCCAGGACGGCGCCGGGTAGGCCCTTTTGATAGATTCTCGTCAGCAGTTCAACTGCTTTGCGTCCTTCATGACCATCCACTGCCGGCGGGCGTCTGTTGCGTACTGCGTCGTAGAAGTCCACAATCTGGGAGCGGTGTCCTGCCAGACTGATGTCGAACGGTTCGGAGCCACCGCCCGTTCGCTCACCAGGGTCGGTGAGGCTGGCCAACAGGTCTTCGCCGGCCACACCAAACGCAGTTACCTGGGCGTCACGCAGGGCCGCGGAGCCATACTCCCCGTAAAGCTCGATCCGTGTGGAAAGGTCCGGCCGGCAGCAGGTTGTCACTTCCAGCATGCCGCGCGCGCCGGAGGCATAGCGCATAACAACAAGCGCCACGTCCTCACACTCCATCTTGTGCGCCTCGGTCGACAATCGGGCAAACTCCACCTCTTCAACCGGTCCTGCAAGCCAGAGCATCTGGTCCAGAGTGTGAATGCCCTGGTTGGCCAGGGCGCCCCCATCAAGCGCCAGCGTACCGCGCCAGGCGTCCTTGTCGTAATATGCCTGAGATCGCCACCACTTGACCGATCCGCTGCATGAGATGATACGGCCAAGTTTACCCGCAGTAATTGCTGCGCGCACGGCGCGGCCACCGGCGCTCATTCTGCGCTGGAAGATGCAGCCCAGCAGTACCCCGGCGCGTTCACACTCTGTAACGAAGCGATCTGCATTAGCAAGTGAGATATCCAGCGGCTTCTCGCACAACACATGAACGCCACGACGGGCGGCGCAGATACCATGCAGGGCGTGAAGCCCGGACGGAGAGCATATATGTACGATATCCGGGCGAGCCTGCTCCAGAAAGCGCGTGTAATCCAGCCAGAACGGCGTACCGTACTGCCCATTCATGCGCTGCACACGCTCCGGGCGCTCATCACAGATGCCCACGAGTTCCACATCCGGCAGCGTACGGATAATGCGAATGTGTTCCGCGCCCATTCCTCCGCAACCGACCAGGCCGATTCGCAGCAGACTATCCATAGAGTGGTTCCATGTATGCGGTGTGCCGCTCCGGTGCGTGATGCCGTTGCATTATAACGGCTTGGCGCGCCCGTCGCACTCAACCGCCATGTTCAGGTCGCGCCACAACGGCAGGCGGATCGCTGCTGTTCACCGGCAGAGGCGGCAGCCGGTCACTTGAGTCGCGGTTCTCGCAGGAATCTGTGCCACATGAAGCGAATACGAGTGCGAGTTTTGGATTGTATCGCGCAGATTATTCCTTCGTCGCCACGTTACACGCCGGGTCGGAATTGCCCATAGCAGGTACTCGAAATGCAGTTCACCAACAGACCATACTTGACGAAAGCGGCCGCACTGGCATTGCTGATCTTCCCGGGCGCCGTCGCCGGCGCCCAGTTTCGCGGGCCGCAGGGGCAAGCCGCGTGGGAGCCACCGCTTGCCCACATGCACTACGCGCGAACGCGTGATTACCACGTGCGCCACCTCAACCTGGTGCTGAGTATCGATCCTGCCACACACAGCGCGGCAGGGGTCGTGACCCATGAGTTGGCGCCGCTTCGCGATGGGCTCCGCAAGATTGAGGTGGATGCCGGCGCGAATCTCACCATTAGTTCTTGCACCATAGGCGGCGTCTCCAAGCCATTTACGCACACGGGAGAGCAGCTTTTCATCGACAACGGTTCCGCGCTCGCCCGTGGGCAGTACGTCTCGGTAGCAATTCACTATGCAATGCCGGGTGGTGGCCGCTTTGGCGGGGCAAACGGCGCCGGAGGATGGCATTGGATCGACGCTGACCCCAACCAGCCGGATCGGGTGCCGGGATTCTGGTCGCAGGGAGAAACCGACGGTAACCACCACTGGGTACCGCTGTACGATTATCCCAACGATAAGTGCGCCAGCGATGAGATTGTAACGGTCCCGGAGGCCTGGGAATGCATCGGCAACGGCGCTCTCATCAGCGACACGGTTGACCCGGCGAACCACACGCGAACGGTGCACTGGCAGATGAAACTGCCGCACTCCACCTATCTCCTTTCGCTGGCTGGTGGTGAACTCGATATCCAGAAGGCCGAGTGGCGCGGTGTTCCACTCTACTACGTTGTGCCCAAGGGGCGCGGCTGGATGATCCCGGGCAGCTTCGGAAACACGCCCGATATGCTCAGCTTCTACTCGGATAAGCTGGGATACAAATACGCGTGGCCAAAATACGCCCAGGACGCCATGATCGACTTTGGCGGTGGCATGGAAAACGTCAGCGCCACCACGCTTGGGGCGAACAGCCTTACCGATCTGCGCGCCGGTCTGTACCCGATGGCCAGCCTTGATTCCCACGAGCTGGCGCACCAATGGTTTGGCGACAACGTCACTTGCAAGGATTGGGGCGATATCTGGCTGAACGAGAGCTTCGCTACATTCATGCAGATGATGTACACCACCCATCTGAATGGAAAGGACGCTGGCGATTTCGATCGCGACCGCGCTGAGCGGCAGTATCTATTCGAGGCATCCCGGTATATTCGCCCGGTGCGCGACCTGATGTACTCCGACAAGAACCAGATGTTCGACAGCCACACCTACCCCAAGGGCGGCCTCATTCTGAACATGCTGCGCCTCTGGATGGGTGACGGGCCGTTCTGGCGCGGGATGGGCCACTACCTGAGAACAAACCAGTTCACGCCGGTCGATACCAAGGACCTCGAAAAGGCTCTGACCGACAGCAGTGGAATCAACGTTGGGCCGTTCTTCGACCAATGGATATTCAAGCCGGGCCACCCCGTCCTGTCGTTTACGTGGAATTACGATCAGGGTGCCGGCTCGGTTTCCGTTGAGGTGCTGCAGCAGCAGGACACCTCCAACGGCACACCGATCTACAACATGCCGCTTACCCTTGCCGCCATAGACGGAGAGACGGGCGCTGTTACGCGACATGCCTTCACGCTCGATGCCAGGGACCAGACCTTTACGTTCCCGGCGGCATCGCGTCCCGGCGCCGTACTCCTCGATCCGGACCACTCATTGCTCAAGCAGATGAAATCCAGTGGCTGGACGCCTGATGAGCTGCCTGTGATTCTCGAACATGCGCCATGTGTGGTCGACCGGGTCGCCGCCGCCAATCTGCTCGCAGCCAGAGTGGTGCCGCCTTTCCAGAGGTTCCGGCGGGGCCAGCCACGGCCTCAGCCAACGCAGGCGCTGACAGACGCCAATGCACGCCTCATCGCCGGCGCGCTGGCCAATGAGAAGAGTCCACTCGCCGCATCTGCGTTCCTCACGATACTGGGCGCCGGCGCGCAGGAGTGGATGCGCCCGCTGTTTCGCAGCCAGGCCGCAGTGATGACCGAACCAGATCGGAGGGCCGCTGCTCTGGCCGCGCTCGGCCGCCTCCCGGCTACCGATGCCGATGTGGCCACGGAGCGTACCGCCGCGCTCAGCGATACCGAGCAGTACAGCGTCGTGGAAGCCGGCCTCCGTACGCTCGCCGGCTGGAACGACAAGGCGAACCTGGACGCGTTCACGCATCAGGTGGCGGTCCGCTCGCCCGGCGACCAGTTGGCCGCCACCGTGGTGAGCGCGCTCACGGCGGATAACACCGACGCGGTTCTGCCGGTCCTCACGCTCGCGTCGCAGGGCAGCGAGAGGGCGGTGAGTGTGCGGGCCGACGCAATCAAACACCTTGCAGCACTTCCGGCTGGCGATGCCTCGGTTACCGCGGTCCTGGTCTCGCTGCTTAAACCCTCTAATCCGCCGGTACTGGCGGTCGACGCCATCAACGCACTGCATACCCGCGGTGATAAGTCTGCCGCGGCCGCGATTCAAAACCTGGCGTCCGAAACCAGGGATCAGGCGGTCAAGGATGCGGCGCAAAAGGCGCTCGCCGATCTCGGGTAAATACAGCGGAGAACGGCTAACGTCTGCCGTACCCACAGGAAGTAGTTCCGGCCGTATCGCAGCCGCGGCCGGCGCCGTACATTAGCTGATGTCTGTAGAAGCGCCAGGCCTGAGCAGGTCCCGTACGGTTGTTGCCGTAGTTGTAACAACCTTACTTTTCGACTCGGCCTGGCTCTACATCGCCAATCATGCTTCCGGACCACCCCGCCTGCAGGTGGCAGCCGTTTTCTACGAAGGAGCTCTGCTCCTTCACCTCACCATCGGTCTGGCAGCGCTCGGCTGGTTCTGCCGGCGTATCCGGCGGCTTTGGGCAGTCTCCCGTGGTTCTGTGTCGGCCGTCTTCGGGCGCGTTGCACTGGTGGCTCTTGCCGGGTCGCTTGCCACAGGGTTGACGTTCCTCCCAATCGGCCTGCAGTGGCTGCCGATCGGGACCCGGCACACCATCGAGCCGCTGCACGATGTCACCTCGGCCGTGGCCGTTCTGGCAGCGCTGGCATGGCTGTGGCTCCGGCCTGTACAGCCATCGCCACAGCGAACCTCCGCCCGGAGGCTCAGCCTAAAGCTTGGCATCGTGCTGGGAGCGCCGCTACTCGCGCTCTACCTCTACACCGCCTTCGCACCGAATACTGACCGTTCTATTCACAACCCCGCCCTCGCCCCGGCCAGCATGGAGCTGGAGGGCGATGGCGCCACCGGTAAGTTCTTCCCGGCCTCCGCGCAAACCGTTGACGGACAGTTCTTTCCCAAAGCCTACTTTATCGATTCCAAAACGTGCGGAGCGCGGGGCTGTCACCCCGATATCTATCGGCAGTGGTCCAGTTCCGCGCACCACTTCGCCTCGTTCAACAACCAGTGGTACCGCAAATCTATCGAGTACATGCAGGATGTGATTGGTACCAAGCCTTCGCAGTGGTGCGGCGGCTGCCACGACATGGCCGTGCTCCTTACGCAGGACCCGCACAACCCGGGTAAATCACGCTTCGGGTTGCCGATTGCCAATCAGGATTGGCCGCCTGAGCAGTACCCGTGGTCGCATGCCGGTATCGGATGCGCGGTGTGCCATTCCATCGTTCATGTCAAGAGCACGATGGGTAACAACGACTATCTCGCCGATTACCCGCCAATGCACAAGGTGATCATGACGCAGAACCCGCTTCTGCACGGCCTGTACGAGTTTCTCACACGGATCGCGCCCGAGCCGCACGCGAAAACGTTTCTGCGGCCGTTCCACGTGGATGATACGGCCAAGTTCTGCTCCGCTTGCCATAAGGTACACCTCGATGTGCCGGTCAACGACTACCGATGGTTCCGCGGATTCGATGAGTACGACGCGTGGCAGTCGAGCGGGGTCTCGGGCTTCGGCGCCGCCTCGTTCTACTATCCTGTTGACCCAAAATCGGGCGGTCCCGCGTTCAAAACGTGCGCCGACTGCCACATGCCGCTGGTCGCCTCGGGCGACGCCGGCAATATCGAGGGGTTTGTCCATTCCCACCGGTTCCCTGCCGCCAATACCGCCTTGCCATTTGTAAACCACGACAAAAAGCAGCTGGATACCGTGACGAAGTTTTTGACCGACAAGGCGCTCTCGGTAGACATCTTCGCAATTCGGCGGTCGCAGCAGCCGAAACCGAAAGTGAGCGCCCCACGGCCGGCGCCACAAGGCTATAACGGACTGAGCACCACTTCAGGTATGCCTCTCCAGGCGCCTGGCGCCACCGACCAGGACCAGATCACGGCGCCCATCAACCGGGGCGCCGTATTGCATCGGGGCGAGGATCCGCTCGTGGATGTCGTCGTACGTACACTCAAGATGGGGCATGCCTTCCCCGGGGGTACATTTGACGCATTTGATGTTTGGGTGGAACTGATCGCCAAAGAGAGCAACGGGCATGTTATCTACCACTCCGGCTCACTTCAGTGGAAGAACGGCCCGGTTGAGCCCGGCGCGGAGCAGTACCGCGCGCTGCTGATCGATAAGCACGGCCACATCATCGATAAGCGGAACGCATGGGCGGAGCGCGCGGTTGTGTATGCGAAGGCAATTCCGCCCGGCGCCGCCGACGTGGTTCACTTCCGGATTCCAATTCCGAAAAACTGCGGCAACTCGATCACCCTTACCGCCAAGCTCAACTATCGGAAGTTCAGCTGGCGCAATACCTGGTTTGCGTATGCAAGCCGCACGCCCGACGAACCCAAATCTGCGCCGAACGGATTGGTACCTACTGCGGTTGGTGTGGGCAAGACCAGCGGCCCGGTCGCGTGGGGCTGGGATGATCGCAAGCTGCTGTACGATGCCGACCTCTCGCGTGTTTCCGGCAAGATAAAGGCGCCGCCGGTTTTGCCGATTATCGTGCTGGCGCAAAACTCCGTAACCATTCCCGTAGTGGCGGCCGGTGCGCACGCGCCGGTACACGTTACACCGCCGAATCCGCCAGTCGATCGCATCCGCTGGAACGATTACGGTATCGGGCTGCTGTTGCAAGGCGATCTCAGTGGCGCCAAGCGTGCCTTCCACCGTGTCATCGCGCTAAGCCCGCAGTGGCCGGAAGGCTGGGTGAACCTCGGGCGGGCCGACCTTGCCGAGAGTGACGCCGGCGCGGCCATTTCAGACTTCAACAACGCGTTCACACGGTATGCCGCGCACGCAACACCGATGAATCCATGGCTGATAGCGCGAACCCGATTCTTCTATGCACGCGCACAGTTTGAGTTGGGCCAGCTCCGGCGCGCCTGCGGTACATTGCGGCAGGTAACGCAAGTCTTCCCGCAGGATCGTAACGTACGAAACCTGTACGGTGAGATTCTCTTTCGGCTCGGTAACTTTCCTGAGGCTGTCCGACAGTTCCTGGTAACCACATCTATCGATCCCGAGAACGCTACCGCGCACTACAACCTGATGAAGTGCTTCCGTGGTGAGGGGAACATGAAACTGGCCGCGGTTCACGAGGAGTTGTATAACAGGTTCAAGGCCGATGAACTGAGCACAGCGCTCGCGGGCAACTACCTGCGCAAGCATCCAAACGTAAACAATCTCGCACAACCGATTCACGAGCACGCCACCGGTATTTCGCGTCCGCCACCGGCCTGGTACGTGCGCTGGTTGAAGCAGGGATACCCCACCGGCCAATGGACGGCATCCGCTGGCCCGGCGCCGCAGCGTGTAGCCCGGCGATAGGTGGCGTAAGCGTAGAACATGCAGGAGCGCCCATGAGTTCATCTCGCGCCGTGCGGCCGGACCGCCGGCAGTTCATCACCGGAGTTGGCGCCGCAGCGCTTGCAGCCGCTCAGGGCTGCGGAAAGCGGGGCCCGCGTTCAATTGCGCCTGAGGCAGTCGCGACGCCGTTCGGCATCACATTTGCGGATGTAACGGAACAGGCCGGAGTTCACTTCAACCATGTGAACGGCGCGTTTGGATTGAAGTGGCTTCCCGAGACGATGGGCAGCGGCGTCGCATGGATCGACTACGATGGAGATGGCTTCCAGGATCTGTTTCTTGTAAATAGCCGAAACTGGACTCCCGCCGAACTTGCCTCCGCGGGCGTCCACGCGCCGGCGGGATACGGAACCGCTCCGGACGGCGTTTGCGCGCTCTACCGCAACAACGGCGACGGAACATTTACCGATGTTACGGCCCGCGCCGGCCTCAACGTGCGCATGTACGGTATGGGCGTTGCCGTTGGAGATTACGACAACGACGGCTTTCCCGACCTGTACGTTACGGGCTTAGGACGCAACTACCTGTTTCACAACAACGGCCGTGGCGGCTTTACAGAAGTCGCAGCCGAGGCCGGAGTAGCCGATGGCGGCTGGAGCACCAGCGCCGCCTGGGTGGATTACGACCGCGATGGTCACCTGGACCTACTGGTTTGTCATTACGTCCAGTGGACGCCTTCCACCGACATTCCGTGCCCGCGAAACGGTGAGCGCGTCTACTGCACACCGCAGCAATACGCCGGCGCACCTCTCGCGCTCTACCATAACAATGGCAAAGGCCGCTTTACCAACATTGCCGGCCGCGCCGGCTTGCTGCACGATTCCAACGGACGTTCGCTTCAGGGTAAGTCGTTAGGCGTGGCCGTTCTGGATTACAACAACGACGGCTGGCCCGACATCGCTATCGCCAATGACACGGAACCGAACTATCTGTTTCGGAATGGCGGAAACGGCACATTTGCCGAGGTCGGAGTGCGTGAGGGCATTGCATTCCCCGATAACGGAACGGCCCGCGGAGCGATGGGGATTGACGCTGCCGACTACGACCGGTGTGGACGGCCAAGCCTTATCATCGGCAACTTTTCCAATCAGATGCTGTCGCTCTATCACAACGACGGACGGATCTTCCGCGATGTGGCTGCGCAGGCTGGGATCGGCACTCCAAGTCTACTCTCGCTCTCGTTCGGGTGTTTCTTCGCCGATCTGGATGGTGATGGCTGGAACGACATCTTTGTGGCTAACGGCCATATCGACGACACCATCCAGCAGATTCAGCGGGAGGTGACCTACGCAGAGTCGCCGCTGCTGTTCCGCAACCTGTGCAACGGCCAGTTCGAAAACGTGTCGCGGTCTGCGGGCGCCGATATTGCCCGGCCCATGGTCGCCCGCGGCGCCGCTTACGCCGATTATATGCTGCGCGGTGTGCCGGATATCGCGGTGAGCACCAACAACGGCGCGGCACGTCTGCTCAGAAACAGCGGTAAACCCGGGCACAACTCCCTCAGGCTGGAGCTTACCGGCACGCGGAGCAATCGCAGCGCGATCGGTGCCGCCATTGCGGTGCATGTCGGATCCGGGGTGCAGCGATACCGCGTACGCAGCGGTTCGTCGTACTGCTCGCAGAGTGAACTGCCGGTGACCGTCGGGTTGGGGACCGCGACGCAGGCCGACACTGTTGCCATCACGTGGCCCTCCGGCGCTCAGACCACGCTTGCCAACCTTCCGGCCGCAGCCATCTACGAGGTTGTGGAGGGTCGCGGCGTCGTCAGCCGCCGTGCGTTTGGGCAGGGCCGCAAACAGCCCGCGGCATAAGCGCGCAGTGAGATGAGCAAAGGGTTCGGGTGCATCGCTGCAGCCGACCCTTCGATCCGCGCTCCGGCACGTGCGGGCTTACTACACCAGTTGCATCGTTTGTAATGTGCGCAAGCGGATCCGCACGTGGTCATCCGTGTGGTTAGCCGTTCTGGAACACCCTTAAACAATGTACGCACGCGATTATGTCCCAGGCAGATGCCTCATAAGGGGGCTTTACCGGATCGCTTATTGAGTGCCTCGGCGATCGCTTCAGTCAGATTCATCCCGCTTCTCCTTGCTTCGATCAGCCGGTGCGGGCGTTGGCGCTTGTCTACCCTGGCCGACAGGTTCACCAACTCTGCCGCGCCCGTGTTTCTTGGCTGTCTTTCTGACAAGCTGGCATGCTGGCTAACCTGCTGAAAGCGCTCCCGGCTAGCTGCCCAGATCGCGTCCGAGAGGGATGAAGCAGAATCGGACCTCTTCACGCAACAGCCACCCGGGTTTCACTGCCAAGTGCTTGGTAGTCCACCCAGGCTGCCGCAGGTTGTGGGTCGGCCAAGTCACGAACCGTAACGCCGCCTACAGTCGCTCTGGTGAAATCCACCGACCGGCGAGTAATCGTGATAAACGTTGACTACCCGGCAGATCACAGTTCCTCTTGGGCCGCCTCCCCGTCCCTGCCTGGCTTTGGCGGAACAATCGTAGTCAGTGCCTGATAGTTGGCACTCCCGAGCGCCTTCAACGTCTCGACCACTGGGAGGAGGCTAACGAGACCCAGCGATGCCGGTAGAACCAGCCGACCGCAGCCTTTGATCGATTCGGCAAGGTCTTCGCTATTGGGTCTGGCGGGCGTGTCGAAAACAACCCAGCCTTTTCCGGAAACAGACCTAAGGCTCTGCTGTGCCGTAGCGACTTCAAAGGGCAGTTGTCCTCATCGCGCCCGGGCGATGGCGGTGTGGCTTGGCGCGCCGTCCACCAGCAAGGTTTGACCCAGGGCGCTGAAACATGCGTCAAGGTGAGTGCGAATAGTGCTCTTACCCGCTCCGCCTTTGAAGCCTGTTACCGTAATGATCTTCATCCACTCGCTGGCTTGCTTGCTGGCTTTCTGGCTTGCCAGAGTGCAGGTGAGATGTCAAAGAGAATTGTCGAGCCTTTTTGCTCTTACCCTTGACTCTTAAGTCGGATATGTCATAATAGCGGCATAACCCGCTCATGTCTTAACATGAGTTGCAAAAACCGCCTCCGGGCGGTTTTTGCTTTTCAGGACATTCTGTGAACATCTCGGTTTACATAGATGGATTCAATCTCTACAATGGTGCGCTCTAAGGGACGGCCTATAAGTGGCTGGACTTGCATGCCTTCTCTCAGAAACTATGCCTTGGGCAGCAGACGAGGCTTCCCGAAGAAGCTTCGGTAGCCGAAATAGAGGCGCGATTGCGGGATGGGATGCCAATCACCGGAATGGCACCGAGTTTTGTGCTTGTTCGTCGTTCGGAAGAGAAGGGTACTGATGACAACATCGCGACCCATCTCGTGCATGATGCTCACTTAGGTCGATTCGATGCTGCTGCTCTCGTCTCAAATGACTCGGACCTAGCCGAAGCAGTGCGCATTGTCTGTAAAGACCTAGGAAAGCCGGTACATATTTATCGCCCGTCTACAACTCATCCCAATCACAAGCTGCAAAGCGTAGCAGCAAGCTTCAATAATATCACCGTCCACCACCTCAGCACGAGCCAGTTTCCTGCCAACTTGAGCGATGCAAAGGGATCGATCGCGAAGCCTCCAACTTGGTAACGCCTCAAAGCAGACCCGCATGAGCCGGTCTTAAGACAACTACGGCCTCCACTGAGCGATTTTAAACAGATTGCAATACTTTGCATATTTCTTTCTGGTGTAATCGGCTCCGATGCGGAATGCACCAATTGGCTCGTCAAAGCGGAGATCGCCGGCATTTCAAGCGGTCTACTGGCGGACGCTTACGCCGATTTGTCTGCCGACATCGCCGCACGCCGTAAGGGCCTGGAGAATCGTCGTGGCGTCCTCCCGTCCCGTCCAGCAAGGCAGCCCGGCTCGAAGCGTTCGCGGTGCGATGCGAAGAGCGTCCTAAGCCGTGCGTTTAACGAACTGCTTACCGTCCTTACCGACGAGTTCGTAGAGGGTCAAGAAAAGCGTGTGCGACTGAGGATGATCGTGCATAAGGTCGTGCCGCACAAAGAAGGTGCTGACGTACTGTGCGCCCCCGGCTTCATACGTGAAGCCGAGGGCGACACAGATGCAGACTCCAGCGCGCACATTTTCACACCAGCTGCATCGGCATCAGGACGTACAGAAACCGGTCCGTCGCCGATTCGGGCTCCTCGGTAGCTGGCCGCACCACAGCCGGCTTGAGCGGCTCGGTAAGATCGATGTGGACCTTGTCGGTCTCCATCACCGCCAGCGCTTCCAGCAGATAACCGGCGTTGAACGCCAGCACCATCTCGTCGCCGTCGCTCGAAGCCTCAAGCTCCTCCAGCGATGACCCTACAATCGCGCTCTCGGCACTCAGTTCTACGGTATCCTGTCCGACCGTCATCATCACGCGTCCGGCATTCTCACGGGCTACAACCTGCGCGCGGCGCAGCGCTTGGGTCAGCGCCGAGGTGTTCATGGTCACGCGTTTGTTGTACTGGCCGGGAATAACCCGGTTGTAGTTTGGGAACTGGCCTTCGATGAGCGTCGAGCCGATCTGTGTCTCGGTCTCACCCGGCAGGTCAAACCGCACCTGGTTCCCCGAAAGGGTTATCGTCACGTCGCCGGCAGCATCGGTAAGGAGGCGGCCAAGCTCCTTGATAGTGCGGGCCGGCACAATGGCGTCTCGCACCACGGCCCCACTCCCGACCTCGGTGGTTCGCAGCGCCAGCCGATGCGTATCGGTAGCCACCATCCGCAGCGTCTCGCCGTCAAACGACATCAACACGCCGTTGAGTGTCCGGCGCGTTTCATCTCCCGAGACGGCGAACGCCGTTTGGCGGATCATCTCGCGCAGCAAAACTTGCGGCACGGTGCACACAGCGTCGTTTCGCAAGTCCGGCGGGCGTACAAAATCGGCGGGAGAACGGCCCAAAACCTTCGTTGTGGAGCGCTCGCAGTGAATCTGCACGGTGGAACCGACGTCGCTGGAGATATCCACGTCGCGGTTTTCGGTCAGATTGCTCAGAACGCCGACCAGTGTTTTTGCCGGCGCCGTCAGCATTCCCTGCCGCGAAACGCTGGCGGCCACGCGGCAGCTCATGCTCAATGCTTCGCCATCGTATCCGATCAGTCGCAGGGCGCCCTCCTCGGACTCGATCAGTATGTGAGAGAGTATAGCGATGGTGGTACGGTCGCTCACGGCGTGAGCCACCGTCTGCACCGCCTCGTAGAGATCCCTGCAGGGCAGGGTGGCGTTCAAGGTATTCCCAATCTCGGTTGCAGCGACCATAGTTCCTCCAAAGATGTCACAGGTTATAGAGGTGACGGCCGGGCGGGCCGAAAAGTATCGGGCCGGAAATCATTTTTCGGATCCGTCCGACTGCAGCCTGAAACCGGCCTGGGGCCGATGGTGAACCGGCTCTCGCCGGGTTCCGCTACGGCAGTCCTATAGCCTCGCGCACTTGCTTCAGCGTGTCGGCCGCTACAGGTCGCGCTTTCTCGGCTCCGGCCATCAGCACGCGGTCAAGTTCAACGGGATCGGCCAGCAGTTCGGCCCGCCGCACGCGAATCGGCTCGAGAACAGAGTTCACGATTTCAATCAGCTCGGTCTTGCTCTGCATGCATCCGCGCTCGCCGGCCCGATCCTCGTCCCAGGACGCTCTGTATCCGGAAGGATCGTACAGACGGCGAAGCTGACAGACCACGCAGCTCTCCGGCACGCCCGGGTCGGACTTGCGGATTTTGGTCGGCGTTGTGAAAGCGCCTCGTATCTTTGCCGCAACCTCGTCGGCGGTGTCGCGCATATAGATCGCGTTGCCGTACGATTTCGACATCTTGCGACCGTCCAGTCCCGGAACTGCAGCCGCGGTTGCAGGAATCACTGCCTCCGGCTCCGGAAACACGGGTCCATAAAGCCGGTTGAAGCGGCGCGCTATCTCCCGCGTCACCTCCAGATGCGCTGCCTGATCGCGGCCAACGGGCACCACATGTGCCCGGTACACCAGAATATCCGACGCCTGAAGTACCGGATAGCCAAGCAGGCCGTACGAAACCGATTCGTCACCGACCCCGCGCTCGGCCAACAGGTCGCGTTTTTCCTTGTACGTTGGCACGCGCTCCAGCCATCCGACCGGCGTGATCATTGAGAGCAGGAGGTGTAGCTCGGCGTGCTCCTTCACCATGCTCTGCAAGAAGATCGCGCACCGTGCCGGGTCCAGGCCCGAAGCGATGTAATCTGCAGCCACCTGCCGGCACGCGGGGCCAATAGCCCGTGAGTCGTCGTACCGTGTCGTGAGGGCGTGCCAATCCACAATACAGCAGAACATCTCGTAATCGTTCTGCAGCGCGATCCAGTTTCTTAGCGCGCCTTCCAGGTTTCCCAGGTGCAGCGCGCCGTCACCGGTCGGCTGCATTCCGCTTAAAAGGCGTCGGCGCCCACCGGCGCCAGGATGATCCGGATCCACCGCTCTACCTCCGACTAGAAGAGCCCTGCCGGCATCAGCAGGCGTGCCAAATGAAATGTTGCGGGCTCAAGCGTGTTGCCGAGAAGCCGCCCACCGAGCAGGAATAGTCCGATCAGACAGAGTGCACCGTACCGTTGGCCGAAGGCCGTCCATGCCATCGACATCCGATCCGGCATCAGGCCGGCGACAACCTTCGAGCCGTCCAGTGGAAAGATCGGCAGCAGGTTGAAAAGCATCAACGCGATGTTCAGGATCACTCCAGCTGCACAAATCCTCAGTATAAACGCCGCAAGCGCGGCATGTCCGTAGAATACCGGCGCGACCACAAATAACAGCCGCAAGGCCAGCGCAAACGCCAGCGCCTGAGCCAGGTTCATGGCCGGCCCCGCCAAGGCAACCAGCATCATGTCGCGCTTTGGCCTGCGGAACCATCGCGGATTCACCATTACCGGCTTGGCCCAACCTAGCCCGAATCCGGCATACAGTGTAATGACAATAAAAACAAACCCAAACAGTTCCATGTGCCGATCCGGCCGGATGGTCAAGCGCCCAGCAGCACGCGGGCCGGGATCGCCGAGACGATCAGCCGCTAGCGCGTGCCCAAACTCGTGCAAGGATAGGCCTAGAACAATAACTATCAGACCAATTGCAAAGCCGGTAAACGTCATCGGGAGTCCATTCGATCAGTTCACTGCCACGTTGGCGGCCGGACGCCTGGCAAGCCGCTCCGGAACGCGCTCCCGGCGGAGCAAATCCGATAACGACTCCCGCTCTACAATCAAGTCAGGCTTACCTGCGCCAACCAACACCATCGCAGGTCTTGGCATTCGGTTATAGTTGCTGGCCATCGTAGAGTTATAGGCGCCTGTGGTCTGTACCGCTACCGTGTCGCCCGCCTCAACGTGCGCCAGATGCGCCCGCTGCACCAATACGTCGGTCTCACAATGTTTGCCCGCGAGTGCACAGACTTCCGTGTGCGGCTCGTTCGCTCGATTTGCCACCACACAGCTGTAAACTGCACCGTACATCTGAGGCCGCGGATTGTCTGACATGCCTCCATCAATCGAAACGTACTTTCTACGTCCGGCCGGCTCCGAAACCGGAACCGATTTAATCGCTCCGACCGTGTAGAGCGTCAAGCCGGCCTCGGCGGCGATGGATCTGCCCGGTTCCAGGCCCAGTACCGGCAGGCGATCCTCATCCATTGCCAGCGCAGCCTTCAAAGCGCCGGAGACCCGTGCGGCAAACTCCGCGTAGGTAGGCGGATGGTCGGCGTCGCTGTAGCGGACGCCAAGCCCGCCACCAAGATTCAGCTCCTCCACCCGGGCGCCTAGTTGAGCGTGAACTTCGCGCGTAAGCGACGCCATAATCGCCGCTGCCTGCTCGTGTGTCTCCGCATCCTGCAACTGCGATCCGATGTGACAGTGGAGGCCTACAAAATGCAGATGAGGGGTATCCAGCACGCCGGCAACCGCCTTCAGCGCCGAGCCATCGGTGATGTTAAAGCCGAATTTGGTATCCGCCTGCCCGGTTCGAATCAGCCGGTGCGTTTGCGGATCCACACCGGGCGTGCACCTCACCATGACACGCACTCGCTTGCCGGTCTGTGCCGTGGCCGTGCGCAGCAGTTCCAGTTCGTGCTGATTGTCCAGCACAAAGTGGCCAATGCCGGCGCCCAGGCCGGCCATCACTTCACCCATCGACTTGTTGCTGCCGTGAAACGCGATTCGCGCCGCCGGTAGTCCGGCCGCCACGGCGACCGCCAATTCGCCCTCCGTCGCTACATCCAGGTTCCAGCCAGCCTCATCCACTATGCGCACCACGGCGAGATTCAGCAGGGCCTTACCGGCGAAGTAGCAGCGACAGCGGGGGTACGCCTGTTCAAATGCCGTGCGGTACCGATTGAGGTTGCCCCGCAGCGCATCCTCGTCCAGTACATAGAGCGGAGTGCCGAATTCCGCCGCCAGGGCAACCGTGTCGCAGCCTCCAACCGTCAGGTGGCCCTGGTCGCTGATCGCTTGCGTTCCTTGCAGATGTATCGGCACGCGAATCCTCTGATAGCAAAAAATCGCGGCCATGCGTCGCCGCAGGCCGCTCTGTCACGCGCCAGTGTACCTGCTTGATCGTATGGTATGTCAATAAACTTATAGCTAAAGTAACCCTATTAACCAGAATCCACGCCAGACCGCTCCGACTGGTTGTTGAGTCTCTTCGGTATCGGAAACGGTTTGCTATGCAGGTAACGCTACATAATGCACCCGGTCGGAGCACGGGCCCGGTGGCGCCAGGGTGAAGCTGTTGAACGCCTCCACGCGACGGAATCCCGCCAACATCAACAGGCGTGTCACCTGTTCCACGGAGGGCGCCCGTTGAACATGGGTTTCGTGCAGCATCTCGTCCGTGCCGTCCTGCCGGCGAATCCAGAACTCCATCTCGACGCGGCACAGGCCCGTATCTGCATCATAGCGACTGAGCCACCGGTGGCGTAGAGGCTCCTCCTCATCCAGCACCTCCTGGTCAAAGAACTCGTTGGCCAGGGCGAACTCCGTGTTCATGTCAAAGATGAACGCGGCGCGTGGCGTCAAGCTGCTGCGCACGCGCGAGAAGCACTGCAGCAGGGCGGTGTCATCCAGGATATAGTTGAGACTGTCGAAGAGGCATACGCACAGATCGAACGGCTCGCCGCCGACGTCGAGAGCGCTGGCTTCCTGTACCAGGTATCGAACATCCAGGTTTTGTGCGGACGCTTTTCGGCGGGCCTCGTCGATCATGCCTGCGGAGCGGTCCACACCGGTTACCGCCATACCGCTCTTCGCCAGCAGCAGGCTGAATGTGCCGGTGCCGCAGGCAAGGTCCAGTGCGCTCGTCGGACTCCGGCCGTTGCGCTGGAGCAGCAGCAGCACGTAGTTGTACCACTTGCCGTACGGTACTCCCCGCATCAGTTCATCGTAGATCGGCGCGATCTGCGAGAACGCCGAGCCGGCTTCCGACGTCATCCGCCGCCGAATCCGAACAGCGAGATCGCACCAACCTCTACAAAGCCCATTCGGTGATAGACCGGTTTGCCCATTGGCGACGCCTGCAGCGTGCCCACCCGGCATCCCATCTCGCGGCCCGCGGTAAGCGCTGCCCACGTCACTGCAGTGCCGAGACCCCGGCCGCGTGCTTTCGGGAGGGTCGACACCGCGTAGACTCCGGCCACGCCCAGCGCCACCGCAAGCTGGGCCGTGGCGACCGGCACGCCATCCAGCGAGGCCAGGAACATCCGGGCGCGTACCTCACCGTCGCGTGGCATGCGCATACCGGCATCGGACCAGAGAGCGATGGCGCCACGTGGACATTCAAACGCTTCAGCGGCTATATCCGTGAAAGTCGCGAGCTCGCTATCCGTCTCTACCTCGGAAATCGTGACTCCCGCTGGCGTCGCCGTCGAGCTGTACTTCTCCAGGTCGATATTCATCAGCGGCAACTGCGTCTGGTTTATAAGACCATGGGCCTCGAGTTCTTTGTCCAGGTTGCCGGGCGTTGAGGCGGGCCCAACCAGCCAGGCGATGGGGCTGCCCAGCTTGCGGTAGGTATCGAGAAGGTTTTCGATCGCTCCTTCACGCGGTGGCCCGCCGAGGCGGGTGCGTACTACCATGTTGGCTACCGGGCTCGCTATCCGGCTCGCGAACCATGATAAACCATCCGCGTCGCCCCGAAACTCGGTGGCTGCCAGCCGGGCAACACAGCGGTTGGCCTCCTCCATGCTTCGATGGTTCAGTATGGCGGCCAACAACATGGCGTCGCCGCTGGATTCGCCGTCATGTTCCATCCTGCGCCTTCAGCCCGTCTTCGGCTGGACGACCACCGCCGTGCCGTAAGCGAGAACCTCGGTGATGCCCGGGCCCAATTCCGTGGCGTCGTAGCGCATGCCAACCACTGCGTTGGCGCCATGCTCGCGGGCATGCGTCAGCATGTACTGCAGCGCCTCCTCGCGGGCGTATTCACACAACTCCACATAGGCGCCGATACGCCCACCGACCATCTGACGCAACCCCACAGCGATCTGAAACAGCGCGCCCCGAGTACGGACTGTAATCCCGCGCACAATCCCCAGGTGGCGCGTAATCTCGAAGCCGTCGACCTCAAGAGTGGTGGTGCACATTACATCGTGCACCGGGGTCATGGTAGTACCGGTCATTTGGAACCTCCCGTGCTGCCCGGGTCGTTGTCCGGCAGCGAGTACATCTCAATGCTGTAGCCGTCCGGGTCGGTGAAGAACAACTGCATGGGGCCATCTGGACGCGGCGCCGGGCCACGAAGGCCCGCAACGCCATGCTCCTCAAGGTGCCTGCGCGCCTCGAAGGCATTGGGTACACGCAGCGCGAAGTGGTGGTGCAAACGTGGGCCGGTAGGCGGAGGCCAGTCTGCGATGAGGTGGAGTTCCTGAGAGCCGAGTGCGAACCAGGCGCCAGGAAACGCGAATGCCGGCCGCGCAATCTGCGGCAGTCCCAGGGTTTCACCGTAAAACCGAATGGAACGGTCCAGGTCGCTAACGTTAATCGCCACGTGGTTGAGCTCGAAGACCCGAATTCCCATGGTGGTGGTTCTCTCCTCCGCTTTTGTAACTTCACCGGCGGCATCTGTTTTGCCTGCTCCCCGCAGGAGTTCCGCAGCCGGCAGACGAAATCGCACCGGCTGGACCTAAACCCCAGCGCAAGCTACGGTAGCCGAAGACCTATGGCGAACTCAATCATCAATGCAGCGCTCGTGGGATGTGGCGTCATCAGCGGAGCGCATATGCGCGCCTGGCAGCACGTGACCGATTCTGCGCGGGTGACCGTTTGCTGCGACGTGAATGGAGCGCTTGCCGCTCAGACTGCAGAGAAGTGGAACGCCCGCTCGTGTGTGGAGTTCCAAATGCTCCTCGACGACCCCGCCATTCAGGCCGTGGACCTGTGCCTGCCACACCACCTTCATGCTGAGTACGCCATCCGCGCGATGAACGCCGGCAAGCACGTTCTGTGCGAGAAGCCCCTGGCAATCAGCGTTCAGGATTGCCGGGCGATGATCGATGCATCGGTGCGGAGCGGGGTGGTACTGATGCACGGCGAGAACATGCGATTTGCCGCGACGATAGCGATGGCGGCGGATGCAGCGGCGTCCGGCGAAATCGGCGATCTGGTTGGGGTACAGGCCGCTTACAGCCACTACCAACGCGCGGAAATGAACAGCGGCTGGCGTGGCGATCTCAGTCTGGCGGGTGGCGGCCACCTGATAGACGGGGCAATCCACGTCGTAGATGCCATGCGGCAGGTGGCCGGCGATATTGAGACGGTTTTCGCAGCCTGTGCACGGCACCGGCCGGAATTAGGCGCCGCGTCGGAAGATACCGCGAGCCTCTCGATGCGCTTTGCCAGTGGCGTGCTGGGCCAGCTCTTCGCCACGCATGCCGCCACCGGGCGCGGCGGCGCGCCGGTACTCACCCTCTTTGGCACAACGGGTTGCGTAAGCGTCGGAAGCCCACTTGGCGCCGTAGTGGCCTGGTATCCGGGCAGTGAACCGAACGTGATGATGCCGGCTTACGACTGGCAGGATACCTTTGACGGCGAAATCCGGAACTTTGTGGACGCAGTCAACGGCATTCAACAACTCCGCGGCACGCCGCGCGATGGATTGCTCAATCTGGCCGTAGTCCTGGCAGCGTACCGCTCCGCGGAGGTTATGGCGGAAGTCTCCGTGGCGGAAGTGCTGAACGGCTAGGCAGCCGTTACCGTGTTCGTGAGCGTTCCAAGCCCGGAGATGGTGACCGCCACCTCGTCACCCGGAAGCAGAAACACCGGTGGATCGCGGAATACGCCAACGCCGCCCGGTGTACCGGTGCTTACGATATCGCCAGGCTGCAGCGTAACCACCTGCGAAAGATAACTGACCAGCGAGTCGACGCCAAAGACCAGGTTTCCCGTATTCGACTGCTGCATCACCTTACCGTTAAGCGTCAGCGAGATTGCCAGGTTGTGCGGATCATCTATCTCGTCCGCCGTCACCAGCCATGGTCCGCATGGAAAGAAAGAATCGAACGTTTTGCCGCGAACCCACTGCTTGTCGCCAAACTGGATGTCACGCGCCGATACATCGTTGGCGCACATGTAGCCGGCAATATGGCGCCGCGCCTCAGACTCAGGAATGTCGCGCCCGCCAACGCCGATAACAAACGCCAGTTCCGCCTCGTAATCCACCTGTTCCGATATCTTCGGCAGAACGATTGCGCCGCCGGGCCGGTTGAGGGCAGTGGCAAATTTGGAGAAGATAATCGCTCGCTCGGGTATAGGCTGATTCTGCTCGGCACAGTGATCGCGGTAGTTCTGACCAATGCAGATGATCTTCGGCGGATCACCCACCGGGGATAGCAGCTGAACGGATCCGGGTGGCAGCACGCTGGTGGGCGATGCCGCGTCCGCGGTTCGAACTGCGTCTGCGAAGCCCTCAGCTCCGCGCGCCAAAAAAGCCGACATCGAAGCCGGAAACCTCTCGATGCCGGCCGGGCCGGCCGCCGCGGCAAGGTCGATCACCGAACCGTTCGGGGTCGCGACGCCAAGGCGTCCCTCATTAAAGCGAACAAGCCTCATGGAAAGCTCCTCTAACCGTGCTGCAACCGGTTGTATTGCCTGCCCGAACCTGCTAGAATAGTTTGTGAAATTTCATGCAAACGCGAACCGCGTTTCGGCAGCGATCACGCCGACCCGGCAGGAAGTTCCCGCTCAGCGTTCATAATAACGCAAACCGCGTGCCGGTACAACGTACCCATGCCGGCCCGTCTCAACGCCACGCTTCGCCACGCCGCCGGGTCGTTACGCGGCCGGTTCTACGCAAAGGAGCCAGTAGCCCCACATGGCAACCGGACAAATCGTACAGGTTCAGGGACCGGTAGTTGATCTCGGCTTTCCGGCCGGAGAGCTTCCGCAGATACTGCATGCCTGTACCATCACGGATCCCGCCCGAAACATCAACCTGACCGTTGAAGTAGCGCTTCACCTTGGCAACAATGTGGTGCGCTGTATCGCGATGTCCAGCACCGATGGCCTGGTGCGCGGGATGCCGGCGCAGGATACCGGCGAGGCGATATCCGTGCCGGTCGGCAAGAATGTACTGGGGCGGATCGTGAATCTGCTCGGCCGCCCGATTGACGAGAAGGGTTCGATCGAGGTAGCGGAGCGCTGGCCCATCCATCGTCCACCGCCGAGCTTCTCCGACCAGAATCCCACGCAGGAGGTCCTGGAGACCGGCCTCAAGGTCGTTGATCTGCTCACACCGTTTCTCAAGGGCGGCAAGATTGGCCTGTTCGGCGGCGCGGGTCTCGGCAAAACGGTGCTTATTCAGGAGCTTATCACCAACATTGCTACCGAACACGGCGGCTATTCGGTGTTTGC
The DNA here is from genome assembly GCA_028871815.1 of Armatimonadota bacterium. Lineage (NCBI taxonomy): Bacteria > Bacillati > Armatimonadota > Armatimonadota bacterium. The sequence goes on along the minus strand of JAGWMJ010000001.1, from coordinate 4,857 downwards.
CGGCGTGGGGGAGCGCACCCGCGAGGGCAATGACCTCTGGCTGGAGATGACCGAATCCGGCGTCATTGATAAAACCGCCATGGTCTTCGGCCAGATGAACGAGCCGCCGGGCGCGCGCCTCCGTGTTGCGCTCTCCGCGCTCACTATCGCCGAGTACTTCCGAGAGCAGGAGGGCCAGGATGTACTGCTCTTTATCGACAATATCTTCCGCTTCGTGCAGGCCGGTTCCGAGGTATCCGCGCTCCTCGGCCGCATCCCGAGCGCGGTCGGTTATCAGCCGACGCTCGGCACCGAAATGGGTGACCTGCAGGAGCGCATCACGTCAACCCGGAAGGGCTCTGTAACCTCGGTGCAGGCAATCTACGTGCCCGCCGACGACCCAACGGATCCCGCTCCGGCCACAACCTTTGCGCACCTGGACGCCTACGTCTATCTGGAGCGGCGGGTATCGGAGAAGGGCATCTATCCGGCGGTTGACCCGCTCGCCTCTACCTCGCGCATCCTCACGCCGGCCGTGGTCGGTGAGGAGCATTACCAGGTGGCGCGGCAGGTTCAGCAGATTCTTCAGCGGTATAAAGAGCTTCAAGACATCATTGCCATTTTGGGAATCGAGGAGCTTTCCGATGAAGACCGCACCGTGGTGAACCGCGCCCGGCGCATCGAGCGGTTCCTGTCGCAGGCGTTCCGCGTCGCGGAGCAGTTTACTGGCCAGCCCGGTAAGTACGTGCCGATCAAGGATACGATCCGCTCGTTCAAAGAGGTCGTAGAGGGCAAATACGATCATCTGCCGGAGCAGGCGTTCTACATGGTCGGTACTGTGGAAGAGGCGGTTGAGAAAGCGCGCACCATCGAGGCCGGCGCCGCGTAGTTAACGGATCCTAAAATGCCCACCTTTCAGCTCGATCTCGTCACGCCGGAGCGCATGGTCTTCTCCGATCACGTGCAAAGTATCGTAGCGCCCGGCGTCGAAGGGTCCTTTGGCGTGCTGGCAGGCCATGCCTCCTTCCTCACCGAGCTGCGCGTGGGGTTGATCTCACTCACGCTTCCCACGGGGTTTGGTTCCCACATCGCCACCAGTGGCGGATTCCTCCAGGTCAGCGGCAATAAGGTGATCATACTGGCCGATACAGCGGAACTGGCCGAAGAGATCGACGTGGAGCGAGCCCAAGCCTCGGCGGATCGGGCGCGCAGTGCGCTGGAAGTTGGGGGCGGTTCGGGCGGAGCGGAAGCGGCTCGGGCCGAGTTGGAGCGGTCGCTCAACCGGATTCGCGTCGCTCAAATGCGCCTGCACACGTAGCTGGGGTCGGTTTCCGCCGCCACATCTACGCGCCATGGCGGAGATAACGACTGCGGTGAGTGCGCATAACCCAGGTTTGGATCACGCCGCGCCGTCGTATCCTGACGTTCGGCGCAGAGGCATGCACCACAAGGGACGAGCGAGGCGCTCATTCCCAACTACAGGCGCCTGGTCGAACTATCCATGCCGGTGTACCCGCCAACCACATGCTTGCTTGCGACTGCGGTCAGCCCCTGCCGGTAAGCTTTTGTGCGGCCACCGTATCAACCGGTACGCCAGGGCTCATGCTGGAGCTGACTGAGATGGCGCGCAGGTACTTGCCTTTGGAGGTTGGCGGCTTTGATTTGATCAGCGCCAGCAATAGCGCCACAAGGTTGTCGCGCAGGTGGTCATCCGGGAAGCTGGCCTTACCGATGGACGAGTGGATAATGCCCGCCTTCTCCACGCGGTACTCGGTACGCGTACCCTTTTTCACTTCCGTTACAATGTCGCCGGGCGCTGCCGTCACCGTTCCCGATTTGGGGTTCGGCATCTTTGCCTTGAGCAGTTGCCCAAGCGGGCGCAACAGAACCATCATATCCGGCGCGGCGACCAGCAGGTCGCACTCGGCGCCGCCGGCCTTCTGAATTCGTTCAACAAGGTCCTCGGCGCCAACCACATCGGCGCCGGCTGCGGTAGCGGCGGCCGCGGCATCGCCCCGCGCGAATACCCAAACAACCTTTCCCTTCCCGGTGCCATGTGGAAGCATGGTGGTGCCGCGCACCGCCTGCTCGCCATGGCGTGGGTCTACGCCCAACTGCACCGCGACTTCGATGGTTTCGTCGAAGCCGGCTGTCGCCATCGATTTTACAAGAGCAATCGCCTCATCCACCGGGCGCGGCGCTCCGCGGCCAACGCGGCGGACTAGCTCCAGATATCGGTTGCTATGTTTGCGTCTGCCGCGCTTTTCCCGGCGGCGAGTCGCAAAGGATCGACTGGCCCTCTCAGGCTCTTCATTGGTCTTCAGATCTTCCGGTGGCATGCATTATTCTCCGGTGGTGCAAGCGGGCATGCGCCCTCCCACGGGTGGTGTCGGCGCAATTGCGCCGGCGGTGGATCTACTTGCGGTCGCTGCTGGACCGCATCTCTGGCGAGCCCGGCAAGCGGCCGGTAACCAGATGGGCAGTTTGCGCCCATACGAACGCTGTTACTACGATTCCCCAAACGCCTGCAGAGCGCAGAACGCCAAGAAGCAGTTCACGCTGTGCCACAGATGCAAACGACACAAGCGGCAGCAGATCCTGAAGCACCAGGCTAAGGAATGCGGCCGCCAGGGCAACCCATACCGATCGGACAAAGAAGAGGCGTTGGCGGGTTTCACGGCGATCTACGGCAACGTGAAACGGAACGTCGGTGTCGGTCCTGCCGGCATGCAGGCAGGCGATTGCCCACATGCTTCCGAGCGTCAGAAACGTTACTGCCTTTGCAATAGTGGGTGATGGAAGCATAAACTGCCCTCCGATTCCGTCCGCAGCGGCTGGCGCCGGGACTATTGTGCCACGTCCACGCCCATGGAGCGCGCCGTGCCGGCCACCACCTTCATGGCGGCCTCCAGATCGTTGGCGTTCAGGTCGGGCATCTTGATCTCGGCGATGCGCCGAATCTGTTCTGAGGTCAGCACGCCAATCTTGTCTCGATTCGGTACGCCCGAACCCTTCTCCAGGCTCAACTCCTTCTTTATCAGTTCCGCCGCCGGTGGCGTTTTGGTGATAAACGTGAAGGAGCGATCTTCATAGATGGTGATCTCCGCAGGCACGATCGTTCCGACCTGGCTGGCCGTTTTGTCGTTGTACGCCTTGATGAACTCCATCATGTTGATGCCATACGGGCCCAGGCTGGAGCCGACGGGCGGCGCCGGGGTAGCCTTGCCGGCTGATATCTGTAGTTTTACAACCGCCGTAATCTTCTTCGCCATGTTCCTCTTCCCGCTAAACGATCTTTTCTACCTGTTGAAAATCAAGCTCGACCGGCGTATCGCGTCCGAAGATGGAGATCAGTACCTTCAGCTTCTCCTTGTCGGCATTCACTTCTTCGATCTTGCCGGTGAATTCCGTGAACGGACCCGAAATCACGCGCACAACCTCGTTCTTCTCGAAGCGCACCACCGGTGTCGGCTTGTTGCCCTCAACCGCCTCCAGAATCTGCTGAACTTCGCTCTCCTGAAGCGGAATCGCCTTGTCACCCGACGTGACGAAACCGGTAACGCCCGTCGTCGACTTCACCAGGTGCCACGTGGTGGGGTCCAGAACCATATCGATGAGTACGTACCCTGGGAAGACTTTGCGCTTGTGTTCCGTCTTCTTGCCCGCGCGGGTTCTCAACTCGGCTTCCGTGGGCACCAGCACGCGAAATATCTTGTCCGCCAGGCCCATCGATTTGGCCCGGCTCGTGATGTTGTTCATCACCTTGTTTTCGTGGCCGGAGTAGGTGTGGACGGCGTACCAATGTCGTTGCATTAAAGGGTGTTTCCGTAATAGGGCGGATGCGGTAGCGGCGGTGGGCCTGTTAGCGCAGCAACTGGAACCTGTTGACGATCTGCGTGCAAAGCCAATCCAGCGTGCCCATGTAGATGCCGACGACCAGGAGCACCATCAGCACTTCCATTGTAAGCCGGTTGGCTGCCTGGCGGGTGGGCCAGGTGGTCTTCTTCAACTCGGTAATTACCTCCGCGAAGAAGTTCGGCTGTTTGCGGACCGGCTCACCGGGCGCGCCCGTCGTTTTTTCTGCTGCCATGTTCGCCCTTCGTTGTTTGCCGGTACCTCGCCGGCCCTTGTCAGTAACGTGCAGCGCCTGTGTTCGCCACCGGCGCTGACCGGCAGGGGAGGCAGGACTTGAACCCGCGACCTACGGTTTTGGAGACCGCCGCTCTACCAGCTGAGCTACACCCCTGTACGCTCGCGCCGCAATCCGCGGCGCGAGCGGCAAACCTACTTGCCCTCTGTGTGCCGCGTGTGTTTCCGGCATTTCGGATTCGGGCAGAACTTCATCAGCTCCAGCTTCTTTTGAGTCTTCTGACGATTTTTGCTCGTCGTGTAGTTCCGCGACTTGCACTCCGGGCAGGTCATCGTCACCAGTACCCGGACCTCTTTTTGCGCCATCTCGGCCTCCAGTTCAGCCCGTGCAGCCTACTCCAGTATCTTGGTCACAACCCCGGCGCCAACGGTATGGCCGCCTTCACGAACGGCAAAACGTAGGCCCTCCTCCATCGCGATGGGCTGGCCAAGTTCGCCCGTGATGCGGATGTTATCGCCCGGCATCACCATCTCCACGCCTTCCGGCAGGTTCATGGCGCCGGTTACATCCGTGGTGCGGAAGTAGAACTGTGGCCGGTAACCGGTGAAGAACGGCGTATGCCGCCCACCCTCTTCCTTGGTCAGGATGTAGACCTCGCCCTCGAACTTGGTGTGCGGCTTGATGCTGCCGGGTTTGGAGACCACCTGGCCGCGCTCCACGTCGGTGCGGTTCACACCGCGAAGCAGTACGCCCGCGTTGTCACCGGCGAAGATCGTATCGCAGATGCG